>DRKT01000121.1 GCA_011053195.1 Phycisphaerales bacterium | reverse complement strand
GTCAACGACATACACAGAGGTCGGCGCGCGGGACGGGTTCGAGGAGCTGCTCGTGACGACGGCTGACCCGTCCGGCGGAGGCGACACCTTGAAACTGGAGATCAAGGAAGATGGATACCTGCCGATCTCGGCGGCTTTGATCCTGCCGTCTCTGCTGGCCGAGACCGGGGCAACGGGCGATGTGGCGTTTTACACGTACCGTTCGGATGCCTCGGCTGTGACGTTTCGGCACGATTCGATTCGGCATGACCCGGACAATCCGGGTGGATGGATCCACAAAACAAGCGTCTCGCACGACAGCCCGGTGATCGTCAAGTATATCGATCCTGATGGGAGCATCTCGCGGGAGGAGCTTCCCGGCGGCCGACGGTGGGTTCGGACTTCGCTTCAGGAATTATCCAAAATATGGCGATCCAAAGGATTACCGATGGGTTAGATCATGGCGAGCGGGTCGCATCGTGATGTCGAGCGGGAGATCCCCTCACGAATGTACTCCGGTTGCCCGAGCAGTGTCTAACTCTGATGGCATTGACAGTTGCTCGAGGAGCAGCACGAAGCCGATGTTTCGGGCGTCGATTCGGTTGAGCAGCACGAAACACGCTCGCGATTTCCGAATTTGTCAGCCAGTTTCTGAATCAGGGCATAGGTCAGGATTCCAGCGAGGATCACGCCCCCCAAGGCCTGAAAAGCCGAGCCGTGGGCATGTCCTGTGTCCGTCGTGCCGGCGAGCGACGTGCCAGCAAGTGCCCATTCCAGCGCCAGCCCCGAGGCAATGGCAACGATGCCGATCGTGGTGAGGTAGACAACGAGCGCCCGGGAGCCGAGGTCTTTGAGGATCCAGGCCATGGTGGCGGGGTTGGTTGCCGGGCCGGCGAGAAGAAAGACAAGGGCGGCTCCGGGCCCGAGCCCTTTGGCGACCAAAGCGGCAGCCATTGGTGTTGAGCCGGTGGCGCAGATGTAGACGACGAGTCCGAAGGCCAGAGCCGCGAACATCGCGGGCAATCCCGTGCCGACCGATCCGGCGAGCCACGATGAGGGGACGAAGGCGGTGACGGCGGCGGAAATAATGAGCCCCACCATGAGCCACATGACAAGATCCTTCGGCAGCGTGATAAAGCCATAGCGCAGTGCGGACTTGATCTTTGTTGACATTGGGGCCGTGTCCGGCGCGGAGGAGTTGTGAGAACAGCACGAGCCGGTCGCTTCTGAGGTCGGCTTGGGGGCGGGCTCCGGGTTGGGTGGTGGCGTGTCGGTGCGGTCCGTGGCATCGATCATGATGCCGACGACGACGGCGGAAACGCCGGAGGCGATGACCCTGGCGATCGCCATGATCGGGCCGAGCAGCGCCCATGTGAGCGAGAACGCCGGAACGTCGATCTCTGGTGTAGAGACGGCAAAGGCTGCGGAAGCCCCTTTGGAGGCGCCGGATTGACGGAGTGAAGCGGCGGCCGGGATGACGCTGCACGAGCAGAGGGGCAGCGGGATGCCGATGAGCGAGGCCTTGACAACAGACCCGGCGCCCGGCCGACCGAGGTGCCTGGCCAGAAGTTCTTTCTTGATGAAGGCTTGGAGCAGGCCGGCGATGAAGAAGCCGAGAATGAGCCAGAGCCCGGCATCACGGAAGATGTCGGCCAAGGCTTCGATGAATCGTTCGAGGTACTCCATTGCCGGGTTCCTTTCGTTCATCGTATCCGCAGCGATATGGATCGTGTCATGCCTCGGTGCGATCAGCTAGTATCTGGAGGGAACACTCCGGAGGCCTGCGATGACCAACCACCGACATATGAGTTCTATTCAGTTCGTTCATGCCGTATCGGCCGGGCTTGTGCTGGGCCTGATTGCGGGCTGCTCGTCTTCGGGCCCGGTGATGGAGTCTGGGGGGAAAATCCCGCAGGCAGCCGTCAACGACGGGCCCTACGCCGTGATCGACGGGCAGGTGCAGGCGGTGCCGAAAATCCGCATGGGCGAGCCCAAGGTCGTCCGGGCGATCCTCGAAGAGGGGAAATCGGACAACCATGTGATGGACCATCTTCGGCACCTTTGTCTGGATATCGGGGCGAGGCTGACGGCTTCTTCCAATGTCGAAGAGGCCAATTTCTGGGCGGCGGACCAGTTTCGGGCGTGGGGATTGAGCAACGTCGAGGTCCGCCCCTGGGGCGAAGCCACGGTTCGATTCGACCGCGGGCCATCGACGGGTGCGGTGCTTCGCAAGACCGGCGATGACGACGAGAGCTTTGAACATGCTCGCGAGCTTGAGTTTACGACGCTGAGTTGGTCTGCGGGGACTGATGGCCCGGTACGGGGCCGGGTCGTGCGCATGCCGGAGACGATCGAGGAACTGCAAGCGGCCAAGGGCACGTTCGGCGGCGCCTGGGTGCTGCACTCGCGGTATCAGGGTGGTCGGCAGGGGATCCGCGGGGTCGGAGGCCAACTGCGGGCTCGGCATCGGCTCCGTCACGAGATGCGTCGGGCGATCGCAGCCGGCCGGGAACCGGAGCTGCCCAAGGTGTTCACCTACCCGCAGGATGGTGTGAGCGGAATTTGGAGCGGCACGATCACGGGTCCGGCCATTCCGGGTCGGACGACCGATCTGGCAATGGATGTACTGATTGATGAATCAGGTACGCCGACTGGGGTCATTTCGTTTCCCGCCTTTGGGTTCGAGAGCCCGCTGGACAACGCAACGTATGAGGATGGCGTGCTGAGCTTTGACTGGCAGACGCCTCAGGATGTCCGCCCGACGACGTTCGAGATCGTGGGCAACGCGATCGAAGACAGCTTTGGCGAGGGCGACGAGGTCTACACGATCAAGATGACCAAAGAGGAAGTCTCGGAGGAGTTTAATCCGGATGAGTACATCATGTACCACGTGCTCTCGGAGGGGCCGGCGGGGTTCATTTCGAGTTCGCGGGACGAACGGGTCTGGACGACCTCGATCGAGCGCGGAATGGATCTATTCAAGATTTCAATGGAGCGTGTCGGGATCGATCCGGAGGTGAGCATCCGAGATTCGGACTATCGGTACATCAACTCGGACCTGGCGGACGGTCAGGATGTGTGGGTCGAGTTCGACCTGAAGCACACGATCACGGATGGTCCGTTCAACATGTACAACACGATCGCTGAGATCCCCGGGACGGAGTGGCCCGACGAGGTGGTGATTGTTTCGGCGCACCTGGATTCGTGGAACGGGCCGGGAAGCCAGGGCACCACGGACAACGGCACGGGGTCGTCTGTGACGCTCGAAGCGGCGAGGATTCTGGCGGCTGTCGGAGCCGAGCCGAAGCGCACAATCCGGTTCATCCTCTGGACGGGAGAGGAACAGGGCCTGCTCGGGTCGGCAGCCTATGTCGCGAGCCTAAGCGATGAGGAGCGGGCGAAGATTTCTGCGGTCTTTGTCGACGATGGCGGGACAAACTATGAGGGAGGTATTCCGTGCCCGCCGTACATGCAGGACTATCTGGCTGCAGCGACCGCACCGACCAACGGCGTCTTCTTCAGTCAGACCGACCACGACCGGCTGCTGAACGATGACAATCCCGACAACGATGCGCTGGCCGGGTATCTGAACGTGAACGTGCGCACGGTCGAGAGCATCGCGCAGGGCGGCGGCTCGGACCATGCTTCGTTCAACAAGGTCGGCGTGCCGGGGTTCTTCTGGGATGAGGTCGGGCGTGCGGATTACGGGTATGGCTGGCACACGCAGCACGACCGGATTGATCTTGCGATCGAGGAGTATCTTGTGCAGTCGAGCACGAATGCAGCGGTGACGGCGTACAACCTGGCGTGTGCGCCGGGGCTGCTGCCGAGGACCGATCCAACACAGGAGCCGGACGGCGTCGCCGATACTGGCCGCTGAATCGGATTGTCGACCATGGCGACGGAACGCCTGACCAGCCCGGAGACCCAACCCGCCGATGCGGAGTACGCGGGCAATGTGCTTCGGCCGACGCGGCTCGAGGAGTATGTCGGCCAGCGCGAGCTGATCGAGCGGTTGTCGATTGCGATCGAGGCCGGCCGGCGTCGAGGCGAGCCGATGGAGCACGTGCTTCTGCACGGCCCACCCGGGCTCGGCAAGACGACACTGGCGCATGTGATCTCGAACGAGATGGGCTCGAAGGTGCACACCACGTCCGGGCCGGCGTTGGCGCGTGGGACGGATCTCGTTGCCACACTGACGAGACTTGAAACCAACGACGTGCTCTTCATTGATGAGATCCATCGTTTGCCGATCGCGGTCGAGGAGTTTGTGTATCCGGCGATGGAGGATTTCCGGATCGATGTGACGATTGATTCGGGGTTGCACGCCCAGACGGTGCAGATCCGGTGTAAGCCGTTCACGTTGATCGGGGCCACGACGCGCGCGGGGCTTCTGAGTTCGCCCCTGCGGTCGCGGTTCGGGCTCGTGCACCACCTTCAGTATTATGATTCATCGGACTTGCTGACGATATTGATCCGCTCCGGCGAGTTGCTCGAGATGGCCGACCCTCCGACGGACGCGTTGGGCCTGATCGCCGAGCGGAGCCGGGGAACGCCCCGCATTGCCAATCGGCTTCTCCGCCGAGTACGCGACTATGCGGATGTCAAGGCCGACGGGCGCGTGACGAAGGATGTCGTCGAGCTTGCGCTCAGCCTTGAAGGGATCGACGAACTCGGGATGGATGAGCTCGATCGTGCATACCTCGGCACGATCGCCAAGGTCTATGGCGGCGGGCCGGTCGGGCTCGAAGCGGTCGCGGCTACCATGAACCAAGACCCGGGCACACTCGAAGACGTGGTCGAGCCCTTCCTCCTCCAGACCGGTTTCCTGGCCCGGACCCGGCGCGGTCGGATGCTGACACAGGCGGCTGCGGACCATCTCGGGGTGCGCGCACCGCAACCGATCACCGATGAACTTTTCGAGCGTTGATCCGCGGGGTCCGGCTCTTAGTCTTTGTTTCTTTTCAGCGGGCAGGTGCTGAGGCCGACGAGTTTGTACGCCGGGCAGAATCCTGTCACGCCGGTCAGGAAAAGGATGGCTCCGACAGCGACAGCCACGATGCCGAGGATCTCGCCATCGCCAAGGCCGAGCATGAACCATGCGACGGCTGCGAGAGCGAGCCCGACGATCACACGGATGACCCGATCTGCTGGTCCTTCATTCATCTGGAATCTCCTGTGCTGGATGGTCTTGGAATGCCCAAGCCACATGCTGGGATTGCTGCTGGGGTGAGGTGTTTTCGGTGTTCAACTGCTTCCGGACTTCTTTGAAGACGATAAATGCAGCCATAACGAGCAGAAAAACCGCGAATCCCCGCTGGAGTGTCGTGTGTTTGATCTTGGAATTGAGGTGCTTGCCGGCGATGCTGCCGGCGGTCCCGATGAGGATAAACAGACCGATGGTTGACCAGTCGATTGATTGGCCGATGGATTCGAGCGTGTGCTGATACTTGAACAGAGCGGTGACGGAGTTGAGCGTGATGATGACCAGGCTTGAGCCGATGGCCCGTCTCATGTCCAACTTGGCAAAAAGAACCAGAGCCGGGACGATCAGAAACCCCCCACCAACACCGACGAACCCGGTCAGCACGCCGACACATGATCCCTGCAGGCCGATGAGCGCCCAGTGGGGTTCATCGTGTGCATCGTCCGCCGGTTCCGATGATGCTGGGGCTGGTGCTTTGCCCTTCGAGCGTTGCCACATTTTCCACGAGGCGACAAGCATGACGCCGGAGAATACGAGCAGTTGGACAAAGCCGGGCACGCCCGCAGCGATCCAGGCGCCGAGCACCGAGCCGATCATGCCCGGTATGGCGAAGAGCGCGACCATTTTCCATGCGATGGCCTTGGCGTGGGCGTATTGGGCAGCCCCAATGAGCGCAATGCCGCCGACAATCGCGAGCGACTCGGCAATGGCCACCTTGTCCGGATGGTGGAGCAGGTAGACCAAGACCGGGATGGTGATGATGGAGCCACCCGAGCCGAGCAGACCGAGCGAGAGCCCGATGGCGAGCGCTCCGATGACAGCGTAGATCAAAGGCTCACTCCTGCTTGCGCGTCCTGCCCGAGTATCGGCTTGCTGCTACAGCGAACACGAACTCGCCGGGGCGCCCCGGTTCCAGGGCATCTTCGAGAGGAGCATGGCCATTCCGCACCAGCCGCTGGCACCGGCGAAAACGAGGCCGGCGCCGACAAATGCGGAGAGGCCAAGGAACCACGGCGAGACCGATAGGCCGAGAATGACACCGATGAGCACGAGCGAACCCGCGGTCATCTGCACCTGACGCATGACGTCGATCTTCGGCGCCGAACTGGGACGTTGGGTCGGCCGACCCGAGGCCTTCCACCCCTCGATCCCGCCGGCGAGGTGGAAGGTCGGGCCCGAGCCATCACAAAAGCGTTCGGCTGCCTCCCTTGATCGTTTGCCTGATCGGCAGTGGAACACGATGCGCTTGCCATCCCACCGACCCCGGACCATCTCCGGATCGAACTTCGAGAGCGGATGGTTGACCGCGCCCTCGATCTTCTCGGTGTTGTGCTCGAAGTCCTCGCGGACATCGACGAGGACGGCTTCGCCGTCGCGGAGCCATTGCTCCAGCAATTCAGGTGAAACATCGACGCATTCAACAGCGTTGGATTTCGGAACAGCAGACGCACTCATTTCCCTTCATCTCCTTCGAACCGGTCCCGTTCCACGATCAAGCAACCGCCTCGGCCTGTTCCCATGCCAGTATCCCACCCTTGAGGTTGACAACTTGGTAGCCCTTCTTCTGAAGGTACGCAGCAGCACACGCCGACCGGCCCCCGGCCTGACAATTGACGATCAGGCGTTTGTCATGCGGGATCTCGTCCAATCGCGAGGGCAGGCGGGTGTGGGCGATGTTGATCGCACCCGGGAGGTGCCCCTCCGCAAATTCGGTCGCGCGGCGGACATCGAGCACCTGAACCAGATCATCGTCGAGCATCTCGGCAACCTCTTCGGCTTCGAGTTCCGGAACCTCGGCGAACGGATGGGTGCTGTCCTCGTAGGCTTCGAGCTTCGAGGCATCAAACCAACCTTTGATACGATCCAGTCCGACGCGGATCAGATCGCGGTAGGCCTCCTCCAGTCGAGCCGGCTCGACGATCAGATAGATGTCCTCCGTGTCGGCAACCATCGAGCCTGCATTCGTGTTGAACATCTTGTTCAGCGGGAACGAAAGAGAATCCGGCACGTGGTTCTCACGGAACGCCTCCCAAGGCCTCGTGTCAATCAGGGCAACCGATTTGGCATCGAGGTTCCTGAGCTCCTCGACCGAGAGCTGGTGCGGCATCTCGAGCTCGCCGAGCACGCGGGGGCCGATCTTGTTGTCTCGCTTCATGTTCGCAAAGTACATCGGCGGCTCCGGCTGGCCCGAGAGGATGAAATCCACAAAGCCGCTTTCATCCGAAGCGGCGAGGATCGCGGGGTTGAAGCGTCGCTCGTAGCCGACGGTGCTTGTGGGAACCGCGCCAAGGGCTTTCCCACAGGCGCTGCCCGCACCGTGCGCCGGCCAGACCTGAACGAAGTCCGGGATGTCATTGAGTTTGGCGACGGTGTGGAACAGGCGGTGCGCCGATGGCTCCATCGCACCAGCGATGCCGGCGGCGGACTCGAGCAGGTCGGGCCGGCCGAGATCACCGACAAAGACGAAATCTCCGGAAGCCATGCCCATCGGCTCGGTCGCACCGGCCCCGCGGTCGGTGATCAAAAAGACGATGTGCTCGGGGGTGTGGCCGGGTGTGTGAACAGCCTTGATCTCGATGTTGCCGACCATAAAGGTGTCGCCATCGCGCAGGAGTTGATGGTTATAACTCCCGCCATCGAGCTTTTTGTCGAGCCATTGGTATTTCCAGTCGGCATCACCCTCGTCGGAGACATAAACCTTCGCACCGACGCGCTCGGCGAGTTCGCGAGAGCCGGAGATGAAGTCGGCGTGGATGTGGGTTTCCGCGGTGGCGACAATGCGCAGGCCGTTGTCCTCAGCCAGCTTGATGTACCGGTCAACGTCGCGTTCGGGGTCGATGACGACGGCCTCGCCGGTCCGCTGGCATCCGATCAGGTAGGCCGCCTGGGCAAGCTTTTCGTCATACAGCATCCGCATGAACATGATTCAACCCTCCTTATTCATCGGTCCATTCACGCATGACGGACCGGCGTACACCGTAAGTGGCACGGAATCTGTCGCGCTCTCCCGAAAATTCCGAAACTCCCGGCCGGGCACCTTGCCAGTATAGCTCAGGGCTGATCAAAATCCGAACTGGATTTTCCCTCTTTGGAGGCGGCCGAGGCGAGAGAGGCCTCGCTCAGACGTTGAACGAGCCGATCGGGGAGCTCGTCCAGGGCGAGTTGCCGGCAGACGTCCTGCGTCAGATCAAGCGTGGCGAAGACGGACCGGCAGCGTTCGCAGATGACGCCCGAATCGAAAGGAACCCCCCTGTCCAGGGCCTCCTGCTTGGCGTGCAGCAGGTCCAGACAGGTCTGCTGCGAATAGGCCGGAAGTGGTGCGGGCGAGTCGGCCTTCGGAACAGCGCGGACGGCCGCATCCCGGAGCCGGAGCCGGGCGCGGTGGATTCGGCTGCGGATGGTGCCCGGCTTCTCGCCCAGGATCTCAGCGATCTCGGGCATGGAGAGCCCGACGATGTCTTTGAGAATCAGTGGAATCCGAAATTCTTCAGGAAGAGACACGATCGCGGCTTCGACCTGTTCGCGGGCTTCGCGCTGGATCTGGAGCTGGAGAGCCTCGGGCTGATCGGCCGGGATGATGGAAATCCTCGGCTCCCCGAACGGAAGAAGGTCATCGAGCGAGCCGATGCGCTTCGGCTCACCCGCGCGTTTCCGGTGCATCCGCTGACATGTCCGGGCAGCAATCGTGTACAGCCACGTCTTGACACTCGATCGATGCTCAAAGGATGGCCATGCCCGATAGGCCTGCAGAAAGACCTCCTGAACGAGATCCTCGGCATCTTCCGGTGTGCCACAGAACCGGCTGGCGAGCGCATAGATCTGGGGACCGAACGCATCCACCAACTCCTGAAAGTTGTCGATGGTATGATCGGGCTGTTCGGTATCGGTCGACATCGAGACGAGTGTATCGGACATGGGACTCGCCATCATGATTCGACCGATTCCGCCTGTGCTTTTTCTTTTATCGATCTTCGGCATGGTTCTGCTTGATCGGTACGTTCCGATTCGAGCCATTGGCCTTGGTCGATGGGCTTGGCTCTCGTGGGTGTTCGTCGCGCTTGGATTGGTGCTGCCGATCTGGGGCATCGTGACCTTTCGATTCCATCGCACGCGGATCCACCCGGGCGAGGGGCATGCAAGCACGGTGGTGACAACCGGGCCGTACCGGTTTACGAGGAATCCGATGTACCTTGGGATGATTCTGATCCTGATCGGGGGCGCGCTTCGGCTCGGTTCCGTATCACCCTGGTTTATGCTGCCAATCTTTGGGCTCGCCATCACCCGGCTCTGGATCCGGCGTGAGGAAGGGTGGATGTCGGAAGCGTTCGGCGACACATACGAACACTACCGCTCGAAAGTCCGAAGATGGATCTGACTCAAACTCGGAGTCCGGGATTACTCGGCCCCGCTGGACCAAAGCTCCTTGAACCCGATGACCTCGGAACCTAGCTCTTTGGCCAATGACTCCGCATCGGCCTTGGTGGCGAAGAAGGCGACGTGCGCCGCCATCGGGGTTTTGATCTGATCGGAGCGGACGCAGTATGCGGTCGATTCGGGAATCCAATCGTGTGAAACATAATCCCGTGCCCAACGCTCGAGTATGACAAGATCCGTGTGTTGTGTTTCGTAGTTGTGTTGGCATATGGAGTCGTCAAAGACAAGCGGCTCCCGGCCTCGATCACCCTGGATCATGGTGGCAAAGACAAAGCGTTCATCGCTGAGCATCATGCCGCATTCTTTGCAGATGGCTTGGCCGACCCGGACATCGGGCGGGCCTGAAGAATCCGAGCCGCTGCAGCCGAAGAGAGCGATGATCGAGATGAGCAGCGGAAAGACCGAGCGATTGGACTGCGCAGTCATATCGAGCCCCGTTTCTTGAACACAATCAATGCAATCAGCAGCGGCACGATCGCCCATATGACCAGCACCGAGGCCAGAAGCCAGGGCAAGGTTCGGCCGTAGGTCTGCGAGGCGTACATGCCGACCGGGCCGAGCACGTCGAGCGAGGCGTTCATGTTGACGATCACCGCCATTTTGAAGGCCTGAAGCGGATTGGCGATGCCGAGGGCGAAGATTTCCTGAACGCGGAGCTTGAAGATGATCGTGCCGGCCATGAGCCCGAGATCGCTGAGAAAGACGAGGACGAGCCAGGCGAACAGGCCGAGGCCGGTCGCAACGCCGCTGCGTCTCGAGACGACCGAGAGCAGCATCCCGACCGAGAGCATGGCCAATGCCAGCCCACAGGTGAGCACGATGAGCATGACATACGCACCGATGCCGACACTCCCTGCCCGCCAGGCAAGGGCGCCCGCGCTCAGGCCGAAACCGATACACATCGAGCAGCAGAGCGCTGCGGCCAGGCCGACGTATTTTCCGAGCAGAACCTCCACCCTCGAAACCGGTTGTGCCAGGACATAGAGCAGCGTGCCCCGCTCACGCTCGCCGGCAATCGACCCGGCTCCGGCGATCAATGCCATCAACGGAACGACGAGCATGATGAGATTCAACAGTCCCGCAGTGGTGCGCCCAAAGCCGGCAAAGCCCTGAGAACCGGAACCCGCGAGCGACATGAATGAAACCGCCACGGCAAGAACCGTGAACGCGATGGTGTAGAGCAGGAACCACCGACTCGACACGGCATCGCGAAACTCCCGGCGGGCAAAGGCCAGAATGCACCCAATCCGAGAGAGATGGGCGCCGGATTCCGTCCGTCCGGGCTGAACGGCCATGGTCGTCATGTCAAGTCCTCCGATCCGGCATTCCCATCGGCCGGGATGTCTTCGAGAACCTCGAAATCTCGGACGATGATCGATGCTTTGGCGAGTACGGCGACCGGCTCGGCCTTGCGGTTTCGAGACACGGACACACACAGGCCATGACCGTTGAGATTGACGGCGTGCCCCGCCTCGCGAAGCACGGCAGCGGCCGATTCATCCGTCCCCTCGCTCAGATACAAACGGATCGTCTGCACCGGTGCGTACGCCGGCCAGAGCTTGCTCGGGGTGGTGTCCCGGATCAGCTTGCCCCGTTCCATCATGATCACACGCTCGGCGAGCGAGACGACCTCATCCGGACGATGTGAAGCAAAAACCAACGTCTTGCCGGCATCTCGGAGTCTGGCCAGCGATTCGACGACCTCGCCTCGGCCAGAGGCATCAAGGTTGGACGTCGGTTCGTCGAGCACAATGATCGGCGGATCGGCGAGCAGAGCAACAGCCAGGGCAAGACGTTGTTTCATGCCGCCGGAGAGATCGCGGACCCGCTTCCGCTCGTGACCACGGAGGCCAACCGCATCAAGAGCAACGGCTGCATCCTCTCTTCCAACCTTTCGCAGACGGGCGAAAAATAGAATCGAAGCCCCGAGCCTCGCATCATCATGGAAAGCGAGTTCCTGAGGCACATACCCGATGAAGGATCTGGCTTGTTTGCCGTGTTTTTTGACATCGATGCCTTTGACCGTCACCGATCCTCTGAAAGGAAAGACACCGAGCAGGCACCGGATCATGGTCGTTTTGCCGGCGCCGTTGCTGCCCCACAAGGCGAGCGAACCACCCTGTTCGAGCTCGAAGGAGAGATCATCGACGGCCACGACGCGCTGGAAAGCCTTGGTGACGTGAAATACCTGGATCATGCCCGGCCCCTTCCGATGGTGTGCGACACCTTCGTTGGCAAAACATTTGGAAACGGTTGCTGGCGGAAGACCAGCCATCCACTCCCACAGGCAATGGTAAGCAGGACAACGGCAAGGACGCCCATCGGAGCACCGGTGGTCGTTTGCCCGTCGGACGGGAGCGTCAGATCCGGTACCCGGGTGAGCGGTGTCGGATCGACAAAGATCGGCTTTGGATTCAACTCAGGCAGCGCACGGGCGGTAAGCTCGATGGCCTGCTGGGCCGGGCTGTGGACAAACAGCCTGAGATTCGGCTCTCTTGCGATCAGGCTTCGAAAGAGGCTCTTGGGTTCGTGGATGATGTCGCCGATACCGTCGCCGTCTTTGTCGTAGCCCGCATAGTCGGACCAGAAATTCCCGATTCCGTCCGATGCGAAGCTGTTGAGCGAGAGGTTGCCCCCGCCATGCGCCGCGGCCTGCTCCTCATTTTCAAGAAATGCGTTGTGTGTAATGATGTTGTTGTGCGTGATCGGCGTCGCTAGCAGACCGATCTCGTTGAACGCAACCATGTTGTCCGAGATTAGGCCGGTGGAGTCATATGCGGATGGGCTGTTGTCGACATAGATCCCGACCCTGTTGGCCAGGAGTGCGTTGGAGGAAATTGTGATGCTGTCGCAGTCTTTTAGTCCGATGCCGTAGCCGCTGACGCCCCGGTTGTTGCGGATGGTATTGTGGCTGATGTCGATCGTGTTGCTGTACATGAGGTAGATACCGACCGCATTCTCGGAGAGGTTGTTGTCATGGACGCTTGTGTGGTGGCTGTACATGAAATGCAGGCCATAGCGGGAGTCGCTCACGCGGTTGTCCGACACGTCGAGGTCTTCCGAATACCAAAACACCATGTCGCGCAGGCCCTTGACGGTGTTGCCCTTGATGGTGCAACCGAGGCTCCACCACAGCCGAAGTCCATCGCCACGTCTCGCGAGTCCGAGGTCTTTGCCGAGGATCTCGTTGTTGAGCACCTTGGAGTTCGGGGCGTTCTGGAGATCGATCCCGAACAGGACATCTTCAAGCCGATTGTTCTCGATGGTCGAGTTTCCCGCGAGAACTCGAATACCCGACGGCTCGCGATCGACACCTGATGCGGAGTTGCGGACCAGAAACCCCCGAAACGTGCATCCCTCGGCCCTGATCTCAACAACCGATCCCTGCCCCAAGCCGTCGATGATCGCCTGATCTCCGCCCTCCAGAATGATCGGCTTGTCGATGACGAGGTTGCCCTCGTAGACCCCGGGCGGGACATGCACGACGCTGCCCGGCTCGGCCTGCTCGATAAGCGAGTGAATGGCATCAACCGCTTGATTCTGTGCGGCTACTGGCTGTCCCGTGAGCACACCAACGAACGCGAGCAGTGCGTACAGGATAGTGAGGAATCTTGTCATGCTTTGGCTTGAGCTTTTTGCGCTTTGAGCAGCGGCAGATATGCCCGGCGATGAAAATACAGCGCAAGAATCATAAACACGGAAGCGATTGACGAGAGAATCAACCCCAAACCCGGCTGGGCGATGGTCTTGAACTGCCCCACCATGCCCGTGCCCAGCACAGGCGGAACGAACGGGTCGACCGAGTTGGAAAGTGGTGCGTTCGGGTCGAGGTTCATCCCAAAGTGGCTCATCCAGAGATGGAGATCGACCAGGAACGCGATTGGAAAGGTCAGGGCAGGGAGAACGAGCAGAACGGCCCACCGGCTGTGAACCCAACTGGCAAGCTCGAGCAGCATAACGAACCCGATCAGCACATAGACGCCAATCGAGCGTTCGACCTGGGCGGCTTCGCCGAGCGGCCTCATCCCGATGTAGTGGTTCAGGCTGTCGATCTCCGAGACATCTCCCGCGAGGTGATTGACGTAAGCAATCAGATGGAGATTGTCCGGGTATTGCGGCGCCACCAGTTCCATGTGCCAGAACGGTACGAACAAAGACACCAGCAGGAGCAGCCGAGCAACGAGGAGGAAGAACCCAGGCGCTCCGTATCGGATCTCATTCTGCTGGATCTCAGCGCGATCGAGGCGGGGTCCGATGATGCTGTCGAGCAGGGAAACCATGGCAAGGCACTCCACAATATGACGTATTTTGTCGTCTGAATTCGGTCAGATCTCGGTCAACGCACCGCCCGCACTCTCGTGCGAGCGGCACGGGGAATTGAATTTACTCTCTCGGCTCGACCAGGAAATATCCCATCATCTCCAGGTGCAGTGCCGAGCAGAACTCGGTGCAGTAGTACGGGTATGTCCCGGGCTCGTCTGCGATGAACTCGAATGTGGCGGTCTCGCCGGGCTCGAGGCTCAGATTGATATCGAACTGCGGAACGCAGAAACCATGCGTGGCGTCAACGGCCCGCTCGATGTTCGTGATCCGCCAGATCACCTTGTCCCCCTCCTTGACGACCACATGCTCCGGCGTGAAGTGGCTTCGCACCGCGGTCATGTAGACCTCAACCGTGTGATCGTCCTTGCGCTCGACACGCTCCATCTTGGGACGCGGTGCCCACGGATCAACGGCCTGCGTCTGCGGGTCCCACCCGATCTCCGGATACACGGTCCACGGATCGAGTTTGTCCGCCTTGATGATCTGTGCGTAGTGCGGCTCGCCGACACCGATCGGCATGTCATAAATCACCGGCATCTCAGAACCCTGCTTCGAGATGTCAATCAACTGAAAGTTCTGCGGAAGCAATGGCCCCGTCGGGAAGAACCGGTCCACCGACCACTTGTTGTACGAGACCAGGTACTTCCCATCCGGACTGACGGTGTCACCCTCGGCAGCGCCGATGTGACCGACGTTGTAGTGAACCGGCGTCTTGTGCACAAGTGTCCAGTCCGGCTCCGAGTGCCCCGAGGCGTAGGGTCCGCCCAGGGTCCAGCGGGCAACCGCCGAATCGAGGAAGAGCGACGTGTAGGCGTAGCCGTCCGGCCCGAACTGCGTGTGCAGCGGTCCAAGGCCGACCTCGACCTGCGCTTCAACCACACTGTCGAAATCGAGCACGGGCACGCCAAAATCGTCTTTGCCGGAGAAGGTCTGATTGGCGATCGCATCCTTGATCTTGGCGAATGAATATACCGTGACATGCGGATCGAGCTTGCCGGCAACCACAAGGAAATCACCCTTGGGTGTCACATCGACGCCGTGCGGACTGCGAGGCTCCGGAGTCAGGTACAGCAGCCCTTCCTCGATAACGACATTCAGCGGGATGACGGGAAAGCCGTTGACTTCCATAGTCTTTCCAGCCTTGTAGACCTTCTCGGCCTTGTGCCAGTCGATGATGTGCAGGTAATCCGTGGCGTTCATGCTCACGCCGGCCTCGAAGGGGGGCTTCTTGTTCTCGATTCCACCTGTTGCGAGTTCGGTGTTGATTGAATTGAGGAACATGTAGCCATCGCTGACCAGCTTGCCCGCATCGGACAGATCCTGCCAATAAGGCGGGAGTTCGATCGCAAAGGACTGGCTCTCATCGATCCGGCCCTTTTCGCGGTCGAATTTCCACATGGTCACCGAACCCTTGTACTTCTCGCGGTACTCGTGTATCGGGGCATACTCCTGCGCCCAAGGTGTGCTGTACTGTGCGCCCTCGATGACGTACTCGGTGTTCGGTGTGACGAAGGTGCCGCCGTGATCGTTGATGATCAGCGGATTCTTGACGATCTGCTTCGTCTCGAAATCTCGCAAGTCGATGACCGCGACCCGTGCGTTGGCCTTGTCGTTGATGAACAGGAACTGCCCGTCGTAGTCGCCATTGGTTTCGGAGAGCGCCGGATGGTGGGTGTCACCCCAGCGATTGGGCTGTCCGTTCACATCCCCATCGGCCAGGATCTCCTCGCCGACACCATATCCCCAGCCCTGCCAAGGCTCCGGTGTGAAGACGGCGATCGTGCGCAGCAGCCTCATCGAGGGTACGCCGATCACAAACACCTGACCGCTGTGACCACCCGAAGAAAAGATGATGTATTCATCTTTCATCCCTGTTGGTGTGAATGTTTTGGCCGCGGCGAGCAAATCGGCCGTGGTCAACCCACGGGCCTCGGCTGCCTGCTGAACATCCCTCATGGACTGCGCGCCGGCCGGAGAAGCCGTACCTGCCAGCAACACCCCGGCTGCGAGCACCGATCGGAAACCTGTTCGTGTGCGCACCTCTGTGCTCCTTCTCTAAAGTGTGATCGGGTCCGCGTTCCACGTTCGCAGAGGAACCCGCGAATCCGGATTTCTGTCTTCATCGCTACTGAATCGAACGGATGTACGTGATAATTTCGGTGAGCTGTTCGTCTGTCAGAGCCGGGTTGCCTCCCTTGGGCGGCATGTCGACACCCGTTGTGTTGGCTGCGTCCCAGATCGGACGACCGACCTTGACAAAGTCCATCAATTCCTTGTCAGTCTTCGAAGCGACGAACTCGCTTGTCGTCAATGGTTTGCCGAGTCCTTCCATACCGGCACCATCAACGCCATGACACGCCGAACAGGCCGCAACAAAGAGCTGATGTCCAACCGTGTCCGTACCACCGGCATCTCCCGCCGCGGTACCGGCTTCGGATTCGTTATCGGAAGATGCATCCCCACTGGAAGCCGCAGCGGTGATCGCGGCAAGGTCCGGCATCTCGATGTTCCAAGCCTCGACCGATGCCACCGGCTGGTTCGGATCCTGGATTGACCGGAGATAGGCGACGACATCGTTGATCTGGTGGTCATCGAGATTCTTGTTCCCACGCGGTGGCATCTCGGCGTGGGTCGTGTTGGCCGGATCGGTCGTCGGGCGACCCTCGACAATCAGCTTGTGCAATTCTGCTTCGCTAGCGCCCTGCACAAAGGGGCTGTTGCGTAGAGGCTTGCCCAACCGGGGCATTCCCTCGGCATCGCTGCCGTGGCAGACTGCGCAAGTGGACTCGTAGATCATTCTCCCATGGGCCACAGGATCACCCACGCCACCCATGCCTGCAGCCATACCCGAGCCGGCATTGGGCATGCCCGAATAGATCAGTCCCAGAACCACCGGCATGGTGACCACGATCACTGCAACCGCGATGAACGCTTGACGTTTGTACGGGTCTGATAGGGAGTGGGTGGTGCCGGCCGGGCGAAGGGGATTGGCCGGGGTCTGACCCTGTTCGCTGCGATTCGTCTGTTCCATCCGGGTTGCCCTCCTGAACCAAGAATCACGCATATTTCTATTTCACTATAGATAACTGTAAATATTAGCCCTGCCACAGCCGGAGTCAATCATCGGGGTCATTTCTGGGTATCCAATCTGAACGGACCTGCGAAACGCGATGTCAGGCCGGGTCTTCGATCTCTGCGTTGGTGAACACGCACTGGACATCATCGTTGTCTTCGATGGCTTCGATGATGGTGATGACCTTCTGGGCATCCTCGCCGGTGACAGTGACCGGGTCGATGGGGATCTTGGCGATCTGGGCCTCGGCGATCTCGATGCCGGCCTCTTCGAGTGCGGTTTTGACCTGCTGAAAGTCAGTCGGCTCGGTCAGAACAGTCCAGAAACCGGCATCGTCATCCGTTGCCTCCGGGGACTGAACATCTTCCGCACCGGCGTTGATGGCATGCTCCATGATCGTGTCTTCGTCGATCTTGGATGCATCGACCAGGATCTGCCCCTTGGTCTGAAACAGGTACGCGACGGCCCCGGAGTTGCCGAGCGAACCACCGCACTTTTTGAAGATGGTTCGGATATCCGTCACGGTTCTGTTTTTGTTGTCGGTCAGGGTTTCGATGATGATGGCGGTGCCTGCTGGGCCATAGCCCTCGTAGGTGATGGATTCGTAGCTGTCACCCTCGCCCGCACCGGCACCCTTCTGGATGGCTCGCTTGATGGTGTCCTTGGGCATGTTGGCGTATTTGGCTTCGTCGATGGCGTAGCGGAGTGAGAGGTTGGTGTCCGGGTCGGGCCCGCCGGCGCGGGCGGCGACCATGATCGCCTTTGAGCACTTCGACCATACCTTGGAACGCTTCTTGTCCTGACGCTCCTTGCGGTGCCTGATGTTTGCCCATTTGCTGTGACCGGCCATCAACGTCCTCCCTGTAGGTCGGCGGATTCTAGTGCCCGTACATCAGCCCTTGCTGCCTCGGGTCTGCTTGGGTACCGATTTTGAGGTTGATTTCTTCTCACCCCTGCTCAGTCGGGACCGGTGACTCAGCTCTTGGCAGGCCCACCCCTCGAGCAATCTGAATGCATCCCGGCTCTCGGCCGAACGGATCTGACGCTCAAGCCATCCCCCGGCTTCGAGCAATGAAAGCCCGCCGGGCACCGCTCCATGGCTGGCGAGCAGCTTGTGCAGCCGATCATCAAGCGGAACCGCATGACCGCCAAGACCAACAAGCAGCGTCCGCGACGAGACATACCTTGGAACACCTTCGAGTGATTCAAGATAGGCCTTGGCCTCGCGTTTGGTCATCAGAGCGAGGGAGTCGAGAACAACATCATGTTCCCGGCGAAAGATGTCATTGAGCGACGCGCGGAGCCGTTCGGCGCGTTCGACAGAACGGGGATAGTTCGCGCCGAAACAGCTTGACAGTTCATCCGTCAGGCAGACCCGAAGCTCGTTGAAGTCAACGACATGCTCGCACACCTTCGAGACCATGGCCGCTGCACGCCGTTCGCCAGCCTCCCACACCAAAAAAGACCACACGAACTCGTCTGCAATCGGGTCGGCCATCGGTTCATCCGGAGCCCGCATGAAGCGGGGGCCACTCTGGATTTCCACGGGCCCCAGTTCCTCGGAAAGCCGATCCAGCAGCGATCGCAGCTTGGCCGCATGGTCATCGCTCATCCCGGCTCGCCTCTCCCGGATTCCTCAAGCCCGATGTCGCGTTCATCGATTGCCGATGATTCGGGATCCTCATTGTTGGCGTCTTTTGCCGCAGATTCTTCGCGTTCCCTGGCAACCTTGGCCAGAGCATCGAGCACCTTGGCCTGCCTGGCGGATGAGGTGTCAAGCTTGAAGACGAATTGGGGAACCCTGCGGATCGCTGTGGAGCTGCCGACCTGTCGGCGGATGTGCGCCGAAGCCGCCTTGAGTCCGTGCATGGTCAGTTCGCTGTGCTCGAAGGGCATCACCGAGACGGTGACGGTCGCGCGAGAAAGATCGTCCGCCGTCTTGACCTTGACCACCGTCACCATGCCTCGGATCCGCGGATCGCTGAGGCCACGCGAAATGACATTCTGGATCGCCTCGCGGAGCAGCGCCGAGATCCGATCGGCCCGCTGACTCATGGCGTCTCCCTGTTTAGAAACCGATGGAGCATCTCACCGGCGAGCTCGTCATCCGTTCCTGCTTGAACACTGTCCACCCAGTCGACCGGATCGGAACCGTTCAGGATCTGCCTTGATGTCTCGCCAAGCTCGGCATCACGCCACGAGCGGAGCTTCTCGGTGATTGCATCGAGCACCTGCGCGATGCGCTTCCCATCAGCTGCCACACAGGCAATACCCATCACTGCGACGTTCAACGCATCGTGACGGTGGACCTCGGCGACCGAGACCATGTGCTCGCGGTGCAGCCTGTCCTTGACCGAACGCACCACCCGGCGTTTGTCCTTGAGCGACTGGCTCCATGGGATGAGCAGCTCGAATTGAAGGATTCCTATGTTCATGCTCCGGCGGGCGGGTATTCTCAGAGTTTCCTTTTGACCTCAACCTGTTTGTAGCATTCGAGGATGTCGCCTTCTTTGATATCGTCGTAGCCGATGATTTTCATACCGCATTCCATACCGCTGCGGACTTCCTTGGCATCATCCTTGAAGCGCTTGAGCTGTTCGAGCTTGCGATCGTTCTCGATGACGATGTCCTGCCGGGTGACGCGGATCAGGGCGTCGCGTTCGACGACGCCATCGGTGACATAACAACCCGCGATCGTGCCCACCTTGGACACCTTGAAGACCTGACGCACCTCGGCGTGCCCGAGCACCTCCTGGCGAAGCTCGGGAGCGAGCAGGCCCTCCGCGGCGGCATGGATATCCTCGGTGATGTGATAGATCACGTCGTAGGTTCTGATCTCGACACCCTTGGCCTCGGCGAGCCGGCGGGCTGCGCTGGCCGGAATCACATTGAACCCGATGATGATCGCCTTCGAAGCCTCGGCAAGGATCACATCGCTTTGTGAGATGCCGCCGGCCGCGGCGTGAAGAACCCGGACCTTGACCTCGTCGGTCGAAATCTTCTCGATCTCGTTGCGGAGGACATCAACCGAACCCTGCACATCCGCCTTGACCACGATGAGAATCTCCTTGGCGTCAACATCAGTTGTCTCGCCAAAGAGCGTGTCGAGCGTCACCTTGGGCTGGGCGAGCTGGGTCTCTCGGTCACGCTCGCGACGCTGCTCGGCCGCCTCCTGTGCCTTCTTGAGCGAATCGACACAGAAGAACTTGTCCCCGGCAACAGGAAGCTCATCAATGCCAGATATCTGCACAGGCCTCGGCGGCAGCGCTTCCTTCAGGCGTTGACCATGGTCGTCGGTGATATCCCGCACACGTCCGAAAGCCGGACCGGCGACAATGAAATCACCGACACGCAACTTGCCGTCCTGAACAAGAATATTGGCCACCGGGCCCCGACCGGTCTCGACGCGGGATTCGATGACGGTGCCCCGGGCGGGTCCACCGAAGTCGGCCTTGAGCTCGAGGAGTTGGGCCTGATATTCGAGCACTTCGAGCAGTTCGTTGATGCCCTCGCCCGTCTGGGCACTGGTCTTGATGACCTCCGTATCGCCGCCCCACTCGGTCGGGTTCAGCCCGTGCTCGGCGAGCTGGCCGAGGATCCGCTGGATGTTGGCCTCTGTGGCTTCCGGTTTGTCGATTTTATTGAGTGCGACAACGATCGGAACATCGGCAGCCTTGGCATGGTTGATCGATTCGATCGTCTGAGGCATGACCCCGTCGTCCGCGGCGACCACAAGCACGATGATGTCCGTCACGTTGGCGCCGCGAGAACGCATCGCTGTAAAGGCCTCGTGCCCCGGTGTATCGACGAATACGACGTACCGTTCTTCGTCGTTGACGATGACGGGTACGCGGAAAGCACTCGTGGCCTGTGTGATGCCGCCGGCTTCGCCCTCGGCGACATTGGCGTGGCGGATCTTGTCGAGTAGGGAAGTCTTGCCGTGATCGACGTGGCCCATGATCGTCACGACCGGACCACGATCCCGCTCATCTACAACGTTCCGGTCTTCAAAGGCCTGCTCGACCCGCTGCTCCGCAGACTGGGCCTCGACCACCTCGAGCTCGATATCGAAATCGATCATGATTTCCTGAGCTTTTTCGGTGTCGATGCCGGAGTTGATCGTCGCCATGATCCCTTCGAGGAAGAGCTTTTTGACGATCTCGGCAGCCTTGACACCCGTGGCCGCGGAAAGGTCTTTGATCGTAAAAGGCTCCTGGATTTTGACCTTGCCACCAACTTCTGCTGGTGATTGCGTTCGCGCGGCCTGCTGCCCCTGTCGCTTGGCCTCCTGCCGACGACGTTTCATGAACCCGCCAGAGCGGAGCAGTCTGGCCTCGCGTTCGGCCAGATCCTGCTGGCGGAAGGGGGTGGCGCCACCACCGCCCGGCATCCCGCCGCGGCCCTGCTTCTTCCCGGTCGAAGATGCCGGTCGGCGTCGTCTGTTTGAACCACCCCGACGCGGAGCCGCCGAAGGATCCCCAAACCCACCACCGATTGGAGGCCCACCCGGGCTGTCGAACGAACGACCGGGACCTCCGCCACCGGGCGGGCGACGTCTGGGCACATCGAGTGTCTCGGGTGCTTCGATCCGAACGACCTTCGGTCCAGAAAGTTTGATTTTCTTTTTTTCCTGAAGCATTGGGCCCGCGGGCGTGACGACCTTCGGTCGGGTCGGGACGTTCATCTTGGGGGGAGAGGCCGGTTTCTCTGCATTTTCGGGTTCGCTCCCTGCCTCCGGCTCCGACTCGCTCGCTGAAGCAGAACGAGATGCGGGTTCCGGCTCACCGGGCTCCATGCGCTCGGCTGGCTGCTGATCTGATACCTTGGGCGCCTCATTGGCCTCAGTGCTTTCGGCAACCTGCGTTTCGGCTTCCGCCGATGCCACAGGCTCGGCCTTCGGCTCAGGCCTGGTCTCGGCCTCAGGCTGCTGCTCCGGTTTCGATGTGGACGGTTCTTCGGCGGCCGGATCCGAGGTCTCGGCCTGTGGCTTCTTGATCGCCTTGGCCTTGGCCTTGCGCTTGCTGGGCGCGACACGGACCTTCTGGATGTCCACCTTCTCGGCCGTTTCCACAGCCGAGCCGCTCTGCCCCTCACCACTGAACCATTCGCGGATCGTGGCTTCCAGCCCGACCGAGATGCTGGACATGTGGTTCTTCACCACGTCCGGGGGCACACCCTCAGCGTGACACTTGCTGACGATCGCCTTCGAGGCGACCTCCAACTCTTTCGCGATCTCAAATACCCGCTTGGCCAATACGTGCTCCAACTGTGTTCGGACCCACATGGCCCGAGTCTCTGTCCATCTATCCGTCGGTCGATTCCGATTGTGTTGCGTTCTCGGTGGGTTCTTCGCCCAGAATCAACGCTGCCGCGGCATCGGCCTGCTCGTCCGAACCATCGTCGCTCCCCCCGAGAGGATCCCCCAGCAAGGCCTCGCCCGCCGCTTCTTCTTCCTGACGACGCAGGGCGGCCTCTTCCTTTTCCTTCTGCTGCTGCTCGGCGACGATCTTCGCCTTCTCCGCCGACACCTCGACGATTCTGTTCGCCGTGGCCTCATCGACTTCGAGCTCGTTCATGAGCACCTCGACGCCGACCTCTTCGATATCGAAGACACTGACCATCCCAAGAGCCGCGAGACGGTCCAGCATCGTCTCCTGAACGCCCTCGATCGGAAGCAGGGTCTCCGCAAGGGTTTCGAGCCCCTTGTTGAACTCCTCGGGCGTAAGGATGTCGATGTCCCAGCCGGTCAACCGGGCCGCCAGACGCACGTTCTGCCCCCGCTTGCCGATGGCCAGACTGAGCTGATCGTCCCGCACAACCACAGTGGCCCGGCCGAGCTCGAAGCACAGGTTCACTTCCTGGATTTCCGCCGGTTTGAGCGCGTTCTGGATCAGGATCTGGCTCGACTCGTTCCAACGGACAATATCGATCTTCTCGCCATTGAGCTCGTCGACGATGTTCTTGATCCGGCTGCCTCGCACACCCACACACGCCCCCACCGCATCGACGCGCGAGTCGATCGAGCTGACCGCGATCTTGGTGCGGTAGCCGGCCTCGCGGGCGAGCACCTTGAGCTCGATGATCCGCTCGGCGACCTCGGGGACCTCGACCTCGAACAGACGCTTGATCAGGTCCGGGTGCGCCCGGCTGACGACGATCTTCACCTGCGAGCCCTGCTCACGGACGTCAAGAATGATGCAGCGCACGCGCTCACCCGCGTTGAACTGTTCGCCCGGGATCTGCTCGGATCTCGGCATGAATGATTCGGCGCGGTCGATCGTCACCACGAGGGCGCCGCCTTCGTAGCGCTGCGCGGTGCCCGTCACAATCTCACCGATGCGCTTGGAGAACTCATCGAGGATCGAGTTGCGTTCGTTGTCTCGGAACTTCTGGATCATGACCTGCTTGAACGTCTGGGCCGCGATGCGCCCGAAGTCGTCCGGCGGCAGATCCAATGGCTCGCCATGCCGCTTGAGATGGAACTCTCCCGTCACCTGGTCGATGGTGCATGTGAATTCTTCGGTGTCGATGGTCCCGAAGTATTTGCGCGCAGCCGACACCATGGCCTGTTCGAGGTCGTCGATCAGAAGCTGACGGTCGATGTTCCGATCACGTGCGATCGAGTCGAGAATCCGCATCATTTCTTGCGTGTTCACGCGACGAACCTCCGGGTGGGCCATCCACCCACACACTGCCGGACCGGGAACACCCCGGCCACTACACACAACAAGGCCACGAACGCCCAATACGCGATCGTGACCTCCCGGAGTCACAAGACCGACCGCCTCGGGCCGAGTCTGCCAGCATGGCTCATCATCAGCTCATGCGATGCTCCAGGGGCCAGCCATCGGGAATCAACCATTGAATCCCGAGACGCACACTCCTCCGCGGCCGGATTCCGCACCGACCACCCGGACAAGGCTAGCCATCTTCTCGTCACAAGACCAACCCCGGCGCTCCGATGGGCGAGACAATTTCGGGATCATTCCGCCGGTGGAACCTCCAACTCGGTCAGTTCTCCGCCTGCGGGGGGGGCGTAGCGCTGACCCGGCACCACCTCGTTCAGCACCCGCAGCGCCCGCTTGTCCTTGATCTTGCCCATCGAGGCCCAGAACTTGTCCTCTTTCTCGACACGGATCACCACCGGGTCCGTCGCCGCCTTCTCTGTGACGATCAGGTCGCCGGGTTGAAGGTTGATCAACTCCGAGATCGTCATCGTCGTCTCGGCCAGGATTCCGCTCACACCCACCGGAGCCCGGCTGATCGAGGTGTCGATCCGACGCTTGATCTCGGCATCCTTCATGTTTGCCGAGACCGCGAACCAGCTCTGCGCAGCCAACTCGTCCATCACCGGCTCGATCACGTTGTACGGGATGCACAGATTCATCGTCCCCGCACGATTCGACATCTTGATCTCGAACCCGATCACGACCACGACCTCGTTCGGGGGAACGATCTGCACGAGCTGGGGGTTGCTCTCCGTCGCGGCCACCGTGTAGTTCAGCTCGCGGATGCTCGCCCATGCCTCGGCGAGCGCTTCCAGCCCGCGCTGGGTGACATTGCTGATGAGCTTGGTTTCGATGACGGTCATCGGTCGCTGGGGGATGAACAGGTCCAGCGTCGTGCCGCCGAGAAGGCGGTCGATGATCGGATAGATGATCAGCGGGCTGATCTCGAGACAGATCTGGCCTTCGAGCTGGTCGGCCTGGATCAGGTTGAAACTCGTCGGGTTCGGCAAACACGAAATAAACTCGGCATACGTCATCTGCTCGCAGTTGGCGACCTTCACCTCGACGATGGTCCGAAGAAAGCCCGAGAGCGAGGCACCAAAGTTGCGCGCAAAGGCCTCGTGAAGCGTTTGGAGCGCCCGCATCTGATCTTTCGAAACACGCTCGGGACGCTTAAAATCGTAAGGCCGAACCTCGATCACCTCGCCATCGTGGCGGTTTCGGCTGAAAATCTGTCCGTGGACGGTCTCCTGCTCCACCTCGCCGGTGTCGACGGCATCGAGCAGGGCATCGATCTCATTCTGCTCAAGGACATCCGCAAACATTTCCCAGATCCACTCCCGATCGGCCTGATGCCGAGAATACGGTCCGTCTCCGGGATATCGGGACGCAGCACCGCTCGGCTTGAGCCCCATTCCATGGCCAAACCCGGCACAACTTGCCGAAATCGGGAACAATCACCACAGGCCCGATGATTGGATCGGCAACAAGCCGGCCCGGACAAGCCCGTCGGACACGAATACCCCACCGGAGCACCACCAGACCATGCACATGCTCACCCGCATCCTCACAACAGCCTTGCTCCTCCTTGCCGTCGGACCAGCCGCCCGGGGACAGGTCGGCTTTGGTGATGCCCCGACCGTCGATGTCCAAGTCAAGGCCTCCGCTCAGCAATACGCCCCCGGGCAGCGGGCCTTTCTCGTCGTCGTGCTGGATCATGGCGAAGACCTCCACTCCTGGCCCTCAGCCGATCAGGATGTCCTTGCG
>DRKT01000120.1 GCA_011053195.1 Phycisphaerales bacterium | reverse complement strand
GGGGCTTCGACGTCGAAGCTTGCCTCGTTGATGTTCATATTGCTGGCGCTGCCCTGAGTGGACAGGCTCATGTGCCCGCTGAGCATGACCGAATCCGCCGATGGGTCGATGGCCGGCTCGGCAAACGGGATGGTTTCGCTGAAGGCGTACACGCCGCCCTTGGGCAGGTCCGCGTTTGGATTCCACGTCCCGGAGGCGACGGGCAACGGACCAAATGTCAACTCCCAGTTTACGCTGTCAAGGGTCAGGTCATAATCGGATGGGTTGTTGACTTCGATGTCAAGTACCGCCGAGTCGCCGAGGACCTGGGCGCCGGTGATCGCCAGCGTCGGGTTTGAGCTGTTGGGCATGGAACACCCGACCGACGCGGTCAAGGCCGGAGCAAGCCCGGCCAGTGCTGCCAGTGAAGCACGGGTTCTCACAATAGTCATGGACGGATCTCCTGATCTGGGTCTCTGATCGCAGACATCGGGCCAATCCTCGGTCGGTCAGCGGTATTCCCGAACCGGGGGCGAAATGTGCAACTGAGACGCAGGTTCAGGGCCCGACGATCAGGGCTGGAGATAGATCTTGCCCTCTTTCATCACGAATCGGACGTGCTGGAGGGTCGAAACGTCGTCCAACGGGTTGCCATCGACCGCGATGATGTCCGCCAGTTTGCCGGGTTCGATCGTCCCGACCTGATCGGCGATCCCGCACAGGTCGGCTGCATTGACGGTGGCTGCGGCGATGGCCTCGGCGGCGGGCATGCCGGCCTCGGTCATGTAGACAAACTCCAGCGCGTTGGTGCCGTGCGCCCCGACGCCGACATCCGTTCCGAAGGCGATCTTCACGCCCGCCTTGTAGGCCCTTGCGAACGAACCCTGAATCTGGGGGCCGACGGCCTCGGCCTTGGCGCGGATGGCGGGGTTGAACCATGCTGGGTCTTCCGCCTTCTCAGCGACAAACTTGCCCGCGTGGATCGTGGGCACCAGATACGCACCCGTTTTCAGGAACAGTTCGATGGATTCATCGTCGAGGTAGGTGCCATGCTCGATCGAATCGACCCCGCCGCGCAGGGCGGCGTTGATGCCGTCGGTCCCGTGCGCATGGCAGGCGACCTTTCGTCCCATCATGTGGGCGGTCTGGACGACGGCCTCGATCTCGTCATCGAACATCTGCTGGCCGACGCCGGCTGCGGTGTTGCTCAGCACGCCGCCGGTGGATGTGATTTTGATCAGGTCCGAGCCTCGGCGGATGCGTTCGCGGACAGCGTGGCGCATCTCGGCCGGGCCGTTGGCGATGCCGACGTCCGGTCCGGTGGCGGGCGAGAGTCCCGGCCGGATGCCGTTGGTCCGGTCGCCGTGGCCTCCGGTGACGGAGATGGTCTGACCGGCAGCGAGAATCCTCGGGCCGGGGATGGTTCCGTTTGCGATCCGATCGCGCAGGGCGTAGATCGACTCGCCGCCGGAGCCAACGTTGCGCACGGTGGTGAACCCGGCCATGAGCGTTTTCTTCGCGTTGACGACGCCATCAATCGTGGCATGCGTGATGCCTTCGGTGAGCGTTCGGCGGAGCCGATCCTGCATCGGCGGGAGTTGAAAGGTCAGGTGCGTGTGGCAGTCGATCAGGCCGGGGAGGACGAACGTATCGGTCAGGTCGATATGGGGGATTGGATCGGCGCCGGGCGCGGGGTCGATCATGACGTAGCCGTTGAGAACCTGCTCAATGACACCATCGGTGATGATGATCGAACTCTTGCCTCGCGGCGCATGTCCGGGTTGGTCGAGCAGTTGGCCGCAATGGAGCACGATGGTCGTGTGCTGGGCTGTGGCGATCGAAGCGACCGAGGCGAGCATGAGCACAACGAGTTTCTTGAGCATGGGAGTCTCCTGTGGGATGCGATGCTACCATGCCGGCACTACACTGTGCAAAGCACCATGAAAAGTCTTCGTGATGAGATCGGTAAACAGCACCCCTTCGACTTGCCGGAGGAGGAGGCCTACCTCAACATCCGCCGGACTGCAGCCCTTCTGGATCGCCGATTCAATCGTCTTTTCAAGAAGGCCGGGCTGAGCGAGGCGACCTACAACGTGCTGCGGATTCTGCGAGCCGCCGGCGACCGAGGCAGGTGCTGGAGCGAGATCCGCGATGACCTGGTCGTGCCGGTGCCGGATGTCACCCGGCTGATCGATCGGTTGGTCACCAGCGGGCATGTCGAACGCAAGCGCAGCACGACCGATCGCCGGCGCGTGCATATTGTCGCCACGAAATCCGGCAGGGATGTCGTCGATGGCCTGGATGCCGATGTCCGAAATCTGCTGACAAGCTCGCTCGGGCACATGTCAGCGGAGCAACTGGCCACACTCAGCCGACTGCTCGAGCTGGCTCGGTCCGGCGAACACGCATCCTGAAAGGCAAGCCGAATCAGACCGAGGCTTCGATCAGCGCCTGCCCGGCACTCGGCGCGGGAAGCTCGATGGCCAGTTGCAGTGGTTTGCGATTGGCCGCATCGGGATGCCGAGCGTCGGCGCCGGCATCGAGCAGTGTGCGCACCAACCCGACATCATCACGCCGAACCGCGATGTGCAGCGGCGTCATAAGCGCACTGTTGCACGAAACCACACACGGATCGGCGCCATACTCGATCAACACTGAAAGCGACCGCATCGCACCCGCATAGCACGCCAGATGCATCGGTGACCAGCCGTCACGGTTGCACACATTCAGACGATCCAAAGCGCCAACCGCGATGGTGTGGACCTCATCACAAAGATCCAATGCAGCGGCTTCCCACAGATTCGGACGCAGCCCACACTCGACCAAGCGCTGCGCGACGGACTCAAATCCGTGCGAAAGTGCCAGTAGGATCGGACGCTCGACAAGGCGGTCGGGCTGAATCTGGCGCAGGGCATCACGATCGAGCTCGTCGATGAATCGAAGCGCCCTGCGGGCCTTCCCGCTCCTCAACGACCGACACACCGGAGAGAGCAGCTCGAACCCGGAAACAGATTGGTTCACATGACTCATACTTTGTGATACCTGTACCGACAACACACCCCGAGATCAGATGCGTATGCAGGATATACGCACAGCACCTCGGACGGTTGCAGGATCTGCCGATGTTTCGGACTACGGACCGGGCCGGTTCTGTCGGCTATCCAGCGAGGCCGCCCGGCGGATCGCCCCGGGCCCGAAGGCGGACGTGATCGCATCGCTCGCCAGATCGAGCGAGCGTTCCGTTCTCTCCTCTTCCGGCTGGAACAGGCTTGGCTGAGCCCCGCCCGGCGAGGCCAGTTGACTCGCCGAGATTCCGATAAGCCGAACCGGACGGAAGCTGTGAGATGCCCACGAATTGAACAGCCCGAGCACCGCATTCCAGATGGCCTCGGTGGCGTGTGTCGGCTGATCCAGCGTTTCTGATCGTGTGATGGTCTCGAAATCGCCGAAGCGCACCTTGAGCGTCACCGTGCGGGCTTCCAGTTCTTTCTGCCTGAGACGCATCGCCACGCGCTCGGTCTGGCCGAGCAGAATCGCGCGCAGGGCATCGCGGTCTTCGATGTCCTCCTCGAAGGTCTGTTCGTGCCCGACACTCTTGGCGCCCTGCCTGCGAACCACGGGACGATCATCGATCCCCTTGGATAACATCAGAATCTTGGAGCCGAATGATCCGAAGGTATTCATGAGGACCGCTTCCGGCATGGCGCGCAGCTGCGCGATCGTGCGCACGCCAAGGCGTTGCAGCCTCCGCTGCGCCGATTCGCCGACACCGAAGATCGCCGACACGGGCATCGGGCCGAGAATCTCATCCACCCGGCTGCGCTCGATCACGGTCAGCCCGTCCGGCTTGTCCATGTCGCTGGCGAGCTTGGCGAGAAATTTATTCGGCGCAACTCCGACCGAGACACACAGTCCTGTCTCCTCCCGGACCCGCCGTTTGATGGATCTGGCGATCTCGATCGGTTCGCCGAGCAGGCGGATCGAGCCGGTGACATCGAGAAAGGCCTCGTCGATCGAGAGCGGTTCGATGATCGGCGTCACCGATTCGAAGATCTCGAACACGGCCCGGCTGACCTCGCGGTATCGCTCGCCCCGGGGCTTGACCACAACAGCATCCGGGCAGAGTCTGCGCGCGACGGCTGTGGGCATGGCGCTGCAGCATCCGAAGGCGCGGGCTTCATACGATGCTGCCGCGACAACCGCGCGCCGACCCGCACCGCCCACAAGCACGGGCCTGCCTCGCAGTTCCGGGTGATCAAGCTGTTCGACCGAGGCGAAGAATGCGTCCATGTCGGCGTGCAGAATGGAACGCTCGGCGGGCATCGCTATTCGTGATCCGGGTTCTCATCGACCGCGGCGTTGTTGAGCGTTTCGTTGATCCGGTTGTGCAATTCGCCCTCGGGGATGTCCATGCTGTCGGCGAGATCCGACACCACCTTCATGTAGCCCATCCGCAGGCCGGCGAGCATCGTGACCAACTCATCCTGCGAATTGCTTTCGAGCCTCTGACTGCCCGCGATCTCGACCGCCACGCCGAGCACCGCAGCCGCTTGCTCGGACCACGCATGCCACGGGCTGGCCTTCTCGCGCAGCGAATACGGCGCCTCGTCCGGATCGGCAAGCCTGGCGCCGAAGACGATCGCGGGGCTGTGGGCTTCGGTGACATCGCGGATGGCCTGATCAAATTCACTCATGGATCATCGTAGCGAGTTCATGCACGGACTGATCCTTGGGGTCAGAGCCTTCTGGGGACCGAGCTCTGGGTTCGGCTTGCCGCGGTCGCGGACGGGTCGATCAGTTGGGCCGGATCCGCGGGGAGAATGACCCGGAAGGTGGCCCCGCCGCCCTCGGTCTTTTCGACGCGGATCTGCCCGTGGTGGTCTTCGATGATGCGTTTGGTGACAGCGAGCCCGAGGCCCGTGCCGCGCATGCCCTTGGTCGTGTTGAACGGCTCGAAGATCCAATCCACCTGCTTCGGATCGACGCCCGGTCCGTTGTCGATGACCGCGATCTCGATCTCCGCCCCGCTGGTGCCTCGGGGCCTCGGCTTGGGCTTGCCCTGCGCATCGGGCCGGCCGTGTGGGAAGTACTCAACGCGCACCGTCACAGCACCCGTTTTCGCTTCGACAGCCTCGACCGCGTTGGTCAGCAGATTCATCATCACCTGGTGGATCAGATTCGGATCGACCGGCACCGGCGGGATGTCCGGATCGACATCCACAATCAAAGGCACCTGACGGGTCCGACACAGGCCCTCGAGCAGCTGCGCCGACTCCTCGATCAAAGGCCCGAGCTTGGTCAACTCGATTTCAATATTCTGCTGCCGACTGAACGCCAGCATATTCAGCGTGAGACTCATGATCCGATCCAGGTTGCGTTTGAGGATGGACCAGCCGCCTTTGGCGATTTTCAGGTCGTTCTTGCGCAGCCCCATCTCGACAACATCCGCCCCGCCCCGCAGGCCCTGGAGGATGTTCTTGATCGAGTGCGACAGGCTGGCGACCGTTTCGCCGATGACCGCGAGGCGCTCCGTGTGGAGCTGCTCGCCGACGAGTTCGAGGTTCGCCATCGCCAGGCCTGTCTGCTGGCCGACGGCATTGAGCAGGGCGAGCTGGTCGGCGGTGAACGTGTAATTCACGATCGAGCTGTCAATATAAATCGCACCGAACACACGATCCCGAAACAGAATCGGGGCGCACATCGCGCTGCGGATGCCCATGCGCTGGATCGAATCGCCGGCCTTGAACCGCGGGTCTGCCATCGCGTTTGAACTGAGCACGCTCTCCTTCTTCTGAATCGCGTGCTGGAGGATGGTTCGCGAGAGCTGGATCTTGGCCTCTTCCTTGCCTTTCGGCGGTGTCATATATTTCACAACAACCGGAACGGGTGAATGATACTTGTCCGGCGAGATCAGGATCACGCCCCGCTCCGGCTCGAACTGGTCGAACACCAATTCGAGGATCGAAGCAAGCAACCCCTGCTGGTCGATCGAGTCCGTTGCAATCGCGCTGGCCTCGAGCATGAGGCGCAGGTGCTCGTTGGCGGCGATTCTGGGCTCGGGCTCGGCCATCAGGACCGAATCGGCGTTGCTGGCGAGCGTCCGTTCGATCTCGGCGTCGATCTCCTCGGGCCTGAGGATCTCGACGATATCCGTTTCCGGGCGCGTCTCGACGCCGCCGAAGGCAAAGACCGTCGATCCCGCCCGGATCTGATCGCCGATCTTGAGCTTGGTCCTCGCGCTGATCCGTACGCCGTTGACGTATGTTCCGTTGTGACTTTTCAGATCACGGATAAACCATGATCCATCATCGGGTGTCAGCTCGGCATGACGCCGGCTGACGGTGAAATCCGTGATGCGCAGCGCCTCGCTTGACCGCCCGATGAGCTGCGGCTCGTTCGGCGGAATATTGAACGCCTTGCCCTTGTCCGGACCCTGAACAATCGTCAAGAGAAGCATGACGCGATTGTATGCCGGAAACAGATCCAAAACGGAAAGAGGCTCACCTCCGCTCAGCCTACCGGGTCCACCATCATCATCCATTCCAGCACACTGCTCGGCGGCAGCGGATCGACGCCGAGCCGGCGGAGCATGTTCAGGCACTGCGCCCGGTGGTGCATCGCGTGGGTTGTGACGTGGGTGAGCACCCCGCCGCGGGTGAAGCTGAATGTTCGCCCGCCCCGGCTTCCGGTGGCGATGCTGTCCAGATCATGCGCCCGGGTGGTGGTCTCGAAATCGTCGGTCGCTTCGGTCAGGGCTTGGCGGATATCTTCAAGGCTCAGCCGGTGTTCCTCGAGCCTCGGGCGCTGCTCGCGTCCCGCGATCATGTCACTCCAGCCCCGGATCGCGCCGGCGATGTGCGTCAGCGTCCTGCGCAGTGTCCCCAGACCCATCTCGAACTCATGGTCGAGCTGTTCATCCGACAACGCCACGCATGCATTGAGAAGTTGG
>DRKT01000119.1 GCA_011053195.1 Phycisphaerales bacterium | reverse complement strand
GAAGGGATCGTGTCGGGCCTGGGGCGCAATCCGATCACGCGCGGTGCGGTGAACACGTTTACGAACTACATCCAGACCGATGCCGCGGTGAACCCGGGCAACTCCGGCGGGCCGCTGGTCGATTCTCGCGGCGAGCTGATCGGGATGAACGTGGCCATTGCGACGGGTAAGAGCAGCGACGGTGTGCGCGAGGGGCAGTCCGCCGGCATCAGCTTCGCGATTCCGCTCGGCGTGATCGAGTCCGTCGTTGATCAGATCATCACGACCGGGCACGTCAGGCGAGGGTTCCTCGGGATTGTCGGCAACGGGGCCTCGTCCGGCGGCAAGGCGATCTACAACGACGAGGGAAAGTTTGTCGGCACCGGCGTGCTCGTCGGAAAGGTGACGCCCGGACAGGCAGCGGATAAGGCCGGGATCAAGCCGGATGATCTGATCTCAGAAATAGATGGATACAAGATTTCACAGTGGCATCAGCTCCGATCGGTCGTCACCGCGGCTCGGCCTGATTCGCAGATCATGGTCAAGCTCTGGCGCGACGGGAAACAGCTCGAAATCCCTGTCAAACTCTCGGAATTTCCACAGGAGAGCCTCTACGAGGAGAGCATCCGCCCGGAACTCGCGCTCCGTCTCGGGCTGAACCTGCGCGAGATCGACGGCGAGTTGGTCGTCAGTGGTGTCGATTCCCGCTTCGGCGCTTCTCGGGCCGGGTTTCGCAGTGGCCAGGTTATCGAGGAAATCAACGGCGAAACGGTGAACGACTGGCTTTCGCTGTATGGCGCTCTCGGGCGGGCGGATTTCCTCTACGGCAAGCCGGTCAAGGTTGTCGTTCGCGAGCCGGATGGACAGCGCCAAACCCTTATTCTTCAGAAGGCGATGTAGCGTTCTCTCCCGACTCTTGTTCTGGCTCGATGACACGCAAGAGCAACGTCACCCTCTGCCCAAACTCCGGTATCCGATCGGGATCGGCGATCCAGTATGGGTCGCCCGATTCGGTTTGCGGGCTGAGCACGGGTGTGCAGCCAATGGTTTCGGTGCCTCCATCTTCGGTGCCGAAGGTGCACAGGCCGACAAGCGTGCCCTCGGCCCGAGCCATGTACCACTCTTGGCCGGTATATTCTCGGAATGAAGAACCGGCGAAGAAAAACCGAGGCTGCATTTCGGAAAATCGCTTGCCTGTGTCCAGATCAACGACCCACTCGGTTGGGTCTTCGATGACCTCGGCGCCATCTCGCTCGAATCGGACACGGACAGAAAGCTCCGGTCCGGTTGGTTTGATCCGTTCGAGAGGCTGGTCGCCACCGCCCTCGATTCGACCGGGGCTGCCGGGTTCAAGACCGAGCATGAGCAATGCTGCGTGGACCTGCCGGGCCTCGGCCGTGACGCGGACAAGCGCCTCGAAGTCGCGCACACCGTGCGCCTCGGCGATCAGTTCGATGTTGATCTCGGGCGTGTCTTCCTGATGCGCATCGACCGGGACAAAGCCATCGACCTCGACGGTTTTCGTGTCGAAGTCAACCGTGACACCATCAAAGACTTCGACCCGTCCTGTGGATGCTGGTGTGGTAGACGGCTCCGTCGGCGTCGGCTGCCAGAGCAGCGCCGACAGGGCCAGCATTGGAACGAGCATGTTCATGCCAGCGAGTGTACCAACTCGGCAAAGCAGCGACCCCGGTGCTCGAAGTTGTCGAACTGGTCGTAGGAAGCGCACCCCGGGCTCAACACCACGCATTCGCCCGGTTTGGCCTCGGCGGCGGCGCGCTGGACAGCCTGTTCGAGTGTGTCGCTGGGCTCCGTGTTGGCGAGTTTAGCGATGGTCGTTCCGGTTTGTCCGATACACAGCAGTGATTGCGTTTCATGGCGAAGATCGGCGATCGGGCCGAGATCGATGCCCTTGTCGCTGCCGCCGACGATCAGATGGATCGGCGCCGGCTTTAATGCATCGACCGCCAGGCGCGAGGCGCTGGGCGTGGTGGACTTGCTGTCGTTGTACCAGCGCACGCCGTTGATCTCGGCGATGAACTCGAGGCGGTGGGGCAGCCCTGGAAATGCCGAGATGCCCCCGGCGGCCTGTTTCGGATCGGCGCCCGCAGCGATGCAGGCTGCGTACGCGCCCGCCGCGTTTGTCTGGTTGTGTTCGCCGGGCACTTGCAAACATTCATTCGGAAAGCAATCAGAAAAATACTCGAACGCAACACCACTCGATCGGGGCCAGGATCGCAGCGAGTGGTGAAGAACCGCGTGGCCATTTTTTCGTACACGGTCAAGGATGGAACGCTTTGATTGGGTGTAGTGTTCGAGCGATCCGTGCCAGTCGATGTGGTTTGGTTCGATGTTGGTGACTAGGGCAATGTCCAGCGGTGTGCGTTGGTTCGTGCCCGGTTGATCGAGCCACCAGAGCATGGCGCTGGAGAGTTCGAGCACGACGGTGGTGTCTGTGGTGATGGTGTCCAATCGGTCGAGCAGGCTGACGCCGATGTTGCCGCCGAGGATGCTCGGAATGTCCGAGGCCTGCAAACCGGCGTGGATCATGGCGCTGGTGGTGCTTTTTCCGGCCGAGCCGGTGATGCCGATGACCGTGGCGCCGTCGGGCAGCGCGTCGATGAGCAGCCCGATCTCGGTCGTCACGCGCGCGCCGGAGGCCAGCGCCGAGCGCACGAAGCGGTTGTCCCAGGGCAGCTTGACGGCGGGATTGATGACCACAACATCGCTGGTGGTGAAATCGCTGACGTTGTGCCCGCCGAGGCGCAGCATGACCGCTCCGGAGTCGATGAGATCCTCGATTGGTTTGAGAGCATTCTGGAGCGTGCTTTCATCGGCGATATCGGTCAGGGTGACGTCGTAGCCGAGGCGAACGAGGTGTCGGGTGGCGCCCGCACCGCCGCCGAAGGTTCCGAGCCCCATGACCGTTGCGCGTTGGGTGGGCATGGGTGCTCTCACAGCAGGGCGATCGGATCGACATCGACAGCGGTCTTGGCATCGCTGAGCAGGACGCCCCGGCTCCGAAGGGTGTGCAGCGCCCGCTGAAGCGACGCGGAATCTTTGGCGGTGAACTCGACAGCGATCCGGAAATGGTCGGCGATGCGTTCGATGGGACAGGGCATCGGCCCGGAGAGCCGGATGAGTTTGGATTCGACAAGATCCCCGGCAGCATGGGCGATGCTCTCGGCGGCCCGGCGGGCGCTGTTCAGGTCTTTGTCCCGGCAGACAATCCGCACCAGCCGCCGCGCCGGAGGCAGGCCCAGCGCGCGGCGCATGGCCAGCTCGTCGGTCGCGAATCGTTCGTAGTCGTGAGCCGCGGCGAGGGCGATTGCCGGCGTTTCGGGCTCGTACGTCTGGACGATCACGGTGCCAGCGTGCTGGGCCCGGCCCGCCCGACCTGCGACCTGGCTGACGAGTTGGAAT
>DRKT01000118.1 GCA_011053195.1 Phycisphaerales bacterium | reverse complement strand
GGGGGCGGGCCGGGGCGTCCTTCTTCGTCGGCGTACGCGACTTTTTTGGGGCCGAAGACGCCGAGGTGGAGCCAGACGGAGCTGGAGCCGGGCCCGCCGTTGAAGCTGAAGGTGAGCGGGCGGGTGTTGGCGTTTGGGTAGTTGCTTTCTGGGACATCTTCGCCGGCGTCTTTTCTGGCCTGGTATTCATCGCCGGGCATGAGCGTCCGGCGGTAGGCGATGTAGAACATTTTGGCCTTCGGCTCGGCTTCGTCGGCGGGATCTTTGACGAGAGTAATGGTGCCTGCGGTCGCTTCGTAGTGGATGGTTTCGCCGCCGAAGGTCCCGGTGTGGTAGGTGACGGATGCCTTGTCGGGGTAGGCGACGAAGTCCGGGGTTGGTTTCTCTTCGTCCTTGGCCGGCTTGGAATCGGGATCGTCCGGCTGGGCACCGAGTGCGCCGACGATGAGGAGAGAGGCAAGGAAAAGCGAGAGGAATCGCGTCGTCATTTTCGACCTCCGGGTCTGTTGTATGGCCCTGAACCGGGCGATGCGTGGGAGTATAGCGGATGTGGCGGGAGATGATTCGGGGTCGGATTAGAAGTCCATATTGAAGCCGAAGGTGAACTGGGCCTGTCGATCGGTGCCGATCTGGCCGTCGAACTCTTTGGTGTTGAAGGCCTGCATGTATCCGAAATAGCAGCCTTTCCATTCGACCTCGACGCCGGCCTGGAACTCTCCGACGACGGGCGTGGGGTCGAGGCGGTTGCCTTGGAAGGAACTGCCGTCGAGGAAGATATTGTGTGCGACGAAGCGGGCGCCGGCCCGGGCGAAGATGGATATGCCGAAGTCTTGGCCGACACTGCGTGTGTGGTCGGCAAACTCGAAGACTCGGCCGGGACCGAAGTTGTCGGGCAAGGGCCAGCCATAGCGAATGAGTGTGCCGATGGAGGCATCATCGAAGACGTTGCCCGCGCGGAACCCGGCGTATGGGATGGCCTCGAAACCTGATCCACGAGAACCGGTGGCGGGGCCGGTGTCGCTCTCATCGGCGAGGACGGGATTGCCCTGATCATCGCGGGCGAGCCTGAGCCTCCACCGGCGTTGGTATTTCAGTTGAGCGGCGAATTCGGATTGGAGTTGGTTGATCCATGCGGGATCTTCCTGTTCGGGAAGGACCGAATGGACATATTCCTGGAGTGACTGTGCGCCGGAGTTCTGGCCGGTAACACCGAGATCGAGCTGGATATGGTCGAAAATTCGGCCCTGCCGACGCTGCATGAACAGGCCGAAGGTGAGCCAGCCGGAGTAAGGCCAATCATCGGGCCGGAAGGTCTGGGTGGTGATGTCGTCCGGTGTGAAGATGAAGTGGCGGATGCTCAGGCCCGTGGCCACCCGGGGCCGGTCGAATTCGTTGAAGAGGTCGAGGATGCGGAGGTGGTCGTCGTAGAAGGCGTCGCTCGGGACAACGGAGGCCTCGATGGAGACACCATTGGTGTAGTGGCGATCGTCATCGTTGGTGCCGAGCGTGTGGAAGGGGCTGTCGTTCTCCCACATGATCGAGAGCATGCCGGGGCGGAAATCGGGCCCGGGTCCGTCGATCTGCTCGGGAGGGGCGTTCTGGGCGGCGAGGGAACCGGCGAACGAACAGAGAGCGGCGGCCCCAATGATTGCGGATCGGCGTTGCATCCCGGAAGCATACCTCCCCCCTATTGTTGCTGAGACACCCCGCCCGAGGGCGGACGAAACGGACACCCATGACCTCTTTTCAGGAGAGTTTTTCGATGCCAGAGCCCATCACCATGACCGACGCCGGCCTGAACGTCCCGAACAACCCGATCATTCCCTTTATCGAAGGTGACGGCACAGGCCCGGATATCTGGGCGGCCTCGGTCAAGGTCTTCGATGCTGCGGTCGAGAAGGCGTACAAGGGCGAGCGGAAGATCGCCTGGCGTGAGACGCTGGCCGGGCAGAAGGCCTTCGACCAAACTGGTGAGTGGCTGCCCGAGCAGACGCTGACCGACTTCCGGACGTATCTGGTGGGGATCAAGGGGCCGTTGACCACCCCCACCGGCGGCGGGATCCGGTCGATAAATGTCGCCCTGCGTCAGAAGCTCGATCTGTACACCTGTCTGCGGCCCGTCCGCTACTTCGCTGGTGTGCCCAGCCCGGTCAAGCATCCCGAGAAGACCAACATGGTCATCTTCCGCGAGAATACAGAAGACATTTATGCCGGCATCGAGTTCGAGAACGGCACCGATGACAACAAGAAGTTTCGGAGCTTGCTCGCCGACAACTTCCCGGACCGCTTTGCCAAGGTCCGCTTTCCGGAGACTTCGGGCTTCGGGATCAAGCCGATCAGCCAGCAGGGCACCGAGCGGCTCGTCAAGGCGGCCATCCAGTACGCGATCGACCACGCCCGGCCTTCCGTGACACTTGTGCACAAGGGCAACATCATGAAGTTCACCGAGGGGGCGTTCATGAACTGGGGCTACGAGGTGGCTGCCAAGGAATTCGGCGCGACGCCTCTGGATGGCGGGCCCTGGCACACGATGAAAAACCCGAAGACGGGCAAGGAGATCATCATCAAGGACTGCATCGCGGACGCCTTCCTCCAGCAGATCCTGACGCGGCCCGCGGAGTATTCCGTCGTCGCCACCATGAACCTCAACGGCGACTACATCTCCGATGCACTCGCGGCCTGCGTCGGCGGCATCGGCATCGCCCCGGGCGCCAACATCAACTACGACACCGGCCACGCCATCTTCGAGGCGACCCACGGCACCGCCCCGAAATACGCCGGCCAAGACAAGGTCAACCCCGGCTCGCTGATCCTCTCGGGCGTGCTGATGCTCGAGCACATGGGCTGGCAGGAGGCTGCCGACCTGATCGTCAAGGGCCTCGAAGGCGCGATCACGGCGAAGACGGTGACGTATGACTTCGAGCGACTGATGGACGGAGCCACGCTGCGGAAGTGCTCGGAGTTTGGGGATGATATTGTCACTCACATGAGCAAGTGAATGCACCGGCAACCAGGATATTTAGAAAACATCGCCGCAGCCACGGAAGTTTGCCGGCGTATTACACAGGCAATACCCCGACTCACCCTCTTAGTTGTCGACGATGATCCGTTTGTCGTATGGTCAATGGATATTCCAAAACAAGTCGGATTGTCGTTTGACGTACACATCTATCTTGATTCGGATGAATTGGTATTAGCGGCAAGTGGATTTCACGGACACTGGTACCCGTGTACAGACAAATCAGAAAGAGAGTCACTCATCATAACTGCAGTTGGCCTGATACACGGGACTCATCGCCTCATGGAAACCTTGCGCGGCAAGAACGTGATCAAGTCAGAACTACAACTGGACACACTCGACGGGTGGAAAACCGTCGGGTATACGCGCTCACTATTCCCGTTCATTGGGAAGAAGACCGTGCGACATATTCATAATCATGGAACCAATCAAAACGGGTAACGTTGCCTTGTGCCACTGACCTCGTCTGCGGGGGGTAGCCCGACTAACGACACAGTTCACATCCGTGTGGCACTGCTAGCTCGCCTAGCAGTGTTTCTCACTACACACCTCAAGAACCACGGGCTGCGAGCAGCCCGTGCCACACGGATCATTCGCTGGGGTTACACCCGCTCCGTGAGCCAAGCCAGCCCCTCTTGCCACGCGGGCGGATGGCATGTTCCTATCGTTCACCATGTCAGGACTCTTCGCCGGCACATCTCTTGAACGACCCGTCACCTGCGAACGCTGCGGCAAGGTGCTCGATGAGTGTGCGTGCCCGCGGAGTGCGTCGGGGGCGGTGTGTGGACCGAAGGATCAGTCGCCCAGGGTTCGGCGTGAGAAGCGCCGGGGGAAGTGGTGTACGGTGGTCGCCGGGCTTGATGCGGACGCGACAGATCTGAAGGCGCTCTTGAAAGCCCTACGGACCGGCCTTGGTACGGGTGGCGGGATTACGGATGGGGAGCTGATCCTGCAGGGCGATCACCGTGATGCTGTCGTTGCGAGGCTTTGCGAGATGGGGTACAGGGCCAAGCCTGCCGGTGGTTGACTTTATTGTTTTTTGAGTAGTTCTTTGAGGTATTGTCCGGTGTGGCTTGCCTTTGATTTTGCAACTTGTTCCGGGGTTCCTTCGGCGACGAGCTGGCCGCCGGCGTCGCCGCCTTCCGGGCCGAGGTCGATGATCCAGTCGGCGCATTTGATGACATCAAGGTTATGTTCGATGATGATGAGCGAGTTGCCCGCGTCGGCGAGGCGGTTGAGGACACCGATGAGTTTGTTGATGTCTTCAAAGTGCAGGCCGGTGGTCGGTTCGTCGAGGATGTAGAGGGTGTGTTCGCTTGAGGCGGTGCCGTCGTGTCGGACGCCCTTGCCGAGTTCGGTGGCGAGTTTGACACGTTGGGCTTCGCCGCCGGAGAGCGTGGTCGAGGGCTGGCCGAGTGTGATGTAACCGAGGCCGACATCGCGGAGACACTCAGTAAAACGTAGGATTTTGGGGTGGTTTTCGAAGAATTGGCAGGCATCCTCGACGGTCATGGCGAGGACGTCGGCGATGTTCTTATCGCGGTATGTGACTTCGAGTGTTTCGGGATTGTATCGTTTGCCGAGGCAATGTTCACACTCGACGAAGACATCGGGAAGGAAGTGCATTTCGATTTTTTTGAGTCCCTGGCCCTGGCAGGCCTCGCATCGGCCGCCGCCGTTTTTCGCGGAGACGTTGAAGCTGAATCGACCGGGCTTGTATCCTCGGATCTTTGATTCCTTAGTGGTTGTGAATATTTTTCTGATCTCGTCGAAGATGCCGGTGTAGGTGGCCGGGTTAGACCTTGGCGTGCGTCCGATGGGTGATTGGTCGACTTCGATGATTCGGTCGATCTGGTTGAGGCCGTTGATCCGTGTGTGCTGTCCCGGCATGTCTCGGCTGCCGAGCAGATGTTTGCGGATAGCTCGGAGGAGTATGTTGCTTACGAGAGTCGACTTTCCGCTGCCGGATACGCCGGTGACGCACACGACGCCGCCCAACGGGAATGCGGCATCGACATTCTTCAGGTTGTTCGCCCTGGCGCCCTTGACGGTAATGGTCTTTTTGGTATTGAGTGGCCGACGTTTCTCCGGGGTTTTGATCTCTCGCTTCCCCGTGAGGTACATGGCGGTGACTGATTGCTTGACTTTCTTTATGTCATTGAATGAGCCCTGGGCGACAACCTTGCCGCCATGGACACCGGGACCCGGCCCGATGTCGATGATGTGATCGGCAGCCCGGATCATTTCTTCATCATGCTCGACAACAATGACTGTATTTCCGATATCGGCCAGATGGCGCAGCGTTCTGATGAGCCTGTTGTTGTCCCGCTGATGGAGTCCAATAGTCGGTTCGTCGAGCACATAGCAGGCACCGACAAGCCCGGAGCCAACCTGCGTGGCGAGCCTGATGCGCTGGGCTTCACCTCCGGAGAGGGTGGCGGTCCGCCGGTCGAGTGAGAGGTACTCCAACCCGACGCTCGACAGGAAGCGGAGACGATTGCCGATCTCGCGAATGATGGGTTCTGCGATCCGGCCCTGCTCATTGGAGAGTTCGAGTGCCTCGATGAACCCGATGGCCTCGTTGATATTGAGCCTGCTGAATTCTGATATATTCAGTATTGTTCCGTTATTGGTATTTCGTCCGATGACCGTTCCGCTGGCGATTCTGCTCATATCAACAGCATGGGCTGATCGAATCAGAACGTGCAATGCCTCGATGCGCAAACGATCTCCGGCGCACGATGGACAGATATGTTCCGCCTGAAACTCATGGAGGTGGTCCTTGACCCATGTGCTCTCGGTTTTGTGGAACCACGCATCAAGCATGGGCATAACACCAAGCCATGCGTTTTTTCCCGTCAAGTTTGAGCCGAACATCAGCAGGTCGTAGTCTTTGGGTTTGAGTTGCCCGATCGGGATGGACATGTCGATGCCCGCCTTTCGGCAGAATCGGCGGAGAATTCGGGGATAGATCATCCCGCCGGGTCCGTTTTTTTTCCAGGGTGCGATGGCGCTCTTCGTAAGCGACCGAGTCTTGTCTGGGACGACGAGCGATTCGTCGAATTCGAGGATCGCACCGAGGCCGTGGCACGTCGGGCATGCCCCGAACGGGGAGTTGAACGAGAAGAGCCTGGGGCTGATCTCTTCGAGAGCATACTCTGGATGGTCCGGATCGGCGAAACTTGTTGAATACGTTCGATCCATCCATTTGTTTCGGTCGCCCGGGTCGTTGATTGCGATGAAGACGGTGCCATCGGCAAGGTTCAACGCCGCCTCGACCGATTCCGCAAGTCGTTGTCTGACATCAGGGCGGATCACGATGCGATCAACGACAGCATCAATATCGTGTTTGAGGTATCGCCCGAGATTCAGCGGGTTCTCGCCGCCGGCTTTGAGCGCTTCGCGCAGGTCGATGACCTCGCCGTCGACTCGAACACGCCCCCACCCTTGCTGCTGAAGATCCGCCAGAACATCTTTGTGATGGCCCTTTTTCCCTCGGACAATCGGGGCAAGAACCATGAGCCGGGTTGATTCGGGCAGTTCCATGATTGCCTGAACGATCTGCGAGCTTGGAGTTGCGGTGATCGGACGCCCGGAGCGTTCGATCACGGTGCCGTCTTTTTTTATTTTTCGTGGCGCCCATGAAACAGGCGTGCCGCAACGGGCAAAGAGCAGGCGGAGGTAGTCGTAGATTTCTGTTGTCGTGGCAACCGTGGATCGCGGGTTGTGCGATGATGAACGCTGCTCTATGGCGATGGTCGGAGGGATGCCTTCGATATCTTCGACATCGGGTTTTTTGAGTTGGTCGAGAAACTGCCTGGCGTAGGCCGAGAGAGACTCCATGTATTTGCGCTGGCCCTCGGCGAAGATGGTGTCGAAGGCGAGCGAGCTCTTGCCCGAGCCGCTGAGGCCGGTCATCACGACCAGTCGATCTCGCGGGATGTCGACGTCGATGTTCTTGAGGTTGTGCTCCCTGGCGCCACGAATCCTGATCTGCCGAGCATTCTCCACAGGCGACGATGTGCTGCGTTGATGCTGTTTCGGCGCGACGGCTTTTTTCGTCCGGACCGAGCGCGTTGGCTGCTTGGATGTCGTCTTTGTCCGTGGCATGAGCCGGATCGTAGCCGGGTCAATCGGTGCGTTGCTCTGGAGATCCGGACGATTCAGACGTGGTTTGAGGTGAATTTAATCCGGGCGGCGGAACCATGCGATGCGGTGCCCGCTGTGGCGGCGCCTGGTTCTTCGCGACGTACTGCTTGAACTGCAGAATGAGCCCGACGAGCACGAGCCCGATGCCCAGCCCGAGAATATAGGTCGCGAGATTCGAGATGAATCGTTTGGTGATCTTCACGGGTCATGCTAGGAGCATCGGATCACGCCGGCGCGGACTTGTCCGACTGGAAGCGAATCAGGCCGGGTGCTGAGCCATCCGACCGGCATCGCGGTGCGTGCGCTCGTGGATTTGATTCGTCGCCGGCTTGCCGTAGTTGGCCATGAAGGTTGACATGATGCGCTCGACCACGGGCACAGCCTTGACGTGCCGATTGTCCGGCTGGTACGGCCAATCCGGATTTCGCCGGACCATCTCGTAGCTCGGGAAGTAGATGACTTCCGGATGATTCTGACAGAACCAGTGAAGGGCTGTTCTGAGCGTGGCTTTACTGACTGAATCTGAAACGACCGCATGACGATCGAAGTATGTTGCCATCAGGGGAACCGGGCTGAGCGTGGTGACAAGGCGGAGCGACGGATTCCGTTCACGAATGATGGCATAGAACCGTTCGAGATCCGCCAGACATTCCTCGGGGCTTTGCAGGGCGTGCTCGTGGCGCGCGGGATCGAGCACTCCCGGCGGCGGAAGAAGATAAAAACACCGCTTGTCGATCCGGCTCCGCCAGACCTCGCTCAGACCGAGCGTGAGGATCAGCACATCGGTCTCGGCGACCATCGCACGGACAGCCTTGAAATGGGCTTCCCGCTCGGCGTGCATGTCTCGCTCGGTCGGCCAACTGATAAACTTTCTGTACGGATCGCACAGCCTGCCCCTGACATTCCACACGGGCTCGGCTGCATCGAATCCGAAGTGTGCCCACTCAACCAGTTGCCGAACGCTTCCAGTATTGAATAATGGCCCCGTCCGAAGCGAGCCTGTATCGGCGAACGGGCCATCCTCGAACTGGCAGAAGTTGTAGTCGTTCTCGATGAGCCAGTTCCGGAAATTCGATGCAAAGCAGCTCCCGATGACGCTGATTCTGGTGCTTTTCGTGATCAGCCCGGGCTCGCGATGTGTTGTGAAGTCTTCTTCTCTCAGATCGATGTTCGGACGATGGCGATCGCCGGGGTAGATCTGATAGGGCTGGAATATTTCGTCGATCTCTCGTGTGACCTGGAGCACGCCGACTTCGTAGTCTGGAGTACGCATGGCCCAGATTCGCCGGTCATTGACGGGCGGGATTGCTGAAGGTGGCTGGCAGTCCCGACACTTCCGCGGCAGAGTCGATCTGCTCCGACCAAACTCATCGACCGTCACCCGTCGTCCATCGGGTTTGATCTCGAGAACGGAACCAGCGTGATCGTATTCGTGCATCGGCTGGAGGGGCATGCCGTCATACAGCCGCTCGACCGGGACCTTTCCATCGGCCCAAACCTGGGCACGCACCGTCAGCTTGGCTTCGATCCAATCGGAGCTGACCAGAACGAGGGCGACATCATTCGGGTCGAGCTGGTCCGGCCGAAGCACGGGGACTCCTGCGATGCTGTCGCGCGAAGGTGAATCATCAAGAATGGCCAGCACCTTCGGGCTCGGATTGATGTCAGCAGTGAACCGAAGGAACTTGATGGTGTGCTTCCCGGCACCGTAGAGGGCGATCGGCCTCTCGCCGGCCGTCGCCGCGAGCCGGAGCCAGACCTGTCTCCAATAGCCGGCCTTGAGCTGACGGAACATGATGGCGGTCTCGTGGTCGAGTAATTGGGATGTGGCCATGCTCTGCATATCGACAACGCGCCGCATCAATGCCGATATTTCAGTGGTGCACTCAGCGTTTTTTCCGCTTCTTTGGATGAACGCCGGGCATGCCCGCGGATTTGACTCTGCCCTTGCCAGTGTGACGCTCCAGCTCCGACCGCCTGACTTTGCCCTTTCGGCCGACCTTGCCGGTGCGGATGAGCTTGATCTGGTCGCGGAGTTTCGCGGCCAGTTCAAACTCGGTGCGTTCGGCCGCTTCGAGCATCTCGGCTTCGAGTTGGTGAATGAGTTCATCGGTCTCGAACGATTCATCGCTGGCGCCAACAACCTCGCGTGCTGTCCGGCGTGCCTTAAGTTCGAGTTCGATGCCTTGACGGATTGCTTTCTCGACGGTTTTCGGTGTGATGCCATGCTCTGCGTTGTATTGCAACTGCTTGGCCCGGCGCCTTTCTGTTTCTTCGAGCGCCGCCTGCATGGCCTTGGTGACCTTGTCGGCGTAGAGAATGACCTTCGAGTTGACATTCCTCGCCGCCCGGCCCATCTGCTGGATGAGGCTTGTCGTGCTCCTCAGGAATCCTTCTTTATCCGCATCGAGAATGCACACCAGCGAGACCTCGGGCAGATCGAGCCCCTCGCGCAGCAGATTCACACCAACCAAAACGTTGAACTCACCCTTTCTCAGATCCGTGATGATTTCCGTGCGTTCGAGGGTGTCGATGTCGCTGTGCATGTACCGTGTCGAGATGCCCTGTTCGTCGAGGTATCGGGTCAGGTCTTCGCAGAGACGCTTGGTCAGGGCGATCACGAGCACACGCTCGCCTCGCTCGACGGTCTCTCGGCAACGGTCCAGCAGATCCGGGACCTGCCCCTTGGCGGGCAGGACCTCGATCTCGGGGTCGACAAGCCCGGTCGGCCGGATGACCTGCTCGGCCACCTCGCCCTTGGTTTTCTCGAGCTCGTACGGCCCCGGCGTCGCGCTGACAAAGACAAACTGCGGCACGAATCGCTCAAACTCTTCAAAACGCAACGGGCGGTTGTCCAGCGCCGAGGGCAATCGGAATCCATGACTGACGAGGACCTCTTTGCGGGCGCGGTCGCCGTTGTACATCGCACGCACCTGCGGCAGGGTGACGTGGCTCTCGTCGATGATCAGGAGCCAGTCGCGGTAGTTCGGGCGGAGCTTGCGTGCTTCCTCGCTGGTCGGGCGGATATCTCCGAGTTCGATCTTGTTCCCGGGCTTGGAGGGCTGCTCGGGTGGTGCGTAGTCAAAGTAATCAAGGAGCGTAAAGGGAGGTTCACCTTCACGCCGGCCGTCCATGTATCGGCTGTAATTTTCTATTCCTGAACAGAATCCAACTTCTTCGATCATTTCCAGATCGTAGTTTGTTCTGGCCAGGAGTCGCTGCGCTTCGAGCAGGTGGCCACCGGAGCGGAGCTGGGTGACGCGTTGGTCCAGTTCTTCGCGGATCGACTCAAGGGCGGATTTCATCTGGTCCTCGGGCATGACGTAGTGGACCGCGGGGAAGAGGTGGAATTGCTTTTCCTCAGCCAGGAGCTCGCCGGAAGTCGGATCGATCAGCTCGATTTTTTCGATCTCGTCGCCGAACAGATCAAGCCGAACGGCGAAGCTTTCGTACGCCGGGAATATCTCGATCACGTCGCCGCGAACACGATACTGACCTCGCTTGAACTCAAAGTCGGATCGTTGGTACTGCATTTCGTTGAGTGCAAGGAAGAACTCCCGGCGGTTGAGTTGCGAGTTGCACGAGACGGTCAGGACCTTGTTGTTGTAGGCGTCGGGTGAGCCGAGCCCGAAGATGCACGAGACGCTGGAGACGACGATCGTGTCGCGTCGGCTCAGGATATTGCTCGTGGCTGCGAGGCGGAGCTGATCCAACTCGTCGTTCCGGCTGGCATCTTTCTCGATGTAGATATCCCGCTGGGGGATGTACGCCTCTGGCTGGTAATAATCGTAATAACTGACGAAATAGTTGACGCTGTTGTTCGGAAAGAGTTCCTTGAATTCCTCAAAGAGCTGGGCAGCGAGTGTTTTGTTGTGGCTGAGAACAAGTGTTGGTTTTTGCAGGCGCTCGATCAGGTGCGCCATGGTGAATGTCTTGCCCGTGCCGGTGGCGCCGAGCAGGCAGGAATAGCGTGCACCGGACCTGATCCGTTTTTCGAGCTCGTCGATGGCTGTTGGCTGGTCGCCTGTTGGTTGGAATGGGCTGACGACTTGAAACTGGCCGCTCGGCATGTGTTATTCGTACCGCTTGCCGTCGAGCTCGATCCATCCGCCCTGACGGTTGTTTCGCGGGGCGTGGTGTGTCCAGTGGAGGACGCCGCCACGGTCGTTGTATTCGTACTGGCCGAAGATGGTCGGCGTGTCCCCTTCGTGCACGGGGACTCGAGGAGCAAGGTCGAGGTTGTGCGCAACGAGGATGGTGCCGCCGGAGTTGAGTTTGAGCAGGAACCGCTGGTGCCGATCGCCTTCGTCATCATCGGGAAGCACCTTGACGACGACCGCGGAGAGCTCGACCATCTCGCCGGAGATTTGATTGTCGATCAGACGGCGGATCTCGTCTTCGCTGTGGTCGGCTGCGACGGGTTCGGGCCAGGGCCCATCGTCTGCTTCGGCCTGCGCAACCGGCGCAGAATCACGCGCGGGTGCTTCGTGCACGGCCGAGGGCGCCGGCGGATCAACCCGGACAGCCCGTTGCGATGTTGCTTGTTCGGACGTGGTGGATGGACTCGAGAGCAGGTCCGGCCCGCCCAAGGCCCGGATCACGAGCAAGACCACCACGATCAATACGCCCCCGATGGTCACGGGCACCGCTTTCTTCTTCGGCTTCGAAGCCATGGTTCATCCTCCTGGACTTGAGATGGAGCGTATCGGGCGAGGGTGGTCCCGGGCGAGGACCAAGGCTATGGTTTGCCGACTGTCCGAATGAAATACGAACAAGCATATCCGTTTGGACGGCGGATAAGGACGGCGGATAAGGACGGCGGATAAGGAGTGTGACATGAGTGAATTGCTGGCAACCGGTCTGGGTGCTCTTGGGTTCTCGCGTGGATTCCTGATGAGTCTGCTTGAGGCGACGCCGGACGAGGCGTTCTTCAAGGTGCCCTGCTCTGGTGGCAATCATCCGGCGTGGATCGTCGGTCATCTGGCTTTGACGGATGCCTTCTTTCTTGCAGACCTTTCGGGGCAGGCATTGGGCGTGCCTGAATCGTGGAATGAACTTTTCGGAATGAAGACGGAATCGGTCGAGGATGCCTCGAAGTATCCGAGTCGGCAGGAACTGACCGAAAGACTCGTTTCAACACGCGAAGCCATGATCGGTTGGCTGAAATCGCTGAGTGATGAGCAACTGCTGAAGCCGATCGAAGGCGACCTCAGCCAGTTCGCCAAAAACCCGGCAGTCCTGATGGGCACACTTGCATGGCACGAGGGACTGCACACGGGTCAGATCGGTGTGGTTCGCCGCATGGTTGGTCTGCCACCGATAGTGTGATTGGGTTTGTTTAATGCGTGAAAACAGGCCGAGGTCATGTGACCTCGGCCTGTTATTTGTTTCGTATGGTCGAAGTCGGTTTACTTTTTGCCCAGAATGCCGCCGATGGCGCCCATGATCCCCCCGCCGCCGCCGGAATCATTGCCAGTGATTTTTCCAAGCAGGTCGCCGGCATCGCCCAGTCCGCCGATTTTCTCAGACAGCGGGCCGATGACGGCGCTGAGCCCTTGCTCGGCCTGTTCCTTGCCGCCACCGAGCAGGCCGCCGAGTTCGTCCATGTTGAGTTTGCCGGTGAGTGAGCTGACGTCCCCCTTGAGCAGATCCTGAACATCGAGCTTCCCATCGCCGATGAGGCTCTGGATCATGCCGATGAGTTTGCTGAGAAAGCCCCCGGCCTGATCGGAGCTGACACCGAGTTTGCTGGTGAGTGCGCCGAGCAGTTCGTCTTTGTGTGATGCGAGTAGTTGTTCCAGCATGATCCGATTCTCCTTGTTCGTGAAGTGGCGTGATTCCACACGCAACGTGGCCCCCAGAGTTTTTCTGAGTGTATCAACTTGGCGGTTGATTTCACGTTGTTTCATGATTGACGACAGCGAAAAGTTGGCGCAGAAAAAAGCCGGGGTCACCTGACCCCGGCCTGTGGTTCATACTTGAGAGCAACGGTGCGGTTTACCAGCCGCCGCCGCGGTTGCCGCCGCGGCCACCGCCGCCGCCACCACGGTATCCACCACCGCCGCCACCGGAACGCGGCTCGCGCGGGCGGGCCTCGTTGACGGTCAGGTCACGCCCGCCGACATTCTGGCCGTTGAGGGCCTCGATGGCGGACTTGGCGTTGGCCGCATCGGCGAACTCGACGAAGCCGAAGCCGCGCGGGCGTCCGGTTTCGCGGTCCATCACGAGGGTGGCCGAAGTCACCTCACCGTGCTGGGCGAACAGCTCGCGCAGCTCGCTCTCCGAGGTGTCATATGAAAGATTCCCGACATAAAGCTTGGTCATATCAATTCCAACTTGCCCGTGTTCTGATCAATCTAATCCCGATGCCGAACTCCGGACCCAGCCCGGCACCGACGCCCGGTTCGCACCCGCCCACCAGTTGGACAATCTGCTCACCGAGACACCACCAGTGTATCGCATTGAATCCGTGTCAAGCCGATATTCGGGCCGATCTGGCCAGATTTCTCGGCCTGATTGGGTGAAACATGACTGTTTTCCGGCTTCTGCGGCCGAAATCGGTCATTCCGGCCCAGATCCGGACGGCGACGATTTTCCACTTCTCCGCGCGATGAGTGCCTCGAACTGCTGCTTCAGCGTGCCCATTTGCTCATGGGCGAGTCGCTGGCCGATCAGGGCCGAGATCCACATCGCCAGCCCGATCAGAGCGGAGGCGACCACGACCCAGACGGCCCAAGGGCTCTGGTGCAACAGAAACTGGGCCCCGGCAAAACAGGCCCCAAAAAGAGCCGCTGACACCAGCGCCAGATACGACAGCGCGTACATCGTCCAGATGTTCGGATGCGGGCTGAAACGGGCACGAATCCGGGAGCCGGTGTCCTCGGGCAGCACGTCGATATGCAGCCAGGGCGACCAGAAATGCCGCTCCTGTTCACAAACCGTAAAGAGCAGGTGTTGGCCGGCCCAGCGCGCCTCGAATGGGCAGTTGATTCCGTCGAGATCGTCCTTGAGCCCGTTGATCACGGCCTCGGGTTCCGCCTCCAGTTCGATCTCGAATGTCGGTCTGACGGCGGCGGCTCTCATCGGGTGCTGAGCTTACCCGCCGCCGTCGTCCGTGTCATCATCTTCCTTGTCATCTCCACCACCAAACAGCCCTCGCACGCCCTGATCGATCGCGTTTCTGGCCTCGTTTTCCAGATCTTCAGCAGCGTCTTCGAGTTGCTCCTTGGCCTGATCAACCGCCTCATCGACCTGTTCGGTGGCCTGGTTCACGACATCCTGCACAGCCTCGGTCGCCATCCCGACCCCCGAATCGGCGAGCGAGTTCAACTGCGCCAGATTGGATTGCAGATCGCCGAGGATGTCATCGGGGATGATCCCGCCGCCGACCTGCGCCGCCGAGGCGAGAATGGCTTTGGTGATGATGTTCGTGATTTCCGCGAGCGACACGGGCTCACCCGCGGTGCCGACATCGGTCAGGATGATCTCGGGGATCACCACGTCGGTCTGCGTGAGGTCGCCGCCCATCGGCAGCAGATTGACATGCGTGGTGATGTCCGTGATCTCTATCCGGTTGACGATGAACTTCTTGCCTGGTTTTTCTTTCTCGTCGGGCGTGTCGGTTTCACCCTTGGGCGTGTCGGACTCGAACCGTTTGAGATTTTCGAGGATGGTGCCGTAGTTGCTCTTTCCACCGGCCCGGTCGAGATAGACGTCGATATCGCTGAGTCTGAGCACGGGCAGCGTGACGACCTCGGAGCGGAGCGAGGCAAGCGAGACCTCGACACCGCCGGAATCAAGCCTGAAGAAAAAAGGCGTCTTGAAGCCTTCCGGGTTGGCGATTTCAAGCCCGTCGAGTGCGAAGGTGCCGGCAAAAACGCCGACATCCGCCCTGTCAAGCGTCGTCGGCACAGCCAGGGCATAGGACGCCCCCTTCTCGATGCCCGTCCTGGCGATCCGGTCGATGGATACAAACACCACGACCACCGCGATCACCAGAACCACCACAAGCCCAACCCCGATCCCGATCACACGTTTGGCGAGTTTCATGGATAGTCCCCTCTCCGTGGGTTCGTGTACGCCACGACAGTGCCCGATTGTATCAATGAGGCAGGGAGCCAACCGGATCCGGCTCTCTCGATCTTGCAGGAAATCGGCGTCCGGAAACATGACGCGAAAGCCATGCAGTCCCCCAATCCGGCGCAGAATACACCAGCCCCCACAGTTTCGATCAGGATTCGCCGCAAGACCGGCCTGTGAATCTCACAACTCTCGTGCCTGGCGTCGGCGATTGGGGCGTCAACACGGAGGAAGTATCTATGCGGAACCCAGGAATCATGGTGTGTCTGGTCGGAACGGCTGCGCTGGCTTCGATCGCGGGTGGCTGCTCGTCGGGCAGCAAGATCCAGACGGCAAGCAATACGTTTACGCTCGAACCCTACCAGCAGATCAACCTGGCCGTCTCTGGCCAGAACGGTGAACTGCTCATCGAAAACCGGGGCGCCGGACAGGTCGCGGTGCGTGTACCACAGGACGAGGCCGCCATTCAGCCGTCGGAATCCTACACCACCGGCGTCGACGGCCCGATGATTGTCGAGTTCTACAACGCCTCGCGCATGCCGACCAAGATCCGCTACACCGGCTCGGGCATCGAGCCACTCCAGATGAGCATGCTTGAATAGGCGGAGGGCCCGCACCACGACATTCTTCTGATGCCTTGCCTCCACCCTGCCGCGCTGCGATGGGGTGTTTTTGTGCGCCGATGACCATAGCATCTGAACATCGGCACACTCCTGAATCGAGAGGCACATGAGGCACATCACCATCATCACCACCGGCGGGACCATGGAAAAGGTGTACGACGAATCGATCGGATCGCTCGTCAACCGGCACTCCAACATTGATTACATGCTCGGACACCTTCGCCTTGAAGACACCGAGGTCTCGACAATGGAACTGCTCCAGAAGGACAGCCTCGAGCTGACCGACGCCGACCGGGGATTGATCGTGCTCGCGGCCAAATCCGCGCTCTCAAAGCCCGAGATTGATGGCATCGTCATCCTCCACGGCACGGACACGCTCTCGGAAACGGGCGACCGCATACTGGCCGATATCCAAGCACCCTCGGCGCCGATCATCCTTACCGGAGCCATGCGCCCGTTCGAGATGAAGAAATCCGATGCACTCCAGAATCTGACGGAATCACTCTTCGCTACAACACTGCTCGAGCCGGGTGTCTATGCCGTCTTTCACGGAAGGGTGCTGCAGTTTCCGGGTGTGGTCAAGAACCGCGACCGGGGCACCTTCGAGAAGGTGAACCAATAGCGTCAGTCCAGCTCGCCCCGGGACCGGAGCTCATCGAGCATCGGACCGAGGTGGGATTCGTAGTTTTTCCACCGACCGACGGACGAGTTGTAAATCGGTTTGTTGACCTGATCGAAACTCGCGGTGGCGACCTTTCGTTTCTGCTTGTAGAAGGCCAGGCACGGGGCATGGAATGAGAGACCGAGGAACTCGAGCATGCTGCGGACCTCGGGCTCGAAGTCCGAAACCATGCGCTCGTATCTGATCCGTCGTGCACGTTCCGGGAGGCTGCTCAGCCAGTGGTTCGAGAGCATTCGGATGTCACACCCGAAAGCGGCGCATGCCCGCAGGTCATAGGCATACTTGTGCATGCCGATGAAATCGTGAAAGTAGCAGGAAAGCCCTGTATCACGGATGTCCCGATCGCAGAGGATGAATTTGGCCTTGGGAAAGATCATCGACAACAGACCGACGTACATGACATTCGATGGCATCTTCTCGGTGATGCGTTGGTTCGGCTCGGCCTTGGAGACCATTCTCAGGGACTTCCAAATGCTGTTCGCAGCGGCATTGAGCCTCTCCGGGGTGAGCCCAGAGAATGTTTCGATGATGCCGAACGGTGTCCTTGTCGCCCCCAGTTCGTGGACCGCTCGGGCAACGATGTTGGTCTCGCCGGCCGGCGCCACCAGCGGATGCGCCGAGAGCACCTGCTCGACCAGGCTGGTGCCCGATCTTGGCATGCCGACAATAAAGATCGGTTCATACTGGCTGCTGCTCTGGATCTTCTCGCACTCGTCCCAGGCGTAGAGCATCTTTTTCAGCTTCATCCGGAACTTCTCTGCGTCGAATGTGACGCCTTTCAATTCGTTGGCCTCTTGAAATGCGGCAAATGCCTCGTCGTATCGGCCATTGGAATCGAGCAACTCACCCAGCCGAAAGAGCAGCGCTCGACGCTCGTCCGGTTCCAGATCGCGTGCGAGCACCTCGCCGACCAGCCGGATGGTCGCATCGGGATCATCCGATCCCTTGATCGAATCCGCCAAAGCCCCGATCAGCCAGTTGTCCAGCTTCTCTCGCTTGGAGATCAGGGATGTAATCCACGGGTAAACCTCTTTCGCCCGTCCCAGTTGTCTCAATGCCGCGGCTTTGGCGCTGACGGCCTGCGTCAGATCAGGATTCAGTGCCAACGCCCGCTCGGCCTCCAGCAGGGACTCCTCCGGATTGGCTGCTGAGATCAAGAGCTTGGAATGGTCAACGCGCAATTGCGCATCCATCGGCGCCTGCTTGATGGCTCGCTGGATCTGTACGATGGAAGCGGGCACATCGCCCGAATCGCACAGCGCCATCGAGTAGAGCCTGAGCACCTGCGGCTTGCGCCGGATGGCATTGGCGATCTGCTTGTAGATCTCGACCGCGGAATCGGCTTTGCCGGCACGATGCAACTCGACCGCCCGGGCGACCCGCTGCTCAATCGCGCGATCCAACCCAGGCACGACGCCCACCTAGCCCTTGATCGAGGTGATCTTGACGTGGGTGTAACGCTGGCGGTGACCCGTCTTCCGGCGGTAGCCCTTCTTGGCGCGGAACTTGTAAATGTCGAGCTTCAGGCCCTTGGCCATCGGCTCGACCACCTCGGCGGTGACGCTGGCGCCGCTGACATACGGCGCCCCGATGGTCACCTTGCCCTTGCCATCGCCCGTCATGAGAACATTGTCAAACGTGATGCTCTCACCGGCAGCCGCCTGGCCACCCTTGATCAGGTCGATGAAGACATCCTGCCCCTCGGCGACCTTCCGCTGACCGCCACCCTCTTCGATAATTGCATACATCTCGGTGCTCGCTCATCCGCGTCGGCATCGGGGTGATCTGGACGATCAGATCAGGCTTCGGACCCGGCCGGCATCGGGTGCACAGTCTAGGCCCGCAAACGCCGATCTTCGACCACGATCAACGGATCTCTCCGGGCTCGATACCCCTCGCTCCCAGCGTCTCGATCAGAGGTCCAAGGTGCGGCTCGTACCGCTTCCAACGCTCCAGTGAGCCACGGTACATCGGTTGGCGGACCTGATCCGTCGAAGCCGTTGCGACCGAGCGGGTCGTGGTGTGGAAGCTCAGGCACGCCGGATCGAAGGGCAACCCGAGAAAGTCCAGGAGGCGTCGGATCTGACGCTCAGGATCGGCCACGAGGTGCTCGTAGCTCAGGTCGAGGATCTCGATGCCCAGCACGTCACGGGCGTGGTTGACCAGGATATGCTCGTCGGCGATGAACGATGCCAGCGATTCGAGGCTGTAGGCATAGCCGAGCGGGCCGGCGAAGTCCTGGAAGTAGCACGAGATGGCGACATCGCGCGGATCTCGGGTCGTGTGAATGATCCGCGCCTTGGGAAACAGCAGCGCGATCAGGGGCAGATGGGCGATGTTGCCGGGCAGCTTGTCCACGATCCGCTCCGCCGAGGCATCCTCATCGAGCAGGGCCGCCATGCGGTGCAATTCGTCGAGCGTCTTCGTGGCGGCTTCATCCAGCCGAGCCGACGTCAGAGCCGATGAGCGATGGAGAACGTGGGTTGGACCCGATGTCGGCAATCCATCGAGCTCGACCGCGAGGCGCGGGATCGTGGGCAGCTCCCCCACGCCGGCGCCGGCCGGGTGCGAGGCGATGATCTGCTCGACCAGGCTCGTCCCCGACCTCGGCATCCCCGCGACAAAGACCGGTTGCTCCGATAGGTTGGAAGACCGGGGCATGTCGCCGAACGACGCCGCATCCCAGGAACGACAAAACGCCTCGACTTTGCGTGTGTGCCCCGCGGCATCCCAAGCCACGGCTTTCAGCCCGTTGGCCTCGGTGACCACACGCCACGCCTCGTCGTAGTCACCCTCGCGATCGAGCAGGCCCGCGAGGCGAAAGAGCATGATGGAACGGTTCGAGTCCGGCAGATCGCCATCGAGCACCTTCCGAAGCATCGAGATCGCCCGCTGACGGGTTTCATGGTCGTGCGCCACCATCGCAGCAGCATCAGCAAGATGCACATCGCCCGCCGGGTTGCGCTGGATCGCGGCATCGACCGGCGAACGGGCACCCTCGTAGTCGCCAAGCTGCCGACGGATACTCGCCAGCCCCACCACCGCCGGGCCGAAGCCGGGCTTGATCGCCAGAGCCCGCTCGTAGTGCGCGATCGCGGCATCGCGCTGCATGTGGGCCCTCTCGAGGTCGCCGAGCTGGGCGTGCGACTCCGGCATCATGGGCTTGAGTTTGACAGCCTTGTTCAGATATCGGCGGGCCTGGTCAAGCTGACCGATGCGGACAGAACAGATGCCCATCGCGAGGAAGACCTCGGCATTTCGGCGCTGGTGTTTGGAAACCTGTTCAAAGAGCCGACCCGCGTTGGACCAGTCCCCGGCTGCGAACGCCGACTGCGCCATCGCCAATGCCTGCTGCACATCCTGCATCTCGTTCTGCCTTGTGGTTATTCAGAATCGTCGTCGGGCAGGTGCACACCCGCGGCTCGGAGCTCGCTGATCAGCGGATCCAGCTTTGAGCCATACCGACGCCAGCGCGCCTTGGAACTTGTGTACATGGGCTTGCGCACCTGTTCGAGACTTGCTGTATGCACCTCGCGCTTGGCCTTGTGAAACTCGAGGCAGGCCTCATCGAAGGGCAGGCCGATGTGATCGAGAATCTTGCGGATCTCAGGCTCGGGATCGGAGACAAGACTTTCATACCTGACATCGAGAATGGGCAGGTCGATGACCTCGTGCATGTGCGCGATGATGCGCTCATAGTCGGCGTAGCAGCGGGCCATGTGGTTGATGTTGTAGCTGTAGCCGAGTGGGCCGAGAAAGTCCTGGAAGAAGTTGGAAACGCAGACATCGCGCGGATCGCGATGGACGTGGATGATTTTCGCATTCGGAAAGAGGATCTGAACGAGTGGAAGAAGGATGTAGTTGTATGGGAGTTTGTCGACGATGCGATCGGCGTTCGGGTCGCCGCCGGTGATCTCGCAGGTGTGTCGCAGCGACTGGAGATAGTGCTCGGCGGCCTGTTTGATCGCCGGCGCCCGGAGCCGGTTGACATCCTGAAGAAAGACAATGCCCTTGGGCTCGCGCATGCCTTCGAACTTGGATGCGATCACAAGAAGCTCGGCCAGCTCGCCCGCGCCGGCGCCCTGCGGGTGAGAGGCAATGATTTGTTCGATCAGGCTCGTGCCCGATCTCGGCATCCCGACCACAAACACCGGTTGTTCACTGTCCGAGCCGGCCTTGGGCATCGCCTGCATGCGCTCGCGCGTCCAGACGCTGATCAGCTTGTCCACGCATCGATCGTATTTGTCCGCATCCCAGAGCACAAACTTGAGCGCGTTGGCCTGCTCGGCGACCTCCCACGCTTGCTCATACTCCTTTGACTTGTCCAGCACATCGGCAAGCTTGAACAGCAGAATCATGCGGTGTGTCTTGGAAAGGTCCTGCTTGAGCGCCTCCTCGAGCATGCGGATGGCGTCCTCGTGCCGACCCGTGCGGTCGGCAAGCGATGCGAACGCGCCGACAAGCTGGAAGTCGAGCTCCTTGGTGTGCGCCAAGGCCTTGTCGATCAGATCAGCGGCCTTGTCGAACTCCCCTTTCTTGCGGTAGAGGTCGGTCAGCCCGAGCACCGCCGGTCCGAAGTAGGGCCTGATCGCCAGCGCCCGCTCGAAGTGGGCGACCGCGCCGGACTCGTTCTGGAGCACCGCGTCGATCTGCCCGAGTGCCACGCGCACCTCGGGCATCATGGGTTTGAGCTTGGCCGCTTTCTGAAGATGCTTGATGGCGTGCTCGAAACGCCCGATCTTGCTCAGGCACATACCGAGGCCGAGCAGGGCCTCGGCGTTCTTCGGCTGGAGCTTGACGAACTGGGAGAACGCCTGCGCCCCCGTCATGAAGTCGCCCGAGTTGTACGCCTCAAGGCCCTTATTGTAGATGCTGGTCGCCTGGGTCTTCGGGTTCATGCCCCACTCTAGCGCCCGGGACAGCTCACCCGGCCGGCGACCTCTCGGCCGATAACCGCTGTGTGCACAAGACCGATAACAGCAGATTCCGGTTATCGGTCCACGGAGCGCAGCGATCGACGTGAACGCCCGGGACTCAAACCTCCACCATCCAGCCGAGCCTTCGGGACATTCGATGGTGGCCCTGTCCGGGACTGGCCAGCGGGGTCGTTTCCCGTGACACGACCAGAACCATCGCCCACCGGCGTGGACAGGGCCCCGGACCGGGGCGGAAAGGCAAGAGTGTGATGATCCGCGAAAGTGACTGTGAACGCTTCTTTGAGATCGTGATCGGGGGCGACCGAGTCGCGGCCCGGCTGGCGGTCGCCCAACTCCTCGACGCGGGCATCCCACCCGAGGATGTCATGCTTGAGCTCTACTGGCCCACGCTCGAACTGGTCCAGAAGCTCCACCGGAACGATCAGCTCTCGAACCTAGCCCACCACTTCGCGACCCGGCTGATCCGGATGCTGGTCGATCAGATGGCGGCCCACTATCGCATGGAGCCGACCACCAACCGCTCGGTCCTGGCCTTCTGTGGCAACCACGAGCCCGAAGAACTCGCGGCCCAGATGGCGGTCGACTTCCTCGAGATGTCCGGATTCGAGGTCAAGTTCGGAGGCGGCGGGATCGCACGAGACGAAATCCTCGCCTATGTCCATGAAACCAAGCCAGATGTTCTACTTCTGTTTGCATCATCGCCCGAGGATCTGCCCGAGATTCGTCAGTTGATCGACACGATCAAGGAGATCGGGGCATCGGGGGACACTCAGATTGCGGTTGGCGGCGGTGTTTTCAGCCGGGCTCCGGGGCTCGCCGAGGAGATTGGAGCCGACACTTGGGCCAACAGCCCCCTTGATCTGGTGCACACGCTGATCGAGGAGCCCGGGCGTCGTGCCACGGCAGACCAGCGGACGGTCGGGAAAAAGCGGCGTCAGGCCGCCTAAAGCCCGAAAACAACGCGTTTCTCACCTCACAGACCCGCCCGGGATCACGAATCCGGGGTGGGTCTGTGTCCTTTGGGTCGTCATGGCAGCCGATATGCGGGCATCCGGTATACTTGCTGGTGGAGGATCGTTCACTGTGGCGATGGAACGGGATATTGAGCGTCGGTTGATTGCGCGGTCGATCGCTGGGGATCGGGAGGCGGCTGCGGAACTGCTCCGGCACCACCAGCCCTCGCTTCGGGCGTACCTCCACCGGCTTTCGGGTCGGGCGGACATCGCAGAGGATATCACCCAGGAAGCCTTTGTCCGGGTGCTGGCGAATCTGCACCGGTTCGACGACCGGTTCCGCTTCTCGACGTGGCTTTTCACGATCGCCAAGCGGCTGTATGTCAATGCGAGGCAGAAGCACGCCCCGATTTTCAACACGGAGGCTCTGGGTTGGCGCGCCAGCGGCGATGTAGGGCCTTACTCGACGACGCAGAAGGGCGAATCGACCGAGCACGTGCGCGATGCGCTGCAGGTGGCGTTGATGCAACTCGGCGAGGTCCAGCGGGAGATCGTCGTGCTGTTCCACCAGCTCGACTGGCCGATCGTTCGGATCGCTGAGCACATGGATATGCCCGAGGGGACGGTCAAGAGCCATCTTCATCGCAGCCGACAGAAGCTGCGCCGGGTGTTGTCTGAGCACGTCAAGCATGGTTCTCGCATGGATGAGGTCTGGTCGTGAGTTCCCGTCATCGTCGATTCCGGGGCCGATGGTTCCGCGGCAGACAATCGGGGTCGATTGCGCCCGAACGGCTCGAATCGGTGCTTCGTGAGCCGGTGCCTGTGGGCGGCGATGATGATTCATTTGCGCAAACTATTCTGGATCAGGTCGCCAGCGAGCGCCCGTTTCTGAATGTCTCGGAGCGTCGGCAGATCCGCTGGGTGCGCACGGTACTCTCGGGCAGCGTGCTCGGGCTGCTCATTGTCGGCGCCATCGCGGTCCGGCAGGGTCTCCTCCCAACGCGTCAGAGCGAACGGCCTATCTCAGCGGTGATCGAGGTTGCGCAGAAGCAGGGACAGGACCGCTTTGAAGAAGCGATTGCCTGGCGCACGCGGGCGCTTGAGCGGATCGCGGATCTGTCGCGTCAGCAGAACCAGCAGCTTGGTTTGGCGCCCGGGTCGATGTCGGTTCGGATCACCGCAACCGATCGGCGTGCTCAGCCTGACCCCGGAGTCTGCATCGGGTTCACGATGCAGGAGCCGTACGACCAACTGACCGTTTCAGATTTCGGGCGGTCTTCGCAGTTGATCGTCTTTGATGACGGCTTGGCCGTGCCCGTGGCGGGCTCATTCGGAGCCTTTGGCGAAGGTTCCGCTTCGCTTCGGATCGAGCGTTGGCCCTCGGCATCGGATGCGTGTCAGTTGTTGGTCGGTGAAGACCGCACCGGCTCTCAATCTCAAGGCATTTTGCCTCCTTGGTACGGATCGCAGGGTACGTGGTCGGCATCTTCCGACCGATCGGCTGCCGCTCCCGATGTCCAGTCGCATTGAATCCGTACCGCCGACGCGATTGATGGGGGTTTCCGCGTGATACGGGCGTTGGTTGTCGGAATCTTCTCGTTCGTGGTGTTCCTGCCCGCGTTTCAGGCTTCGGGGAGTCTGCAGGGGCACGCTTCCGAGGCATTGGGTGTCGTGGTCGAGGCATCCCCCGATTCGGAATACGTTGTCGTGATCGACAACGCCGAGGCGCAGCACACCAGTCCCGCTGGTCGAGCACTCATCGCGATGCTTGAAGAGTTTGGCGTCGGTGATTCCAATGATGCGCTCTCCAAATCACTCAATGAATTTGCTGTATCAATCGGTGTTGAGCCGGACCAGGCATTCGACATGTTGCTGGGTCGGCGGCTGATTTTGATCGGTTCAGGACACTGGCAAGGAAATCAGGAGCGTTGGGCGCTGGCCACGGTCATGCCCCGGGGGTTGGCGCTACGTGTGCTCGATGAATTGAACGCCAAGGGTCGGGATGTCGAGTCGGGGCATACGGTCTTTGCGCTCGAGGATGGAGCGTATCGGGCGGCGCTGATCCGACCGCGCGGGCCCAGAGGCAACCCAAATGATCTCCGGTTGGTCATCTTCGGACCCAAGAGCAGCGGCGATGTTATCGCCGCGCTCATCCGATCGCTGAGCACAAAGGAACGCTGGGATGTGCTTGTGGGCGAGGGCAACGAACCGGTCGCCGCCGTCGCCGGCATGCTCAACAAAAACGATAACTCTCTGAGCTTCGGTGTGGCATTGGTCGAATCCGGTTGGAAGGGCCAGGTCACGATCCACGGCGTCGCGCAGCCCCCAGCAGCCGCGGGTTGGTCTCAACGCGGGTTTGACAGGCTCTCACAGGATCGGTGGTTTGCGATGGCCGGTGTCGAATCGTTCGATGCATTCTTGGCGTCACCGGCGATCTGGATGATCCCGTTTGACTGGGAACCACTGAAAAAAATGAGTCCTTGGATGACGGGTCGGGTGTATCTGGGTCTGATGCCGGAAGGTCGATCGGTATCATTCGAAGCGGCCATCGAGGTGACCGATACCCAAGGTGCCGCGGTTGATTTTGACTGGGCGATGTACAGGCTGATTGAGTTTCTTTCCGGTCATCCGGGTGCAGACGGGAAAGGGTTTGAAGGGTTTTTACCTCAGGCGGTTCGGCATGCACCTATTGGGGGTCCAGCAGCGAGCGAGCTTGGGCTGCTGGGCGAACGTCCCTCGGCAGCCTGGGCGATGACATCGGCCTCGGGTCCGGGATGGTGGGTGATTCTGCTCGGAGATGGCTCGAACGATCTGGCCGGGGTAGTTCGGGAAATCGGATCGAAGCTGCCCTCGGACGAGGTATCAGGCCCGATGCTCTCGATCGCCTCGGTCCACCCCGGCCCGCTCGGGGAGGCCTTTGAGCGTGCGGCTCAGATGCCCCAGTCTTTTCTCAAGCCTCTGAAGCACATCGAATCAATCCGCTGGACGACCCGACCGGGCGAGCAAAGCGCACTGGAAATCACGTTTGAGGTGCGGATGTCTGTTGGGGATGGCTGACATGCCACTCTTTTGCGCATACCAATGGGCCCCATGGATCACATCCGCAACATCGCCATCATCGCCCACGTCGACCACGGCAAGACCACGCTGGTCGACCAGCTTCTGCGCCAATCGGGACAATTCCGGGACGCCGAGCTGGACAAGCTCAAGGGTGGCCAGCACGGGCTGATCATGGATTCCGACCCGCTCGAGCGTGAGCGGGGCATCACGATCCTCTCGAAGAACTGCGCGATCAATTATACGGGGCGAGACGGCACCACATACCGGATCAACGTGATCGACACGCCGGGGCACGCGGACTTCGGGGGCGAGGTCGAGCGTGTGCTGCGGATGGCGGACGGGTGCATGCTGGTGGTTGATGCGTTCGAGGGCCCGATGCCACAGACCCGGTTCGTGCTGGGCAAGGCGATGGAGCTCGGGCTTCGTCCGGTGGTGATGGTGAACAAGTGCGACCGGGCCGAGGCCGACCCGCACCGCGTGGTGGATGAACTGCTCGGACTCCTGATCGAACTCGGCGCCGATGAGCAGACGTTGGATTTCCCGGTGGTCTATGGCTCGGCGCGCGACGGATGGGCGACCGATGACATCGACATCGCGCTCAGCCCCGACCACGGGCAGACCGACCTGCGGGCTGTCTTCGAGGCGATCGTCTCGGCGGTCCCGCCACCGAGCGGCGACCCCGAGGCCCCGCTGCAGATGCTCATCACGACGCTCGACTACTCGGGCTATGTCGGGCGGATCGGGATCGGGCGGGTGTTCAATGGCATGATCCGCAAGGGTGAACCGGTCGTACGGATATCCAGACCGGACGCCGATGGAAACTCGACGAGTCAAACTGTTCGGATCGGACAACTTTTCAGATTTGAAGGTCTCGGGCGAACGGAGGTCGACGAGATCTCGGCCGGCGATCTGTGCGCGGTGGTCGGGCTGGAGCATGTCGATATCGGCGACACGCTGGCCTCGGTGGATTCGCCCGAGCCGTTGCCACCGGTGGCGGTCGATGAGCCGACGCTGACGATGATCTTCCGTGTGAACTCCTCACCCTTTGCGGGTCGCGAGGGAGAGTTTGTCACGAGCCGACAGATCCGGGAACGGCTTGAACGTGAGCTGCAATCCAATGTGGCGCTCCGGGTCGAGCCCGGCGCTTCCGCGGATGAGTTCATTGTTTCGGGGCGGGGGCTGCTCCACCTCGGGATTCTGCTGGAGAACATGCGCCGCGAAGGGTACGAATTGGCGGTCGGCAAGCCACAGGTGATCGAGAAGATCATTGACGGCGTCAAGAGCGAACCGGTCGAGGAATTGGTGATCGATGTCCCGACGGCACACATGGGCGCGGTGATGGAGCTTGTCGGGGCGCGCAAAGGCGAGCTGCTTCATGCCGACCCTCGCGGCGACTCGATGATGCACCTCGTGTTCAAGATGACCAGCCGGGCGCTGATCGGCCTGCGCGGGCGCGTGCTGACCGCGACGCAGGGCGAAGCGGTGATCCACCACACGCTGACCGGGTATGTCCCGCGCAGCAGCGAAACGTTCCGCCGACAGTTTGGCGTGATCATTGCGACCGAGTCCGGGCAGGTGACACCGCACGCCGTCAGCCTGGCGCACGAGCGAGGCGTGCTGTTCGTCAAGCCGGGTGACCCGGTGTATGGCGGACAGGTGGTTGGCGAGCACAACCGCCCGAACGACCTGCCTCTGAACATCGTCCGTCAGAAGAAACTGGACAACATGCGCTCGGCGACGAAGGAGGCAACGGTCACACTGAAGGCACCCCGTGTCAAGAGTCTCGAAGAGTCGCTCGAATACATCGAGCATGACGAGCTCGTCGAGCTGACGCCGAAGAGCATCCGGATGCGCAAGATCCTGCTTGACGAGGGCGCCCGCCGAAGGCAGGAGCGACAAACCAAGAACCGCGACAACGCGGGCGTGTAATACCCTCTGGCCTGATATACGTTTCCCGGTATGAACAATCGTAACGCACCGGATTCAGATCGTAAGACCAAGGGCCAAGTCGCCCCCGGCGATGGCGACCATCGCGGGCATGCGCAACCGGCGCATCGTGCGGCATCCATCGACCAGAAGTCCGGGCCGAGAAGCCGGCAAGCGAGCCCCGGGGATGGGAAGATAGTGTGTGCTGCCGGGTGCGGTGTCGAGTGCCGGTTATGGTTGCCCAGTTGGCCCCCGCCTCCGCCGGCCAAGCGCGAGCATCGACAGCCCGGGCAGGGCGAGTGAAGCCGGGGTGGGGATGGTCAGGACGAAGGCTTCGATATGGATTCCCGGCGGTCCCGTCAGTGGGCTGGCGGTCCCGATGAATGTCGTTCCATCGCCGGAAACCCCCCTCACCTCATTGATCCTCCATCCTTCGAGATCGACCCCCATGCTTTCCACATACTCCACGAATGGTATGGGGTCGCTGTAGTTGTACGGCGTATCCGCATCGCCTTGGTTGAGCCAGACGACCTGGGTTTCCGATACTTGGCCGGCGAAGGTTGCCATGAAACCAACAACCAGTGAAGCATCATCCGTCAATCCCGTGGCCTGCGTGATGGTGGTCGGGCCGAAGCCGGGCAGGTATCGCTCGCCTTCTTCGGGAGTCCAGTAGGCCGCGCCGGTGGTCAGAGAGCCCGTCGGACCACCGTGTCCGAACACCAGCGTCCCGTCATCGTTCGCCCAAAAACCGGTCATTGTCAGCGGCGAGCCGCTGATGTCTTCGAGAAACTCGAAACCGGTATCTTCGGAATAGAACCAGTTGCGTGCCGATGAACTGTTCGAAGAACTGCCGACGATGCGCCCATCTGCCAAACGGTCGACCGCGACCGCATTGAAATCGCCGTTCGGCAACGGCAGAGCCCTGAGGCCGGTCTCCGGTGTCCATACCGTTGCCGCAACGAGAGTGGTACCGAAATCACCAATACCATATGCGCTCCTCCCGAGTACCATCCCATCATCAAAGACCTGACGCGCGCTGCTGCCTGCCCTTCCTGGTGTTGGCAGGGTGCCGATTGAGACGATACCCGATGCCTCGGACCAGACCCAGCCGACGGAACCAGTACCTTGAAAGCTGGTCTGCCCGGTGACATATGACCCGTTCGGCGAAACACCATTGCCCCCAGAGTTTAATCCGCCGGGAAGAGAACCGAGTGGTTGCAACCCGGTTTGCCGTGTCCATCGAAATGCTCCGAGCGAGGCTCCAAGCCCACCGCTGGTCGTCCCCGTGCCGACGACGACCGACCCATCTGTCGAGAGATCAGAGGGAACGCTGTTGATATCACCGCCGGGCAGGTCGCCGAGTGTCACAAAGCTTGGTTGCGCCGGCGCCGGCGCCGGCGAGCACCAGAGTAGCGAGCCCATGACGAGTGCATGAATACGTTTCATCTGCATCTCCACGTTCGGCGCTGCTGTGCGATCTCGAAACGTTCAGTGAACCGGTATCTTGTCATTGCCGCCGTCTCCGCCGGCCAAGCGCGAGCACCGCCAGCCCGGGCAGGGCGAGTGAAGCCGGGGTGGGAATGGTCAGGACGAAGCCTTCGACGAAGCTGGTGTTGGTGTTGACCGCGGTTCCGACGATTGTCGAGCCGTCGGCAGAGACGCCAAAGACATCAACTATGTTCCAACCCGCCAGATCAACCTCGAGTTCGGCGGCAAGGTCGTTCAGCGGTATCGGGTCTCCCTGATCCAGCCATACGACGGGCGTTGTGAGTTGGGTACCGACGATCACTGCCCCATCGTCGCTCATACCTCGAACCATGCCAAAGGACATGTTTGGATCGAGCAGGGGGAGAAGCACCGGGCCGGTTTCCCGTGTCCAATAGGCGGCGGTGGGCGAAGGGGTCGGAATACTCCCGGATAGGAATGAGCCATCGGGACTGGCATAGCTCATGTTTTGTGCGCCTTCAAGAATCTCGAACGAGTTGTCTTGCTCAGAATAGAACCAGGCGCCGGTCACCGATTGTCCAAAGATTCGTCCATCATCAAGAATTGCTGTCGCTCGGCTTCCGAACTCCAGATCGCTTTCATTCGGCAGGGGCAAGGCTTCGAGCCCGCCTTGCGGGGTCCACTTGATTGCTCGATTCAGACTGGATCCTGTAGATGTGAGAGCAAACGAACTGGATCCTACTGCCATACCATCATCCCTCACATCAATGAGAATCGAAGTTGATTTTCCGCCGGGAAGTGACCCGATCGAAACACTTCCCATTTGCTCAGACCAAAGGAAACCGACCGGTCCGCCCGTTGGTGCATCAAATGTACCAATTACTACTGATCCAGAATTTGATAAACCATATGGAGTATAATCGTTTCCACCAAGCTTCGTTGGTAATCGAATTCTCCCTTCTGACGAGGTCCACTTGAACGGCTCGAAAGCACCGAATGGCGATTCTATTCCGACCACAACAGATCCGTTTCCAGAAACACCGAGGGCATGACTGATATGATTTGATCCTTGAGTAGCGCCAACCGTTTGAAATCTCGGCTGCGAATAGCATACAGATCCAGTCACAACACCAATGAGAACAAAGTGTATTGTTTGCTGTATCATTTTGGTTCTCCCAAAACCCCGGAAGCACACTCATGCTACCGGGGTGTGACCCTGCGTTGACAAATCAATTCCCGGAGGTGTTATTGTGGTACACAACTATCTTGTAGAACGGATTGTTATTGACATCGTATCCCCATACCGCCGTGCGTGAGATGATGATTTCATCAGGTCCGTTCAGATCAAGGTTGACACAGATCACCCTGTCAAATTCATTTTCCGAGTCAGGTGCATACTGTTGTAAGTAGAATTGCGGGTTGTTGTTGTCAAATCTCATGATCCTGCCATCGGATCCGGGCGATCCTCGACCGAGCAGCATGGCCGCATCTG
>DRKT01000117.1 GCA_011053195.1 Phycisphaerales bacterium | reverse complement strand
GCTCTGGACGTGTTCGGTCAGGCGGCGCCGAAAAGCACAGCTTCGATCTCTGGCCAGCATGAAACGGCCAGCGCCCAGAGGTTGACCACCCGGTCAATGAGCACGCACACATGGTTGACCCGTCGGGCAAGAATGCAGCCGAAACGACTCGCCGATCAAACGGACCGCGTGCAATACCGGAACAACCGGGAGAGAATCTGCGAACTGGAGCATCACGCAGCAGCATACTGCCTCGCATGAGCATCAAAGCCGGCTCGGCTCACGGGCACCCGGCGTTGAAGTTGGCGATCCATGCCGTGAAGTCGGTCGGATCGCAGGAACCATCGCTGTTCTGGTCGCACTCCGGCGCATTGGCGTTGAAGGCCGCGATCCACGCGGTGAAGTCGGCGGGGGTGAGCGAGCCGTCGTGGTTGACGTCGGCCAGGCAAACGAACGGTGGCGGCTGAAACTCGGCGACGCCGAGGTCGATGACACCCGGAAATCCGCCGAGAACGCCGGTGTCCGCAGTGTTTGGATCATCGACAAACCTGGTGTCGCCGTAGATGTCGGCCATGAGCGAGGCGCTGGTGGCCAGATTGTTGCCCCGGTCGATGGCTGGCGATCCGGCCTGAAGTCTGACATCATCATCAGCCGTCCCCGCGACGTTGTCGGACCCGTTGAGGTCGACGAAGAGCGGGTTGGAGGAGATGTTTCCCGTCCCGGGCGGGGGTGGGTCTCCAGCGCCGAGGGCCTGGATGATGGATCTGTTGACTGTCACGGTGCCCGCCGACGGGGAAATCCAGATGGAGTCGTCCTGTCCGAACTCGGCCTGGGCGTCGTTGGAGAAGATGATCATGTTGTCGAGCAGTGTGCTGCTGTTGTTGATCAGCACGGCACCGCCCGGCCCGGAGACGGATGTGTTGTTGACGATCGTGCAGTTGACCATGTGCAGACTACCAGATCCATTCGAGAACACGGCACCGGCACCGGATGAAGAACTGCTGTTTCCGGTCATGAACGAGTTTTCGACCAACAATGAACTGTTCGATGATATGCTGTCAAACCGGATAGCCCCCGATGACGTGCCGCTGAGGCTGGACGAGTTGGTCGAGAATCGACAACTCTGGATTTCATGGGTTCCGAGATTCAAGGCATTGTACTCGATCGCACCGGCTCTCAATCCGACGTTGTCTCTGAACTCGCAATCGGTGATGACGCTTCTCGCTTGAGCGGAGGTCTGGATGACAAATATGCCGCCGCACCCATTCGAGGATGTATTCGAATCGAACAGACACCCGGTGGCCAGCTGGATGTTCGACCCGGCGAAGACGAGCATGCCATCAAAGTCATCCGTATTGTTTTTGAAAGTGCAATCGGTGACGTTGACATCAACAAAGCTGTAGACGCCGCCGCCCGAGTTGTTCTCGAACGTGCAGTCGGAGATGGTGGCAAAGCCGGTGGCGTTGCCGTCGAGATATATCGCGGCACCGTTCGAATCGGCGCTGCAGAGGTTGATGTTGAGGTTGGCAAGCGTGGGGATCGAGTTGTCGCCGATGATCCCGCCGCCGTCGGCGTTTGATCCGGTGCCATTGGCGTTGCCCTTGGTAATGAAGAACCCGTCGAGAATGGTGTTCTGGCCTGCGTTGGAGAACGTGACGACATGGTATGAGGTGCCTTGGCCATTGAGTGTTGATGGGGGCGAGAGCGGGTTGCCGCGCTGGGCGAGTGAGGATTCATTGCCATTGAACCCGCCATAGACCGCGACGCCGACCGGGATGGAGAATGTTGCGCTTTGGCCGGCGGGTGTGACGGGGATGTAGGTTCCGCCCGCGACCCAGATCTGATCGCCGGCCGTCGCGGCGGCGAGCGCATCGGTCAACGAATCAAACGCCCGGCCCCAGGACGAGCCGTCGCCGTTGGGATTGGCATCATCATCGACGCGCAAAATGTCGGCGTTGGCGCCGCCGGCCAGAACGGCCGCCGCGCACATAATCATCAGTTGACGCATCTCGCTCTCCTCCACAGGGGTCATGCCCAGCACGCAGTATGACCGAAGCATGGCTGCCTGTAGAGGAAATAAACCTGATAAACTGATAAATTGTCAAATTTTACCCGAAGCGATACCAAACATCGTTATGTGGGACTACGGACATATCGCGTTGAAATTGGCAATCCACGCGGTGAAGTCGGGAGAGGGATAGTCACACCGTCACCAGGGCACAGGCCGACCTGGTCCACATCGACATCAAAACGCCCGTCCAGATTCAGATTCAAAATAAATCCGGATGATTTCATTCGAATTCGGACGGGTTCTCTGGCCTATGCCGCGATCTCCACCACCGTCCGGATCTGCTCCGGCTCGGCCGCCGCCCGCAGCAGCGAGACGCCCTCGTCCAGTTTGCCCCTTCGCGTGATCAGCGGCGGCAGGTCCACCAGTCCCGAGGCGATCGCCTGCACACCCTCGGCGATCCGGCCCGACCGCGCGCCGAGCACGCGGATCTCATCACGGATCACCCGGTCCAGATTGCCCCCGAAGGAAAGGTCCAGCCCCTCGACGGGCACCGGGGGGCCCTGAAGCACGAGCGTCCCGCGCGGCCGGAGCATGCCCAGCGCCGTCAGCAAACCGTGCTCGCCGGTCAGCGAGGGCCCGGTCTCGGGTTCGAGGCAGACGACGACGACATCCTGATCCGCCCGTCGGCCGGCCTCGTCGATGTGCCGATGCCGAACTCGCCACCGTTCGCACAACCCGAATCGCTCCTCGCGGGCGCCAAGCAGCCGAACCGAGGCGTTGCGCTTGGCCAGAATCTGTGCCGCCAGCAGAGCGCCGGCCCCGTCGCCGAGCACCGTCACATACGTTTGCCGCTCCACCGGCGCCAGGTGCGCCACGTGGATCGCATCCGCGACCGCCGGCGCCAGCACCGCCAACTCGGGATCAACCCCCGCGGGCAGGGCGACCAGATTCCTCGCCGGCAGGACGACGTGCTGCGCCAGTGTGCCGTCGTGGTTCAGCAGCCCGAGCACCCGGCGCGATCGGCAGTGGCCGCTGAGTCCCTTTCGGCACAGGTCGCATGTGCCGCACGCGATGTTGGGCGAGGCCACGACAAGCTGGCCGAGCAGCGGAGAAGAGGCGAGGCGTTCACCAAGGCGTTCGACGGTTCCGACGAGTTCATGTCCCAGCACGCCGTGGTGGTTCACCCGCCCGGCGATGGCGGCGAGGTCGAGCGATGAGATCCCGGCGCGCTCGATGCGCACAAGAGCATCCGTCGGCCCGAGCTCCGGGCTCGGCTGCGAATCGGTGAGCCTTGGGCCGTTGGAATCCGTGATCAGGGCGCGCACAATCGGTTCCCTCTTTTCTCGGACCACACCGGCCTCGGGCCGGGTGTCCGGATCAAGGTTCGGCCGATTGCGGGGCCCGGGTCCGCGCGCCGGCACAAGGCGATGAAATCGGGTCCGGTTGTGCGGGTTGTTATTCCTGGCGCGGCATGCCGGCGGGCTCGGCCTCGGGCTCGTTGGGTGGCTGAGGCATCAGCGGGATGTATTCCGCCCACGTCCGATCCCGTTGGAATACCGGATAGACATACCGCTGCTGGTCTGCGAACGGGTCCGCCGATTCGTCGATGAACGCAAGCCACGCGCGCTGATCGAGCCCGAAGTCCTGACCCGTCAGCGTGTGCAGCGAATCGCTCGATGCCCGGTTCACCGCCAGCGATGTGTCGCGCAGCGAGGCAGCCAGCGCCGCGAGCACCCGCGGCTCGGCGTACTGGCCCAGCGCCCGGGCGCACGCCTGCCGCACGCTCGGCTCCGGCTCGGTCTCCGGATTGAGCCGGCGGATCAGCGGCCCGACCGCGGCATCGCTGTGGACCCGCTGGAGCGCCCGCGCCGCCTCCTCGCGCACAATGAGTTCATCATCACCAAGGGCGCGAACGAGCAGCGGGACGTGCTCCGGCAGGCCGTGGTGCGCCAGCCCGCGGGCCGCCGCCGACCGCACCGCGGGATCGGGGTCATCGAGATTGTCTTTGAATAATTCCAGATAGGGTTCATCCCCCGCAAACGGGGCGTTGGCAAGCAGCAGGGTGCCGCGGTATCGCTTGTCGGCATCTTTTTCGTCGATGGCCCACGCCGTCGCCTGCGCCGGGCTCGGGCGGGAGAACAGCCCGAAAACGCCCTGGGCGCCGGGGTTGTACTGGTAGCCGAGGTCATCCATCAGGGCACACCCGCCTCCCAGAACCAGAACAGGGACGGTCGCAGCGATCAGGATGGCCAATCGGCAAAGAGATTGCATCGCCGGAGTATACGAGCGGGATCGGGCGGCTTTAGACTTGCACCATGAGATGGACCCTCCTGCGTGTTGCCTGTCTTTCGGCTTTCCTGCTTGGGGGCTGCTCGTCGCCCCAACCCTTCAGTGCCGATGCGCCGGCGCGCGGGCTTTCGCTCGGTGTGCGCCTGCCGGCCGAGGGCATGCGCTCGGCCGAGTTTCTCTACTCGCACGACCCGATCATCGCAAGATACCAGCAGTACCGCGGCAGCTCGCGCAAGGCCTCGAAACGGCGCGTCGAACGGCGCGTCAGCGCCGACGATGCCGGCAACTGGCTCGTCGAGTGGTTCAGGCTCCCAAGCTCCGACAAGCGCCAGCCCAAACTCGAACGCAGCACCACCTACCACCGCGGGGGCGACGGCTCCGTTCTGGCGGCGCGCGCCACCGGCGATGTCGGGTCGTACACCAGCGTCTTCGACCCGCCCGTTCGGCTCTCGCTGGCGCTGATGAAGCCGGGCGATCGCGTCGAAAGCACCTTCGTCACCCGCGCGGTCAACACCAGGGGCAAGCAGGTCGACTTCGGCCCGAGTTCATCATGGAGCGAGTACGCCGGCCGGCAGCGCATCATCACGCCCCTGGGCACCTTCGACGCCGACGTCGTGCTCACACACTGGCAGCTCGACCTCGGCGTGGGCAAGGTCGAGCGCAACGAGCGCACCTGGATCGCCACCATCCTCCCCGGACGCACGACCGTCGTCGCGCAGGACATATCGAGCGAATACGAGACGTGGTGGGGCACCGGCCGGAGCAAGCAACGGCTCGTGATCGAGTCCGTCGTGCGCTGAACCGATCAGCCGAGCGAAGCAAGCATCGCCGCGAACCTGTGGTTGGCACTGTGGCCCGTGCGCGTGGCGGTGATGCGGCCGATGATCGGTCGCCCGACGAGCGCCAAATCGCCGATCAGGTCCAGCAGCTTGTGTCTGGCAGGCTCGTTGTCGAATCGCCAGGCGTTGTCGATGGGCCGGCCCTGCGCGTCGATGACCAGCAGGTCCGCGGGCGAGAAACTGCTGCACAGGCCGAGCCGGCGCAACAGTTCGGCCTCGTGCCTGAACGAGAATGTTCGTGCCGATGCAATATCGTGAATAAACATATCCGCCGAGCCGTCCCACTCGGCGCGCTGGGGCACCAGCGGCGGGTCGGGCTCGAAGATATAGGTGTACCGAACCGAGTCGGCAGGCTCGGCCGTGATCGTTCGCCCATCGCCCGCGTCGAGCTCGATCCGCTTGGTGATGACCATCGGCTCGATGGTTTCTTCGAGTTCTTCAAGCCCGGCCTCGGCGATGGCCTGCTCGTACGGCGCCGATGACCCGTCGCCGATGGGCAGTTCGCCGCTCGGGCCGAGTTCGATCCGCAGATCCGTGATACCGAGCCCGGCGACGCACGCCATGACGTGCTCGACCGTGATCGCGTGCTCGTTCCCATCGGTCAGTACGGTGTGTCTGGCGCTTCGGCCCGCGAAGGCGGGGATGGGGGACTGCGTGGCCACGTGCGAGACGGTTGCCGGTATCGTCTGGCCCATGACGACAAAGACGATGCCGGTGCCCGGCTCGGCCGGCATGAGCGCGGCGCTGGCCGGGATGTCGGTGAACAGGCCCGTGCCGGCGACATGTGCGGGACGGGCGATGGTGCGCCTGTGGATGGGCGTGCTCATTTTTTGCGTTTCTCGCTGGCGAGCCGGCGCAGGGCGGCGAATTCGCGCAGCGCCTGACCGCGTTCCTTGGCCGGCGAGCCGTAGTAGGATGCGCCCGGCGGGACATCGTTGAGAATCCCGCCGCGGGCCGCGAGCTGGGCGCCCTTGCCGACGGTGAGCCCATCGCCGATGCCGGTCTGTCCGCCGATGACGACGTTGTCCTCGATGACCACCGAGCCCGCGACGCCGACGAGCCCGCAGAGGATGCAGTCTTTGCCGATCGAGACGTTGTGCCCGATCTGGACGAGGTTGTCGATTTTCGTGCCCGCGCCGATGCGGGTGATGCCGAACTTGGCCCGGTCGATGCACGTGCCCGCGCCGATCTCCACGCGGTCCTCGATGACGACGGTCCCGACGTGCGGCAGCCTCGTGTGCTTACCGGTTGTCGGGTCCGCGACATACCCGAACCCCTCCGACCCGATCACCACGTTGGCGCCGACCACGCAGTCGTTTCCGATTTGTGTTCCCATATGAAGAATCGAGCCCGGCCCAATCCGGGAACGATCGCCGATCGTCACATCCGCCTCGATGACCGCGTTCGGCCCGATCCAGACCTCCTCGCCGACCTCGGCGTCATCATCCACGATCGCCGACGGATGGATGCCCACCGGCTCAGCCCCGAAGCGCTGACGCCGGAGCGCCCCGAGCAGATCGATCAGCGATCGGTCCGGGCTCGGCACCACGATCAGGGCCCGGCCGGGCGGGTCGGCGAGCTGGTCCGTGTCGATCGCCTCGGCGACCAGCAGCGCCCCGGCCTTGGACGCCTTCGCCTTGGAGACGAACAGGTCCCGCCGGACGAAGCTCAGATCGCCCGGCCCGGCGTGTTCAAGCGAGTTGATCCCGGTCAGCACGACATCGCCCGGCCCGATCAGCCGACCACCGATCAGTGCCGCGAGGTCTCCGCTCGTGATGGAAAGCGCATCGGCGGTGGTCATCACTGGCCCGCGTTGAACTTGTTGTCGAGCAGGGTGATGACCTCATCGGTCAGGTCGGCCGCCTCGTTGGCGTAGAGCACCTTCTTGCTGGCGATCGCGTCATCCTGCGCCGCCCGGTTCACGCCGGGGATCGGGATGATCCGGTCATCCACGATCACGATGTCGTACCCGTCGCGCTGGGCGATCTCGGCGACACCCTCGATGATCCGGTCATACATCTTTTTGAAGAGCTGCGCCTGCGCCAGGTCCGAGCTCTGCTGGTACATCTGGCCCTTGGTCTTGAGCTCGCTGTCGACCAGAGCCCGCTCGATCAGTTTCTGAATCCTGGCGTCCTGATCGTCCTCGGGGATCAGGTCGATCTCGTCGGTGATGCTCTTGATTTTATCCTGCAGGCCCTGCAGCTCGGTGGACCAGGCAAGCTGCTTGGCCTTGAGCTCGTCCGACGGCGCCTTGAACTCCTCCAGCACGCTGCTGACGCGGTCGATGTCCACCACACCGACGCGCGTCGGCTCGGCCAATCGGTGCGCGACGCCCGCGCCAAGGGCGACCAACAACACCGCAATCGCGGCCACACCGGCCGACACCGAAACAATCCTCGTCTGGGTTCGCATTGTGGCGCCCTCTCTGGTCTTGTGATCTGCAAAGGCGCCGCCAACGGTGGTCGGCGCCGAGCCCCGGATTGTACCGGGGCGGCCTCGCTGTGCAACAGACTCAAAACGGGATGTCCACATTGAAGGTGAACAACCGGTTCTCGTCGGTGGGTTCCTTGATCACGGGGAATCCGAAGTCGAACGCCAGCGGCGCGGGGCTGAGCTGGGGGATATACAGCCGGAGCCCACTGCCTGCCGTCACGCGGTACTGGTCAAACCCGAATCGCCGGCGGACCGTGCCCGTGTCCACAAAGAAGGCGACCGAGATGTTGTCCGCGTAAAGCGGCTGCTGAATCTCGGCGCCCCAGAAGAAAAGCCACGTCCCGCCGATCGGGTCGCTGCTGGGCAAGCCCGAATCGTTGGCGACACCCCGAGGCCCGACGGTTCGGAAGTCCAGCCCGCGCATCGTCCGCCCGCCGAGGTAGTACCGCTCGAAGACGGGCGTCTCGCTCTGCCCCTGCGGGATGTACGCCGCCCGCGTCTTGAGCCGGAGCACCGTTCGCCGGCCGAGGTAGTCCTCGCTGAGCGTGAGGAACACGGTGTGCTCGGCATCGAGTTTGGTGAACGTGAAATCGCCCCCGAGCAGCCCGATCTGCTCGGCCGTCAGATTCACCACCGAGCCCCGCCCGGGCCTGAAACGATCCTCCGGCGGGATCGTCGTCCGCCGAAGCCCGAACCCGATACCCGATATCTGGTTCGGGCCTTCGGACATGAAGGCATCGGTCGTGGAATCGGGATCGAGGTTGGAGATGTCGATCGCCTGCCAGCGGAGATCGACCGAGCCTCGCCAGCGCTGTCCAAACCGGCGAGACAGGGCCGCGTTGAACCCGCGGCGGTCCTCGTCGAACTCGCTGAACTGGCTCTGGCGAAAGATCAGCGAGATGCTCCCGCCGATGTCGGAGTCGTTGATCGAGTTGTCGATCAGCGAGGCGCTGTAGGTGGCGAACTGCGTGCCCGGCTGGGCCTGCACGCGAAACGTCTGCCCCCCGCCGCGGAAGCTCTTGCCAGAGAGCAGGTCCCCGATCGAGTCCGGCGTGTCCGTGATGTCGAAGTTGCGCTGCGTGAACGAGAAATTCCCGATCAGGCCCGCATCCGAGTTGACGCTCGCGCCGAAGCCCAGCGTGCCCGTGTTGGTCTCCGTCACCTCGACCAGCAGGTCGCGGTAGTTCGGCTCGCGCGGGTCGGGCCTGAGGATCGAGGTCCTCGGCGGCGAGCTCTGCATGTCGAAGAGCCGGCTGCTGGCGATGATCCGCCGCGAACGATCCACGGCCGTCGTGTCCAGCGGACGATCCGGGCGGACCTGCACGAACTTGCGAATCTCGCTCTGCTTGGTTGTCGAGTTGCCCGTGATGCGCACCAGACCCGTCCGGTAGCGCTTGCCCTGAAAAATCTCAAGCCGAAGGTCAACCAGCGGCTCCAGCGGATCGCGCACCTCCTCGCGCTCCACACGCACATCCGTGTAGCCCATCTGACCGTACGCCTGACGCACACGCTCGACCGCATCCTCCACCTTGCGCACCGAATACGTATCCCCCGGCTTCATCTCGGCCAGACCGACAATCTGCTCGCCCGTCAGCACCGGACCCTCGGGACCCGCGTCGCTGTGGTGCGCCACGACCCGGCGAAGCGTGTAGAGCGGCCCCTCTTCAATGTAAAACGTGACGATCGCCTCGCGGTTGTCCGGGCTGGTCTGCACCCGGCTGTCCACGCGGGCATCGAGATACCCGTGGTCCTTGTAGAACCGCGCCAGCGAGCGTGCATCGGCCCGGATCTGGTCGTCATCCAGCGGCCCGGTGACAAAGATGTTGGCCGTGCGCGTCTTGATCTGTCGCTTCAGTTCCGAACGCCGGAATGAAACATTCCCATCGAATCGGATCGCCGTGATCTTGATCCGCAGCCCCTCGCGGATCTCGAACAGAACCACGCCTGTGTCGTGCAGTTCGTCGAGGTTCACATGCACCGAGGCGAGGTAAAACCCCTCCTCGCGGTAGAGATCCTCGATCGCCCGGGCCGCCCGGTCCAGCTCGAACTGGTCGACGGGCGTGCCCGCGAGGAAGTCGATGGCTTTGGCCAGTTTCGAGGCCGAGATCCGGCGGTTGCCCTCGACCTGGACATCGGCGATGATCGGCTGCTCGCGGAGCCGAAACGTCACCTCGATCGTTCCATCGTCGAACTCGGCGATGAGCTGCTCGACGCCGGCGAACCGCCCGAGCCGATTCAGCCTTTCGATGTCCTCCGCGGCGATGCGCTGGTCATACTCGCGCGAGCCCCGGCCCGTGCGGATCTGATTGCGCACAAGCTGCTCCATCGCCGGGTCCGCCGGGTGGAAGTCCGCCTCGTTCGGGCCCGCGATCAGGATCTGCACCGACCGCACAAATCGGCCATCGAACGGCCCCGGAGCGGCCTCCGGCTGGGCTGTGGCCCGAACGACCGAGTCCTGCTGACCCGACGCCGGCACGGTCCACACCAGCCCGGCCAACACGCCCACGCAGAGGCACACCCAGATCCTCTGGGCGTGGTGTCGGGCACCGGCTTGGGTGTGTGTCAATCGCCTCACGTTCCGGAGCGGACGATAGCCCACGCAAACCAAGACCACAAACGGGCCCATCGCCGCAATCAACCCGTGCTCGCCGCCCGGTACCGGGGAGATTTCGCTCGGATCGGTGCAACTCCCCCCCGTATG
>DRKT01000116.1 GCA_011053195.1 Phycisphaerales bacterium | reverse complement strand
GTCCATGGGCGGCCAGCGTATCACCGCCGATGACTCGGGGCGAGTTTAGGCCGCGCTGGATCGCTACGATATTCGGGAGGTGCGCGATGGACCGAGCACAACTGATCCGGGCCATGCAGGCCAAGGCGCCGCTGGAACTCGCGGGCGACTGGGACAACGTCGGGCTCTTGGTTGGTGAAAGCGAGGGCGAACTTTCCGGCCCGGTGCTGTTGACGATCGACCTGACGGATGCGGTGATGGACGAGGCCGAGGCGATGGGCGCCGGGGCGATCATCGCCTACCACCCGCCGATCTTCCATCCGTTGACGCGGGTGGTGTGCTCTGATGCCAAGCAGCGGCTCGTGCACCGGGCGATCCGCAGCGGGATGCTGATCTATTCGCCGCACTCGGCGCTTGATGCCGCAACCGGGGGCCTGAATGACTGGCTGGTCAGCGCGTTCGGGACGGGTGATGTGCGCGCGCTGGAGCCTTTCTCTGGCACCGAGGCTCGTCGGAAGCTGGTGACGTATCTGCCGCCCGAGTCGGTCGATGCGGTACGTCATGCGTTGGCGTCGGCGGGCGCGGGGCGGATCGGTGCGTATGAGTTGTGTTCGTTCGGCGCTGTGGGCGAGGGGACGTTCTTGCCGCTCGAGGGCGCCAAGCCGGTGATCGGCTCGACGGGCCGATTCGAGCGTGTGGAGGAGGTTCGGTTCGAGATGGTTTGTCCGGCCGAGGCTGCCGCGCTGGCGATCGAGTCGATCCGGGCGTTTCACCCGTATGAGGAGCCGGTGATCGACGTGTACGACCTTGAGCCGACGCCCCACCGCAACGCGGGCCAGGGTCGGCGGATCGTGCTGGACCGGGCGCTGACGTTTGCCCAGATCGGCGAGTGCGTCAAAGCACACCTCGGCGTGGACCGGATCAAGATGGCGACACCGTTTCCAGACGGGCAGAAGCTGTATTCGCACATCGGGGTCTGCGCGGGCGCTGGGCACGAACTGGCGCCGTTGGCAGTGGCGAACGGATGCGAGTTGTTTCTGACGGGCGAGATGCGTCACCACGAGGTGCTGCGGTATCTGGAGCAGGGGATGGCGATCATCCTTGCCGGCCACACGAACACGGAACGGGGATACCTGCCCGAGCTTGCCGACTGGCTCCGGCGAGAGCTGACGGGTCTGGATGTGCGGGTATCCGAGCGGGACCGGTCGCCGCTGGACTGGGTCTAGTGTAAAATCTATTTCTTTCTGACGAGATATTCTGCCGATGCCGGCGGGTCAGGGCGTCGTGTCGGTCTGGGGTCGGGCGAGGTTAATGACGCCGCGGTGTGAGAATCGCACGGAGGGTCGGCGTACGCCGGCGTCGAAGAGGATCTGCGCGAGCTCGCCGGGGGTGACGTACACGAGGGTGCCGGTCAGCACAAACTCGGCCTGTCCCTCCGGCAGGGGGAACTGTTCGAGGTCGATCGCAGCGGGCAGGACGATGGTCTGCGTGCCGAGCCGGCGAACGGTGGCTTCGGCGGATCGGGTGCCCGAGAACGCGGGCCGGCCATCGAGGGTGAGCCGGTAGGTGACGCGTTCCAGCGGCATATCCTGCTCGTTGGGGTTCGAGACGTCGATGGAGAGGTCGATCACGACACCCTCGGGCGACTCCTCGGCGATTCGGGCGCTCGTCAGGGCGAGTTGGGGCGGGGCGTAGGACGAGCAGCCGACAAGCGATGATGCTGCGATCAGCCCGAGCACGATGAAGGGAAGGCGTGGCATGGTTGCCAGAGCGTAGAGCCCGGGCGGCTGGGCGTCATCACTGAAGGGAAACCCATTGCCCATCGACCTGCCCGGGGTCGGCGGCCATGACGACGATGGCCTCGGTCATGTCCGATGAGAACGCGATGTAGTTGAACCAGTGCAGGGTCAGGTAGCCGAGGACGAGCACGATCAGCCAGGCGCCGAGCTCGCCACGCCAGTTCCGACGCTGCCAGTAGAGGATCGACGATGAGATGAAGATGGTGGCCATCTTGAACAGCACGACCACGACCGGGGACCCGATGGCGATGATCCAGCGCGCCATGGGGTTGCCCTCGAACATCCCCACGTTGGTGAGATATGTGAGGGTGAGGGTCAGATCGGCCAGCCCGAGCACCAGGGCGATGCTCAGCAGCACGAATACCCGGAAGGACCGCGCGCCGACAGCCCGGAAGAGATGACCGGCCAGTCCCTCGGCCGGCGGCCCGAGCACGGGGGCCAGAGGTGTGGGCTGAACCGATGTGTTGGCAAGGACCGGCATGGCCCCGGGCATCGACGTTCGATCGGTCGGGCATGAGCAACCCGGCACCAACTGATTCCGTAGACTCGTCAGGATACACCGGTTCGGGAAACAGGTCGGATTCTGCCGGCCCGAGAGGACGCGCCATGGCCCGTGTTGGTCTGAGAACTTTGCTGTGGCTTGTGGCCATGATCGGTCCGATAGCAGCCGCCCAGCCCGGCAACCCGGTCTATGTCGATGACTCACCGACGGCAGCGCAGGTGCTCAGCGAGCTTGGCCGACTCGTCGAACAGGGCAATCTTGGCGAAGCGGTGTCGGTGCTTCAGAAGCTTCTGGATGACGAAGCACGCCGGCTTGTTCCTGAACCGACGGACCCGGATCTGTACCATTCGGTGCGCGCCCTTGTGCATGAAGCGCTGCTTGAGCGGGGCGAGTTGCTCGAGCGATACCGCAGAAGCGAAGGGCCCGTGGCGGCCCGGCTGCTCCGATCGGGCGATATCGAGCGGGTCGAACGGTCGTACATGCTGACACGCGCCGGGCTTGATGCGGCGCTCGCACTGGCCGAGCGGCATCTCGAATCGGCGCGGTTCGAGGCGTCGCTGCTCATGCTCACGCAGCTTGAGCGCCACCCTGACCGTGTTGGAGATCCCGAAGCCTCGGCGCGATGTGCTCGGATGTTGGTTCGTCTGACGCCGTATGTGGACCGGCCCGAGGTGCGCGCGATGGCGCGGCGTTGGGCAGAAGAGGCCGGGATCGCCGACGACGTGAATGATGCGGCCTTGGCGCCGATCGATCCGCCGGCGTCGGCGCGGGTGCGCGTGATCGGCGGGGTGGAGCCGGGGCCCGCATTTTCGCCCGATGGGTTATTGCCGAGGCCCCTGCGATCGGCGCCGATCGCGGGTCCGGGTTTGGGCGGACTTTCCGAGGCTTCGTTGCTGCGCGGCGAGCGCCTGCCGGCAGACGATCCAGAGCCTTGGGTGATGCCGGTGCTCGCGGGTGATCTGGTTCTGATCAACTCCGGGTCGACGATCGGAGCGTGGGACCGGGTGACACTCGAACGGCGATGGCAGTTTACGGATGACCCGACCGATCCGACATCGGTGCTCCCGATCCCGAGGCGCAGTTCTCGGATGCTCGGGGCGGGGTCGATCGACGACACGGCGGGCATTGGCGTGGGGCGCGGGGTGGTGGTCGGTGCGACGGCTCCCGAGCCGACACGCGCAGAGCAGCGCGACCCCCAGCTGCGCGCCTTCTCGCTTGTCAATGGGAAACAGTTGTGGTCGGTGCAGCCGACCCGGCTCGACCCGGAGTTGATCGAGGGTGTGCTGCATGGGCCGCCGATCCTTGTGGATGACACGGTTGTGTTCAATGTATTTACGCTGGCACCGCTCCGGCGGGTGGTCAGCTCGCATCTTGTCGGGCTCGATCTGTTTACGGGTGAACTCCGATGGATGACACTGCTCGGAACATCCGGCGTGTCTCCGAGCCAGCGGATGGGGCGCGTGGCGCACGCGTCGGCCTCGACCCGCGGCGTGGTGTATCGCACAGACCCGCTGGGGCTGGTGACGGCGACCGATGCCCACTCGGGGCGTCCTGTGTGGACACACCGTTTCCCGGGTGATGATCGCACGAGCGCATTCGAGGCCGAGCCTTGGGACCATCCGGCGCCGATCGTGACGGATGAGCACGTGGTGGCGCTCTCGCCCGATCAGCTTTCGGTGCTGGTGTTGGATCGGGTTTCGGGTGAGCTGATCGGTCGGCGTGATGCGTCGGTGCTCGGCTGGCCGAGATATCTGCTCCGGGTTGATGATCTGCTGGTGTGCGTGGGTGATCGGTTGGTGTCGGTGCCTCTGTCGGGCGTGCTGGATGAAGAGCCGGTGGAGATCGGGTTGCCGAATGAGAAGGCGCCGGGCCGGGTGCAGGTGGCCGGACGGAAATTGCTCGTCCCGACCGTGTCGGGTGTGGCATCGGTGGACCCGTTCGCTGCGGATGCGGTGCCGCTGGAAATCTCGCTTGACTATCCCGGCGCTCCTGTTGGATACGACGACCAACTGGTGGTGGTCGATGGTTCGTATGTGCACGCCTACCTGCCCTGGGCGACGGCCGAGCGCGTGCTGACCGAGCGGCTGGCGAACGATCCGAAAGACCCGGACCTGGCGCTGACGTACGCGGAGCTTGCATACCGCGCGGGTGTGCTGGACCGGATCCCCGAGGCTGCGGATGCGGCGCTCGCCGCGGCCCAGCGGCTCGACCCTTCGCCACGGGCCCGCTCGGCGCGGGATCGGCTTTTCGAGTCGCTGATGGCGATGCTCGCGGCGGACCGCTTGCAGAATGCAGCGCGCGTCCGTGTGCAGCGCCTGAGCCTGAAGCAGCGCCGGGCGATCGTCGAACGCCTCGGGCTGGCAGCGAGTTCGGCGACGCAGCGCGTCGGGTTTCAGATGGAACTGGGCATGCTGGCGCAGGCAGAGGATGATCCGGTCGAGGCGGCCCGGGCGTATCAGGCGATCCTGCTCGATCCGGAATTGATCGAGGCGGAGTATTCGCAGAGCCGGCACAAGCGCCGCGCGGAGCTGGCGGCGGCCGAGGCGCT
>DRKT01000115.1 GCA_011053195.1 Phycisphaerales bacterium | reverse complement strand
TCCTTGCACATCATCATGTTGACACTGAAATACTTGCCGACGTCTCGCAACGCCTCGATATAGCCAAGGCCTCCCAGCCAGTCGAGATTGTTGCGGATCGTCACATCAGAGCCGAGCAGATTCAGAAATATCCGACGTTGTGACGCTATATTTGCTTCCACTCGTTCCCTGCTCAGGAGTTGACGCTCATCGCTCTTGCCCGATGGGTCGCCGATCAGCCCCGTCCCGCCGCCCATGACGACAACCGGTGTGTGCCCGGCCCGGAGCACGTGCCGAAGCAGCATGATCGGCACGAGGTTCCCGATGGTCAGGCTGTCAGCGGTGGGGTCAAACCCGACATAGATCCGCCTCGCCCCCGAGGCCAAATGCTCCCGGAGCCCCTGCTCATCGGTGCACTGGTGGACCATGCCACGCCATGTCAGTTCCTCGATCAAATCCATCCGCTCGAACCCTCCGCTGGGGGCCAAGCCTAGCGGTCTGGGCGTTTCTGGACCCCATTTTCTACTCAAATGCGATTGAGACTCATTCTCATCTGTTCTAGACTTGATCCCACACCCTAATGCAACGGGGTCACATGAGGGGAGAAATGGAGCCTGGAAATGAAAAGTCAGTGTCTTCTGTATGGTTTCCTGATCGTCGTGGCTGCACCGGCTGCCGGGCAGAATGTGACTTACGACCACCCCACCTTTGACCGGTGGAACTACCCGTTCAACACGTCTGTGCCCCTTGGGTCGCGAGAGGCCGCCACCACGTTCAGCTCGGGGTTGATCCCGGGGATGTTCGATGATCGCGATGCCCAGTTTCTCAACAGTTTCGTCACCGCGGGCGACATCACACCCGGATTGGGCGCTTCCAACTACATCATCACCAGCGCCACCGCGACAGCCACTCTCATCGGGGGCGAATTCTTCTACGACAATGTGTACCACGAGGGCGGATCCATCGACCTGTTCGGTACCGGCTTCCGCAACGGACTCAATGCCTTCGCATATGGCGATGACTTTGCATGGGGCTTCGGGGACCCAACCTCGGAGGACCTGCGAAACGCATACGCCACCGACAACCTCGGCGGGAGTCGTCGCGATGTTTCCAACAACGTACGCGATGGCTTCACACCGACTCCGTTCGCCGTCGGCACCATCATCGGCGAAACACCGGGCTCCACCGTCACCGGTTCCGGCCAGACCGTCGAGTTCAATCTCGACCTGAGCAACCCCGATGTTGTGAGCTACCTTCAGGATTCACTGGATCTCGGGATTGTCAGTCTCTCTGTGACGAGCCTGCATGTCGCGCAGCAGGGCGGGCCGCTGGTTTTCCCAGTATTCGGCACCAACGAAGGCGGTAACCCGATGACGCTCAACCTGTCCGTCACCGTGGTCCCGGCACCTGCATCGCTGGCAGTGCTGGGATTCGCGGGCGTCTGCACCAGCCGACGCCGAAACTGAACCGTGCCCGATCGACGTTCCCTTCACGGCTCCGCTCTGATGTTCTCGTGCATCGAGCGGGGCCGTTTTTCACTTCATCCGAATCCTGTAGTTCTGTCGATCGAATCGCCCGGACTACGCTTGTGGTGCGACCAAGGAGGACCCGACGCCATGATCACGATTCAGCCGGGAGATATGGCGCATGAGGCCGTCCATTGGTGGGAGCTCGCCGGTCACCAACCAAAAGAGATCCGGACCGCCTGGAGGCAGGTGACAGCAGCACTTCGTCCTCTTGCCACATTTGCCGGTCGATGGATCGAGCCGCAAGACGATCGATCCCACCTGAGCCTGACCTGGCTCGGCGGTCAAGGTCTCCTTGATGGGCTCTTGGTCACAGAGGCCGCCCGGAGCGATACCATCCCAATGCGTGCTGTGCTCAGAATCTGGGATCTGATGCTGTATCTCGTGGAAGAATCGGGCTCCCCAGTTGCCGAGACATCGCTCATCGGTAAGACCGTGTCCGAATCGATCGACTGGCTCATCCAAACCTGCGACAAGCACCTCGGTGCCGCTCCGCATAGGCCTCACCCCGAGCTAGCGATTGAGTTCGAAGGCGCGTTCCAGGAGCCATCCCAGCTCGCACAGGTCGAGTTGATCCGCTTGTATGCCAATACCTCAGCCATTCTGGAGCAGATTTCCTGGACGGTTGAAGGAGCCGAGCCGGTGCGAACCGATCCCTACACAGCCGAGATGATGACCCAGATCGTTCTGTCATCCGATGGTCAGACAACGCCTCCCAATGCCGTGCTCTTGGGCCTGGCACCTTCGGGCTCGTTTTCAGAGAGTGGGTATTGGTATGTCGCGCCTTGGGATGCCGAGTCCCGAATGCAAAGTTTCGACTGGCCCGAACTCACCCACGGATATTGGTCCCGCGAGGGCGATGATCTGCCCATCGCGGTGCTCGCAGTCGAAGAGGTGGCCAAGTCTCAGGACCCGAGAGAACAACTGGAGAAGGTCTCGCAGTTCTTTGCGCAGGCAACCAACAGGTCGATGTTGTACTTCGAATGCCCCTGATCATTCGACCCCGGGTCTGGATTTCCAGTCAGTCTCGCAGCATGTCGAGAACGACGGGACGATCCAATGGTGTGATCTCGTAGGCAACAAAGTCGCCGATGGTTCGACGAAACATGTGCGCCTGAATTCGGGTATTCAACTCAATCGGTCGGTCATACTTGAGCAGGTCGATCAGCACGATGGCTCTTTTCCCTTCCACCTTGGCCAGCAATATTCGTGAGTGTGGCGAGAAGAGCTGGCGGGTTGACGGATACCTCGCCGGGTATTTCCAGCCGACGAGTTCGACCTCTGGATTCAGCGCAGCGAGTTCGAGATCATCGCCGAAGATCTCCTGGGTGTATTCGCGGAATGTTTCGGGCGTGGTACACACCGTATCGGGGATGAAGCGATCAAGCGCCGCCGCGTAGGCAAGTGATGGCTCAACCCACGTGATCTCGGCCGATGGCCTGGACAATGGACCGGCCAGAAATGCCCACACGGAGACACCGAGCACAAGAACAGCCGCCAGAGCCAGGGGAAAGAGTCTTGGCCTCGAGCGGGACCGGCTGTCGGCTCGACGAACTGAGTCGATTTCGGGTGGCGAATGAGCGGGCGCAGCCAACGCGACCAATCGCGATTCCATGTGAGCCAGCCGATCAAGCTCGGCTTGAAGATCCGGATTCTCGGCGAGGTGTGCTTTGACCTGTTCCATTTCCGCGGGTGAGAGTTCACCATCGAGATAGCGGAGAATTCGGTCGCTGAGTTGTGGCCGATCGTTGGTCATCCTTTCGGGTCCTGCGGGTCGGCCGGGGGGTGGTCTTGTTCGATACGGCTCCTCCCGGGTGATTGCCTTGCATGATTCGCAATACTGTTCCCTTCATCGAGCAATGTCCGACGCGCCCTGAAAACGTTGCTCCGAGCAGTTGACTCAGGGATTTCCATGAGTTCGGCAATCTGGCGGTAGCTCATCGAGCAGGCGATTCTGAGCAGGTACGAGGCCCGCTGCTTCTCTGGCAATCGATGCAGCGCCGCGACAACAGCGATATCGTCCGGATCCGACACCTCCGCCAGCGTGCCGTCAGGCCAGATCAGACGCTGCCGGGAGCCCCGGCTCGACCCGGTGTCCTTCTCGGTGCAGTGAAGTTGAAGATCGTCGGAGTGGGCCCGATCACGGGCTATTCGCCGACGGTTGCCTCGGGCTATATTTCGCGCGGTGTGGCGAACGATGGTTCCCATCCAAGCGGCGAAGTTGGTGCCTGGTTCATACTCATCCAGACGCCTGAGTGCAACCATCGCGGCTTCCTGAACAGCATCATCCGCCTCGCTCGGGCCACCAAGCACGGCAAACGCGATCGACCAGAGCATGCGGTACGCATCTCGAAAGTGATCGGCGAAGTCGGCTTCGCTCAGCCGGTGCGGTGCGCCATCGTAGAGAGATCCATCTGCCACTGCACAACCGTATCAGATCTGGGAAGGACACACTCCGGAACGCACAAGATATGATTCAGTTCGGCTCTTCAGCCGGTGCGGTTGCATTGTCAGGCCGGAGTGAACGAACCCAGCGGATCAACTGGTCGATGGTGTCCTGCGGCAACTTCGGTGCATCCTGTGGCATGACATCCGGGTCATACTCCGGCAACTCAATCATCTGAATCAGCAGACTCTCATCCGGATCGCCGGGCTCAACCACGCGCATGACCCGATCCAGCGTGTCCAGCCGAACTCGGCCTCGTGACTTCCCCTTCCGGTGGCATTTCACGCAATTGGCTTCGAGAATCGCTGCGATGTCCGGGTCATACCGAATCGGCTCGCCCGACGCGGCCTGAACCTCTGATCGACGCCCATCCGGGCCCGGAACATAATCGACACTCGGCCCCTTGAGCACATCATCTTGCTGACCGGGCTCGACGGCCTCTGAGGATTCGGAAGATTGATCCTCAGGTTCCTGAGCCTGAGAGTTGCCCGGCTTTACGCTCTTCGGAAAATAGTGTTCCAGCAATGGCTCAGTCAGGAATCCCTCGCCCTGGACAAGCTCGCCCCCGATGTGTCCGGTCAGACCAACCAACGCCGAAGCCATCATGACGCCGGCCAGATACGCTTTCTTGATGCCCTTGCCGGGAACCTTGCGCGAGAGCATTCCCACGAATAGCGATACAGCGGCCACCGCTGCCGAGGCGACCCCGAGCCAGCGATGCAGCGAGAGATCACCCGCGATATCCTGAAACTCACCACCGGCGTAGACCCAGCCCATCGCGGCCGCACCAACGGCCGAGACGGCCCCCACCGCCACCAACCCAAGGCCGGGAACCCGCTCGTAGCGGTCATCGCCCGCTTTATCTCGGATCATCCTCCAGAGCACTGCACCAGCGGCCAGGATCAGCAGGGCGATCGGAAAGTGCAACACGACCAAGTGCAACCGGCCGAAGGTCTGCACCCAGACCGAGTCATATGGGATCATCATGGATGAAGTCTTTCATTGAGCTAGGGTCCACCGAATCGACTCTGCAATGATCATTCGGTGACACGGAAGAATGACACGGCAACCCACCGGTTCAGTGGGTTGCCGACAGTTCACTTGGTACGCTGGTGATCCAATCGTTTTACCAACCCCGACACCCGCGGTTTCTCCAACGCCAATAGTCCGAGCGGTGCCGCCTCACTCGATGCGGACGGTATTCCCAGTATCGGTCATATCGGTGGAATTCCTGTCCGTACCAATGCTGATTCGGGAGATAGGGCCTGATGATAATGCACCCGGGCCGATAGGTGATTCTGAGCCGGTATGAGCATCCCACAAGACGGAACCTGGGACGATGTCTTTCGTAGTAGATGACGATGGCGCCATCATCAATGACCGCTCGGTATCCAGCGTGTCGGAATGCGTCAAGCAGTTCATATTTAAATTCGACATCGCCTTCAAAGGCGTACTTCTGTTCGCCAAGAATCAGGATGCCGAGCGAGACCGAAGAGCGGTGATGCGAGGGATACCCGTAGCCATGGCTCTGGGCTGTGACCGGTGCGATCCATCCGCCGGCAGCCGCCAGAAAGATCGAGAAGATCAGGGTTCTCAGTGACCGTTTCATGGATGTTCTCCTTGGATGGGCTGGCCTGAGCCGACCCGCCGAACCGTCGACGGCGCCTGCCCGAGGCCCACGCCCCGGGATCCCTTCCGCCGGGATGGGCCTTTCCTGACCGCAAAAACCCGAAATCGCGAAAAATTGTTAGTGGCCGGAAACATATTGCTGTATTTTGAGGTTGATCGGTCAGGGTGAGTCCAGATTTGGCGGACCACCCACGACAAGGCGCCCACCTCCAGCGGTGTGTGGGCAAGGAGGCCAGCATGAAGAATCCTGACCCGAGCGACACGATCGTCACGACGGATGACCCGCATCGGCTGAGTCCGATCGAAGCCTCGATCATGGACTGGTGCAACTTGGCGCACGCAGCCCGTTCGCGGGGCGATGCCGAGGAATTGGCGCATATCGGCCGAGAACTTGATCGGCTGCTCCAGCGGTACGACGAAACCGACGCCGAGGGGCACGCCAATCCTGCATGGGCGCGTCCCAACCAGCGCGCACTGGTTCTGTCGGCCCGCGGTGAGCTTGAGGAGGCCATCCGTGTCGAACTGATCGCCGTTCGCTACGCGGACACCGATCGCCGGCAGGAGGTGAGTCTCGGCAACATCGCGGACCGATTGGTCCGTCTCAACCGGCCCGAAGAGGCGATCGAGTATTTCCTGAGGGCATGGGATGTCGCGCCGCTGAGCGTCCCGATCATGATGACCGGAGCCGAAGCGTTCTTCAAGGCTGGTCGGCTGGACGATGCGGATGCGATCTTCGCAGCATTTCTTGATGTCGAGGCACCATTGATTCCTCCGGCGGATCTGCACGCGTACCTGCGGTACGACGGCTCCCTGCTCGATATGGCGCCGCACCTGCCTTCGCTGCACGCCCTGTATCAACGCCTTGCTGATGTTGATGAGCGATCAGGAGGCAAGTCATGAGCAACGTCGATCAGGCCGCATTTGAACAGGCGTTCTGGGCACAGTTTGAAAGCGGTCCGCGGCAGGCGATCGAGCGGGCCTGCGAGCATCATCTCCAGCGGACGCGCTGCACCGCGATTGATGTTGATGACATGATTTCGTGGGCGGTGTGCCGGGTTTGGAAAATGGTAGAGGAGCGCCCCAACGAGATATTGACGGCTGACCTCTCGCCGGAGGCATCGGCGGAGCGGATCGCCAATGCATCTCGGCTGCTGGCCCGCTGGGCGTATCTGGCGATGATCCGGTCATCGAGCCGGCGTGTGGATCGTGAACGCCGAACGGGTGACTTTGATCGCGTGCAGCACTTGGCCGAGACCAGGTCAAGCTCATCCGATCTTGAAAGGAGCGAGACCACACGATTGGCTCTCGATTCGCTGCGGTCGAGGCTCAATGCCGACCTCCGTGGCAAACTCGCTGCGAGCTGGAAAGAACCCTCGGAGCGGGCCCGCATCGCGTTGGCCCTCGGGGCCGACCGAGAGAAAGACGATCAACTGCGCACGGCTGTGACGGCGGGAGTCATGCGGGTGAACACGGTTGAGAAGATGAGATCCAGGAGTTTGCAGAGGAGTCGGATGGTGATGAGACCGTTCAAGAAGTCGTTCTTTCTGGCGTGTGCTTTGGCATGTCTCTCGATGGTGTTCGCACCACCCGCCTACGCGGGAGGCGACGACGACGGCGGCGAACAGACCGGCGGATGCCTCATCCAGTCTCCCGATTCGCTGACCGCCCGCTGATCCCCCAAAAAACATGCCCCCGCTGATTGTCTTGGGGAAGAACACAGCGGGGGCATGCAGGTAAAGATGGGGTATTTGTGAATAACTTGCGTCTATTCTTCACCCTTGTCCAACATCGAAGAACGCCCTCGTCACCACCAAGACACCGAATCGGGTCCGATTCAGCGACCGATAGCCGGGGAGAACCGACTCCGGGCCGCGAAACGTGTTGCATCCCACAAGGTCCTGTGCGAAAATGGAGTACCTTGGGGGACACATGGAACGTACTTCCTCGCAAAATTCCAAAAATCTTCGGGATGCCGGGTCCGAAACTTCCCAGAATAGGGGGTTTGCTCCTCAGGATCGGTGTTCTGCCGAGATGGTTTCTCTGGTCTACGACCGGCTCAGGGCGTTGGCAGGGGCCCGGCTGGCGGCCGAGCCGGCCGGAATCACACTCCAGGCGACCGCCTTGGTCCATGAGGCCTTTTTGAGGTTGATGAACCAGCCCGATTCCAAGTGGGATGGTCCTCGGCACTTCTACGCTGCCGCGGCGGAATCCATGCGCCGGATCCTGATCGACAATGCACGCAAACGGGCTTCACTCAAGCGAGGGGGGGACCGCCGAAGGGTACCGATCGAGAACAATGAAGGCATCGTGGATCACGAATTGCACACGCTTCTGGCACTCGAAGAAGCATTGGATCGGCTACGAGAACAGGATCCACGAATGCACGAGGTGGTCATGCTGCGCTACTTTGCGGGCCAGTCGGTGGAACGCACCGCCGAGCTGATCGGCGTGGCCCCCAGAACCGTCAAGCGTGATTGGGCGGTTGCACGAGCCTGGCTTCGGTCGGTTGTCTCGGGCAGGGTCAGCGCATGAACCGATCCGGTGAGCATGCAACCTGGGATCAGACCAAACACATCGTGGCACACGCGATTGAGCTGCCGGCGACCGATCGGGAAGCGTACATCATGGAAGCGTGCGCCGACGATGAGGCACTCCTCGAGAGGGTCCGGATCATCCTCGAATCGCATGATGATTCAGATGAAGTTCTGATCGGTGAGTTGGATATCGCGGTCGGAGCGGTTCCTGTTCCGGCGATGAACCTATCGGAAATGGGCAACATCGAAGGATTTGTCATCGAACGCCTGATCGCGCGCGGTGGCACAAGCGATGTCTATCTAGCCCAGCAGAAGAACCCACACCGGCGGGTTGCCATCAAGTTCTTTCGAGCGGGCCTGGCCAGCACCAAGCACACAGCAAGGTTCGAGAGCGAGATCGAGATTCTCGGACGTTTGGACCACCCGGCCATCGCTGCGATCTATTCGGCAGGCATCACCGACGGGCCAGGACCAATCCAATTCCCGTACCTCGTCATGGAATACGTCGATGGCCTGACACTTCTGGATTACGCTGCCTCTCGGAATCTCGATCAGAGATCCAGGCTGGAGCTGATGGCAGCGGTATGCGATGGTGTCCACGGAGCCCACCAGCGGGGCGTGATCCATCGAGATCTTAAACCGGCCAACATTCTTGTGCAGACCAATGGGTCACCCAAAATTCTGGACTTCGGTATTGCAAGGCTGATCTCGGACCCCGACTCTTCAGCATCGAGTTCGACGGTGACGGGGGAACTCCTGGGAACGCTTGCTTACATGAGCCCGGAACAACTCGACGCCGATCCCGGAGCGATCGACATCCGAACCGATGTGTATGCGCTCGGCGTCTTGTTGTACGAGCTGATGGCCGGTCACCCTGCATTCGATGTCTCCTCAATGTCCATTGCCGATGCCATGCACGCGATTCAGCACGGCAACAGCACGTCGTTGAAAGACACGAATGTGATCAGTGATCCTGATATGTTGGCCGTAATAGGCAAAGCCATGGCAGTGGACCGTTTCGATCGGTACGATTCGGCTGCTGCTCTCTTGGCGGATATCCAACGACTTCTCGCCGGCCAACCTGTCTTGGCACAACCACCAACAACGCTGTATCGCCTGCGCAAGTTTGCAGGCCGGAACAAGGCGGGGGTGACGATCGGGCTCATGCTCACATTCATCTTTGTGACACTCAGTATCCTCGCAGGTCTCGGGTTTCTGCGTGCCTCAACCGAACGAGATGCAGCAAGGGGTGCCATTGCCCGGGAAAAATCGGTCAACAGCTACCTTCGCAAAATGCTGACCTCGGCCAACCCAAACCAGTTCGGCGCTGATGTCCGTGTGGTGGACGTGCTCGATTCGTGGGCTTCGGATATCGACTCGACCTTTGCCGACAGCCCGGCAACGCGGTTTGAGCTGCACAAAATCGTCGGCGACACCTACGAGGCGCTCTCCCACTACGAGAAGGCTGGGGAGCACTACCGCTCAGCCCTCGCCTTACTGCCCGAGATTCAAGACCCGAACATTCTGCCCGCAGCCTATGAGATCAAAGGCTCGCTTGCTGAATCGCTCATCTATCTTGACCGAAATGATGAAGCCCGGGAGATTCTGGATACGGCCCTGCCCGAAGCCGAATCAATTTTGGGACAGGATCATGTTTCAACACTCTTCCTCAGTCAGATCCGAGCCGAGCTCACTCGAACAATCGGAGAGTATGAACAAGCAGAAAGCCAATATTTGGATCTGCTCGACCGAATCGAGACTGCGTATGGCACCGAAGCCCCCATCTACCTTTCAACACTCGATGGTTTGAGCCGAGTCTATCTCAACCTCTCCCAGCCAGAACGGGCAACGGAGATCCTTCAGCGTGTGGTGGATATTCGATCTCAACTGCTCCCGGAAAACAGCCCGACTCTTCTCAGCAATCAGGCCAATCTTGCCACGTCACTGTCTGAAGCAGGACGGTGGAGCGAGGCGAAGAAGCTCTACGAGCATGTCATCACCGTCGGTTCGGCCAACCTGGGGCCGAAGAACTATACGGTGCGGATCGCTCGAGGAAACTTGGTCAATGTGCTGCACAATCTTGGCGAAAAGGATGAGGCGATCACACTCAGTCGGCGCGTCATTGAAGACACGAAAGAACTGCTTGGTGAATATCACGTTGATACCCTGATTGCGCAGAACAATCTTGCCACGATGCTTTTGCGCGAGGGCTTGAACGAGGAAGCCATCCGTCTTTCGAGTCTTGTGGTTGAAAGAATGACGGCCTCCCTCGGCCCTGAGCACCCAAGAACAATGGTCGCGATGCAGGTCTACGCAGTTGCGCTGGAAAATACAGGACAACGTTACGAGGCCAGCAAGATCCAGGAACAACTCGTCGAGCTGAATCGATCCATTTCAGGACCAGATTCCTTTCAAACAATTGTATCGATGAATAATCTCGGCATGAACTATCTTGCGCAAGAACGATACGATGAAGCCCTGTCAATTCTCAAGGAAACACTCCATCTTGCTGAAACAAGCGACCAATGCCCAAGTGTTTACATCCCGCTCTTCGAGCGCAACCTTGGCCGTGCATGGATGGGCAACGGACAGTATGCCGAAGCCGAGAAACATCTCACGAGATCGGCCGAGTTGCTGAAGGATGCCCCGCAGCACATGCAGGATCGGACAGCAGAGTTTCTGGACGAGCTGTACGAGAAGTGGACCCCGCCCAGTACCGATCAAACGCGATAAAGTCGATGGCTACATTTCTTTTCGGACCGAAACATCCCAGAGTTGCAGCCGATTCGGATCGCCCTTGTGGATCGAATGGAATTCTAGCCGAGTATTGAATTCTTTTCCGAGTTCCAGCTTGCCATGTTTCTGATCGACCAGCACCCACGCCCGACCGGCGTCGCGGATTGCCTGTTCGATCTCGTCCCGGTCGAAGATGATAGGAATCGGCCGATGCAGGTAATACTGCTGCTCCTCCCACGGGTCCGACCATCCAAGCAGCGTGTCGGCCGGTGAGACAATTCGGGCAATTTGCTGCGCGAATGCCCGTTTTTCGTACCGCACGGGTCGCCAGAAGCCCGCTCTTTTCTCGACCATTCCAAAAACGATGGCTGCAAACACCCCGGTGATAATCACCGGGCCGAGCACATCAAGCCGGGATCGGATTTTCGGGACCCACAGAACGCCAATAGCAACAAGGGAAAGCATTACAATCACACCCAGCATCCATGCAGCACTATTCTGCAGCCGATCAGCATGCCGATCCAGCAATACGATCGACACCGCTGCGATTCCGGCGATGTGCAGTGTCAACAGGGCATTCCACTGCCATGACTTCCGATTCGACCAAAGGAATTCAGCAACTGTCCAGGCCGTCGATGCGACAAGCACCATGTACGGCACCAGCACCGGCAGCATGTAATACCAACGCCGACCGCGAGAAAACGACAGCACAACCGCAACGACCAACACCACCCACCACAGCCGCATCGCGCCGGGCTTGATTTTCAGCCGCTTCAGCCAGGGCCCGAGCAGCGCCCCCGGCACGAAGAAAACCCAGGGCACGATCATCCCGATCGGGTGATACAAGTAATACGGGTCCAGCAGGGTGAGCCATGAACTGCTGCGTTCGACGAAGCGTGAGATCGTTTCCTGCTGCCAGATTTCGCCGGCATTTGGAACGATCTTCCAGATGGCCACGAACCACCAGAACGAGACAATCACATACACCACGATGCCCAGGATGGGAAACATCGAACGCCACGTTCTGCGTAGAGTTCCAGAGCGCCAGGCGCCGATAAGCCAGCCGAGAAGAATCGGAATCGGGAGCTGAGGCCCCTTGGTCAGCGTTGCCAATCCGAGCGAGATCCATGCCATCGTGGCAACGATCTTGGCCATTCGCAGTTGGCGAGGTTTCATGGACCAACGCTCGCTGAGAACAAAACCGAGCAGCCCTGCGGTGCACCAGAACGCATAGATCGGAAGAGC
>DRKT01000114.1 GCA_011053195.1 Phycisphaerales bacterium | reverse complement strand
GTCACTCCAGAAACCGCCCGTCTCCTCCAACATTGGCGACATCACAAGTTCAACGATATCAAGCCATTCTTCTGTCAGATAGAAGCGGTCGAAACTGCAATCTGGCTGACCGAGGTTGCTCCGAAACTCGGCAAGGAAGGGCGGAACCTGATCGAACACCTGGAAAATGCCAATGAACAGGCGAATCCCGGCCTTCCGCGTCTTGCCCTGAAACTCGCAACCGGGGCTGGCAAAACAACAGTGATGGCGATGTTGATTGCATGGCAAACGATCAACGCAGTCCGTCGCCCGAACAGCCCGAAGTTTACGCGTGGCTTTCTCATCGTTGCACCCGGAATCACCATCCGTGATCGCCTCCGGGTGTTGCAGCCAAATGATCCGTACAGCTACTACAAGAGCCGGGAGCTTGTTCCCAGCGAGATGCTCGCAGACCTTGATCGGGCCAAGATCGTCATCACCAACTACCACGCTTTCAAGCTGCGTGAAACGATGGATCTCTCCAAAGGCGGCCGCTCACTGCTACAAGGCCGGGGCGAGGAGCTGCTCACCAAGGAAACCGAAGGCCAGATGCTTCAGCGCGTCATGCCTGACCTGATGGGCATGAAGAAGATTGTCGTGCTCAACGATGAAGCACATCATTGCTATCGCGAGAAACCGGGTGAAGCCGCCGAAGAAGACCTGAAGGGTGATGACAGGAAGGAGGCGGAGAAGAACCGTGAGGCTGCCAGGCTATGGATTTCCGGCCTCGAGACAGTCGGCAGAAAAATCGGTCTCAGCCGTGTCTTTGATCTCTCCGCCACGCCCTTTTTCCTCCGGGGTTCGGGCTATGCCGAGGGGACACTGTTCCCTTGGACCATGTGCGACTTCTCGCTCATGGATGCCATTGAATGCGGCATCGTCAAGCTCCCGCGTGTGCCGGTCGCAGACAACATCCCCTCGGGCGACATGCCCATGTACCGCAATCTTTGGGAGCACATCCGCACCAAGATGCCCAAGAAAGGACGCGGCAAAGGTGCAAAGCTCGATCCTCTGAGCCTGCCTCCACAATTGCAGACGGCCCTTGATGCCCTCTATGGCCACTACAAGAAAACCTTTGAACTCTGGCAGAAAGAAGGGATCGGTGTCCCCCCGTGTTTCATCGTTGTCTGCAACAATACTTCCACCTCCAAGCTGGTCTACGACTACATTTCCGGTTTTCTCCGCACGAACGATGACGGCTCCGAAACGCTGATCAATGGTCGCCTTAAACTCTTCCGAAACTTCGACGAGAACGGCAATCCGTTCCCCCGTCCAAATACCCTCCTCATCGACAGTGAACAGCTCGAATCCGGCGATGCACTGGACAAGAACTTCCGCAAGATGGCTGAAGATGAAATCGAACGCTTCCGCCGCGAGATTATCGAACGCACTGGTGACCGCCGACAAGCCGAGAACATCTCCGATCAGGAACTCCTGCGTGAGGTCATGAACACAGTCGGCAAGAAGGGCCGGCTCGGTGAGTCCATCCGATGCGTCGTCTCCGTCTCCATGCTCACCGAAGGCTGGGACGCCAACACCGTCACCCACATCCTCGGCGTGCGTGCATTCAGCACCCAGCTCCTCTGTGAGCAGGTCATCGGACGTGCCTTGCGTCGTCAATCATACGACCTCAACGAAGACGGCCTGTTCAATGTCGAATACGCCGATGTGCTCGGAATTCCCTTCGATTTCACGGCCAAACCCGTGGTCGCCCCTCCCAAGCCTCCGCGTGAGACGATCCATGTCAAGGCGATCCGGCCGGAGCGGGACGTGTTGGAGATCACTTTCCCCCGTGTCGCCGGCTATCGTGTCGAACTTCCCCAGGAACGCCTGACCGCCGAGTTCAACGAAGACTCCACGCTCGAGCTTACACCCGACCTCGTCGGGGCAACTGTCACGCAGAATGCCGGAATCATCGGTGAATCCATCGATCTCAACCTCGTCCACACCGGCGATATGCGTCGTTCCACGATCCTCTTCCACCTCACCAAGCGGCTCGTCGAAACCAAGTGGCGAGACCCGGGCGAAGAGCCGAAGCTTCACCTCTTCGGCCAGCTCAAACGCATCACACGCCAGTGGCTCGACAACCACCTCGTCTGCAAGGGCGGCACATACCCAGCCCAGTTGCTCTACCAGACACTCGCCGACATGGCCTGCGAGCGCATCACCGCGGGCATCACGCGGAGCCTCGTCGGCGAGAACCCGATCAAGGCCGTCCTCGATCCCTACAACCCGACCGGCTCGACCGCCCATGTCAGCTTCTACACCTCCAAGAAGCTCCGCTGGGAGACAGCCCACGACCGGTGCCACATCAACTGGGTCGTCCTCGACAGCGACTGGGAGGCAGAGTTCTGTCGCGTCGCCGAGCAACACCCGTGCGTCAAGGCCTATGTCAAAAACCACAACCTCGGCCTCAAAGTGCCCTACCAGTTCGGCTCCGAATCACGCACATACATCCCCGACTTCATCGTCCTCGTCGACGACGGCCACGGCGACGACGATCCGCTTC
>DRKT01000113.1 GCA_011053195.1 Phycisphaerales bacterium | reverse complement strand
GATCGGGTCGCGGCGGATTGTCGACAAGCTCCGGCTCTGGCTGTGGTGGTAGGGCAGCGACCATGAGCGAGCGTTCAACCTTCAGCCCGCACTGGCACCGCGTTCGTGAGACGCATCCCCGGCTCAGGCCTCACGTGCAGATCACGCGTCAACGCTACCGAGGCCGACGCTGGCATGTGGCGCACGACCCCGCGTCGAATCGGTTTTTCAGGCTCAGCCCGGTGGCGCACGAGCTGGTCGGGCTGCTCGACGGCGTGCGGACGGTCGAGCAGGCGTGGGTCATTGTCTCCGATCGCCATGGCGACGCAGCGCCCACCCAGCCCGAAGTGATCGAACTGATCTCGCAGCTCTACAACGCGAACCTGCTGAGCATCGAGGCCCCGCCCGAGACGGAGCAACTGCTCCGCCGGCAGCGCGATCGGCTGACGAAAAAAGTGCAGAGCCAAGCGCTGGGGATCATGTATTTCCGGGTTCGGCTTTTCAATCCCGATGCCATCATCAGCGCGATCGAGCCGGTTCTCAGGCCGATGCTGAGCCCTTGGGGGCTGCTCGCATGGGCCGGGCTGATCGTGTTCACGCTGGTCAGGCTTGTCGGGCATTCGCAGGAGCTTGCCGGCGGGTTTCAGGATGCGATCGCCCCGGCGAACTGGGCGTGGCTCGGTGTGGTGTATGTGCTGGCCAAGACGCTGCACGAACTCGGGCATGGTGTGATCTGCAAGCGTTTCGGCGGTCAGGTGCCGGAGTTCGGCGCCCTGCTGCTGGTGCTGGTGCCCTCGCCGTATGTCGATGCCTCGGCGTGCTGGGGGTTCCCGAGTCGGTGGCAGCGGATGGCGGTCGGTGCGGGTGGGATGATTTTCGAGCTGGCGCTGGCAGCCGGGGCCGCACACCTCTGGCTGGCCACGCACGAGGGGCAACTCCTGCACCAGCTCGCGTACAACGCGATGCTGACGGCGAGCATCTCGACGGTGCTGTTCAACGCGAATCCGCTGATGCGCTTTGACGGCTACTACATCCTGTCGGACCTGATCGAGGTGCCGAACCTCATGCAGCGGTCGTTCAAACAACTTCAGTATCTGATTCAAAAATATATTTATCGATTGGATTCCGCGACGCCGGCGACGACCCAGCCCGGCGAGGCGGTGATCCTGACGATCTATGGGCTCGCAGCGACGGCCTACCGGGTCGTGCTCTTTATCTCGATCACGCTTTTCGTTATGGGCAAGATGTTCGCGGTTGGGTTGATCCTGGCGGTCTGGACGGCCGCTGCGTGGTTCATCATGCCCGTCGGCAAACTCGTCCACTGGCTCAGCAGCAATCCGAAACTCTCCGAGCATCGGGCGCGGACGATCTCGCTGACGCTGCTGATGCTCGCGGTCGGGCTCGGATTGGTCGGACTGGTACCGATGCCCGATGTGCGCCGGGGCGTGGGCGTGGTCGAGAGTCTCAAGCAATCCGGCATCTACGCGGGCGAGGCCGGCTTCTTGGCCGAGGTTCTGGTTGAGCCCGGCGATGCGGTCCGCGCGGGTCAGCCGATCGCGAGATTGCGCAGCGATGACCTGATGGCACAGCTCGAGTTTGCCCGCGCGCTCCTGGCCGAGTATGAAAGCATCGAACGCGAGGCGACCGCGACAACCCCGTCCTACATCGAGGTGGCCCGGCAGCGCGTCGCGGCGGCCCGCGATTCAATCCAGTTTCTCCAGCAACGGATTGATCGACTCACCATCCGGGCGCCGCACGATGGACGCTTTGTCGGCAGCGATCTTCGCAGCCAGATCGGTCGGCTGGTGAACGTGGGCGATCAGATCGGCGACGTGGTCGATACGGGCAATCTGCACATCGCGGCGACGCTGGCGCAGAACGAGTCGGCGTGGCTGTTCGACACGGGCGAAGGCTACCGCGTTTCGCTCCGGCCCGTCTCGCGGCCGGAGGTCGTGGTTCCCTGTTCGGACATCCGGGCGATCGACGCGGGACAGGCGCGCCTGCCGCACGCCGGCCTCGGGATCGCCGGCGGCGGAACGATCCGGCCCTTGTCAACCGACAGGACAGGGCTGGAAACCAAAGATCCACAGTTTCTTGTCTATATGAACTATGACCCTTCCGATGACTGGCGAGGTGTGCCGGGCGAACGGGTGTATTTGCGGTTTCGGCTTTCGAGCAAGCCATTGGCGGTGCAGTGGGTGGATCGCCTGCACAAGATGATTCAGGGCCGGGTGCAGCTGTGACGGGGACGACGCTCAGCCGATACCACGCCCTGTTCGAGACAGTGCGGGCAAGGTCGCGCTCGAAAGATCGGCTCAAAGGGGCGGACCAGCTCGTGGCGTGGGGGGCGCTCCGGCTGCGCCAGCGTCGATCGCGGATTGACATGCTGATCCGCTGGGCCGATCGTGTCGATGCGATGGCGCCGGAGATCCGGGCGATGCCCGACCGAGCGCTCGATGCTGCGGTCGAGGAGGTGCGCGGGTTCTTCGTGCGTCAGCGGGCTTCGCATGACCAGCTCCTGCGCGCGGTGGCGGTGGTGCGCGAGGTCGCCAGCCGGGAAACGGGCGAAGAGGCGTACCCGGTGCAGGTCGCGGGGGCGCTGGCGCTCTTGCATGGCCGGATCGCCGAGATGGTGACGGGCGAGGGCAAGACGCTGACGGGCTCGCTGGCAGCTCCGATCCTGGCGTGGCGGTATCGGCATGTGCATGTCTTCACGGTCAACGACTATCTCGCGGCGCGCGATGCCGAGAGCCGGGGCGGGATCTATCGGCGGTGCGGCCTCTCGTCCGGCGCGATCGTTCAGGAACAATCGCCGGAAGAGCGGGCTCGCATCTATGCGAGTTCGATCGTGCATGGCACGCCCAAGCAGATCACCGCCGACTATCTGCGCGACCAGATCCGCATGGGACGGATCGAATCGGCATGGACCGGCTGGCATCGGCTGGGCTCGGGCGGACCCATGGTGCCGGGGCTTCAGGCGTGCCTCGTCGATGAGGCCGATGCGGTGCTGATTGACGAGGGGGTGACGCCGCTGATCATCGCGCGATCCCGTCAGGAAGATGAGCTGGCCGAGGCGTACCGTGTCGCGCGCCGGCTCGCGGATGATCTCATCGAATCAACCCACTACTCCATCGATCGCCAGCGCAAGCGGTGCCGACTCAAACCCGCGGGCTCGGCATTGCTGGCGACAAAGTTCGATGAGCTCGGCGGGGCGGTCTGGTCTACGCCCAGACGAGGCGAGGAACTGGTCACGCAGGCGCTGACCGCCACGCACTGCTACATCCGTGGCCAGCAGTACGAGGTTGTCGATGGTCGCGTCGTGATCGTGGATGAATACACGGGCCGGTTCCTGCCCGACCGCTCGTGGGAGCATGGGCTGCACCAGTCCGTCGAGGCAAAGGAAGATGTCGAGATCACCGCGGACCGCGAGACCCTGGCGAGGATGAGCTTTCAGCGGTTCTTTCGGAGTTATCAGTTTCTGTGCGGCATGACCGGCACAATCGCCGAGGCCGCCGGCGAGATGGAACGGATCTACGGCCGACCCGTCACGGTCATCCCGACCAACAAGCCGATCATTCGAACCGAGGAGCCGATGCGGATCTTCCGATCGGCGGATGCCAAGTGGGCCGCCGTTGTGGAGACGATCCGCGCCGAGCACGAGCGGGGTCGGCCAGTGCTGGTGGGCACGCGCAGCGTCGAGGCCTCGCAACTGCTCAGCGATCGGCTGAACGTGCTCGGGCTGACACATGGCGTGCTCAATGCCCACCACCACGAAGAAGAGGCCGAGCTGATCGCCGGGGCGGGCAAACCCGGCGCGATCACCGTGGCTACCAACATGGCCGGCCGAGGGACGGACATCAAGCTGACGCCGGAATCGAGAGAAGCTGGCGGCCTGTTCGTGATCCTGACCGAGATCCACAGCGCCAGGCGGATCGATCGTCAGTTCATCGGCCGATCCGGTCGGCAGGGGGACCCGGGCGGCGCCCAGATCTTCGTGAGTCTCGATGATGAACTGATCCGGCACCAATGCCCAAGGCTCGGCCGGTGGCTCGCGGCCAGGGCAAGGTTCGATGAGCTGACGGGCTCGCGACTCGCAGCCGGTGTGTTCCGTGTGGCGCAGACCAAAAGCCAGGCCCGAGATCGCCGGGGCCGCGCCAGCGTGCTCCGGCAGGATGACTGGATCGATCGCTACATGCCCGCGGTGTGAGCGGTTATTTGAGCAAACGTTCGAGGTAGTGGATATCCACGCCGCCGGCGCCGAAGTCGGCGTTTTCCATCAATCGCTTGTGCAGCGGGATGGTGGTGTGGATGGGTTCGATGACGAGTTCGCCGAGGGCGCGCTTCATGCGTGTAATGCAGCTCGGTCGGTCCTCAGCATGGGTGATGAGCTTGCCGATCATGCTGTCGTAGTTCGGCGGGACGCGGTACCCGGTGGCGACGTGCGAGTCGATGCGCACACCCGGGCCGCCTGGGAGCATGAGCGTCTCGATTGTGCCCGGGCAGGGCATGAAGTTGCGGTTCGGATCCTCGGCGTTGATCCGGCACTCGATGGCGTGGCCCGTCACCTTGATGTCCTTCTGCTTGAAGGGCAGCACTTCGCCCGCCGCGACCTGAATCGAGAGCTTGAGGATGTCCACCCCCGTGATCATCTCCGTGACGGGGTGTTCGACCTGCACGCGCGTGTTCACCTCGAGCATGTAGAAATTCTGATCATCATCCATCAGAAACTCGACGGTCGCAGCCCCGGCATACTCGGCAAGCTTGATCAGCTTGGCCGCGTTCTCGGCGATGGGTTGGATCTTTTTCCGGTCCACCCGCGGCGCCGGTGCTTCCTCGATGACTTTCTGGTGCCGGCGCTGCATGGAGCAATCGCGTTCCCAGAGGTGGACCGCGTGGCCGTGCTTGTCCCCGATGACCTGGATCTCGACGTGTCGGGCCCGTTCGAGGAATTTTTCGATGAAGATGTCGCCGTTGCCGAACGCAGCCAGCGCTTCCTGTTTGGCGTTCTTGATGTTGTTCAGGAGGGTGGCCTCGTTGTGGCAGATGCGCATGCCCCGCCCGCCCCCGCCGGCAGCCGCCTTGATGATGACCGGATACCCGATCTCGGCCGCGATCTCGACCGCCTCCTGCTCGTCCTCAACCGCGCCGGCGGACCCCGGAAAGACCGGGACCTTGGCCGCCTTGGCGAATTTTTTGGCCTCGACCTTGTCGCCCAGCTTGGCCATCGCTTCGGGGCTCGGGCCGATGAACTCCATTTTGCAATCCCTGCAAATGGCAGCAAAGTCGGCACGCTCCGCGAGAAAGCCATACCCCGGATGGATCGCGTCGACATCCGCGATCTCCCCCGCAGCGATGATCCGGCTGATGTTCAGATAACTGTCCTTTGAGGGCCCCGGGCCGATGCAGATCGCTCGATCGGCGAGCCGGAGGTACGGAGCGTCGGCATCTGCCTCGGAATAGACGCAGACGGTCTCGACGCCCAGTTCCTGACAGGCGCGGATGATGCGAAGCGCAATCTCGCCTCGGTTTGCTATAAGGATGCGTCTGAACATGGGTCTCGCTCGGGCGCTGGGAGGAATGGGGGGTGAGGAGTATCAGCTTGGTTTGATGAGAAACAGTTTCTGACCGAATTCAACAGCCTGGCCCGATTCAACGAGGCACTGCTGAATGGTGCCCGTGACCTCGGCCTTGATCTCATTGAAGACCTTCATGGCCTCGACAAGGCAGACCACGGTGTCTGGCCCGACGCTGTCACCCACCTTGATGAAGGGATCACTGTCCGGGTTGGGAGCGGAATAGAACGTGCCGACCATGGGCGATTCGATGGCGATGAGCCCGTCGTCGGTCTGCTCGCTGATGGCCGGTGCTGCGGGGGCCGCAGCCGGCGCCGGGGCGGGGGCCGGTGCAACGGCATGGACGACGGGCTGGTCGATCCCGACAGTTTCGGGCTGGCCCCGTCGCAGCGAGACGGTCTCTTCCTTGTCCTCGAGGTTGAGCTCGGTGAGGTCGTTCTCGACCATGAGTTTGACGAGCTCTTTCAGCTTGCGGATGTCGATCATGTCGTGTTCCGTTTCTGTGACAGGCTTCCCGTGACTTGGGGAGGGTTCAGAGCATGAGTGGGTAGCGTAGCCGGGTGGGCCTCACTGTGCCAAAGACAAGCCAAGCTCGTAGACTCCGCCCGTGAAGCGGCGTGCCGGCGGGTTGCTGATGGGGTCGGTGTGGCCGGCTGTGGCGTTCTGGGGCGCTGTTGCGTCGGTGGTGCTGGTGTATCCACTGGCCTCGGGGCTGATCTCGGCGATTCTGTACAGCGCGGACGATGGGCTTTCGCCCTGGCGGGTGTCATGGGTGTTGCTCGCCACGTCGGTCGGCTGGGCGCTGGGTGTTGGGGTGTTGTCGGCGTTGATTGCCTTTGTCGGTGCGTGGGCATCTCGAGGCTGGCGGGCATGGTGGACGCCCGTGCTGGTGCTGCCGATTCTGATGCCGAGCTCACTGGTTTCGAGCGCCCTGAACCTGCTCCGGGCCCCCGGCACGCCGATCGGTGATTGGCTGGCGATGGGACCGAGCGTCCGTCCGATGCTTGTGGGTCGGGCTTTGGCGGTGGTGGGGCTCTCGCTGTGGGCCAGTCCGCTCGCGCAGTTGGTGCTCGCAGCCGGCGTGCGCACGGTTGATCCCACGGTGCTTGAAGCAGCAAGACTCTCCCGACGGGGTCCGTGGGGGTGGATCAGGCTCAGGCTGGCGCTGAGTCGGCGCTTTCTGCCGGCGGCGATCGGTGTTGTCGGGGTGCTCATGCTCGGCTCGGCGGTCCCAATGCACTTGGCGCAGATGGACACCTACGCGCTGCGTCTCTGGCTCGAACTCGATGTCTCAGGTCCAGACGGGCGGTGGCGCGTGCTTGCTGCCTCATGGCCGATGGTCGGCATTGCTTCGGTCGCGGCGGGCGCTCTGGTCATGCTCATTGCCCGACCGAACATCTGGCCTCGCGGGATGGCCGAGGTTCCGTCATCGCGATGGTCGGTCGGGGTTGCGCTCTTGGTGCCGGTGGTTGCGGTCGTGCTGCCGGCGGCGCTCTATGCGATGGACCTGGACAGCCCATCGACACTCTCAACATTGTGGCGGACCGAATCGGGCGCGATCATGACCTCGCTGATGGTCAGTGCCTGTGTGTCGCTGGTTTCGGTCGGCGTCGCGGCTGCGGTCTGGATCGGGCTCGGCGGCGACCGATGGGCAAGGCGGACAACCTTGGTGGGCGTCTTCGCTGCCCTGGTCATGGGGCTCCTGCCCGGGGTCGTGGTCGGGGCGATGGTGGGTGATGCATGGCGGGGCGTCCCGGCGATCGAAGAGCACTGGGCGGTTCTCGTTCTGGCTCATCTGGCGAGGTTCCTGGTTGTGCCTGCGGTGGTCGGCGTGCTGTTGGCATGGAGTGAACCGAGCGAGGATCGGGACTTGCGAGTGCTGTTCGGGGCGGTGGGGCCGATCGGATGGGCGCGGACCGTAGGTTGGCGCGCAGCGATGGCTCTGGCTTCGGCAGGGCTCGTCGCGGGTGCCCTGAGTTTCAACGAGATCGAGAGTGCGGTGATGGTGATTCCGCCCGGCATGCAGTCGCTGGCCAGGGTTATGCTGGATCTGCTGCACTACCAGCGGTACGAACATCTTTCTGGCTTGTCGCTGATCGTGGTTTGTTGTGGTATGCTGCTGGCGGCCGGTTCTGCGGTCCTCTGGGGAATGTGTGGACGAGCCCCTCGGTGAATGGCTCCGAAGGAGCATCGGGAGAGCCCCTGACGAATCGGAGCGGTCGCTGGTGGATCGGTGTGTGGCCAGATTGATACTCGGTGTGCTGCTGGTCGCAGCTCTGGTTTCGTGCGATCGAAAGACCGAGGCAGGTCAGGCCCTGCGGGTCGTTCGGATGTTCGGCGAGCCGGGGCGTCAACCGGGGCAGTTCATGTATCCCCGCGCGATCGACTCGGATGGACACTCGCTCTGGGTGGTGGACAAGGGCGCGAGGATTCAGCAGATCGACCCATACTCGGGCCAGGCGCTTCGCGGCTTCCAGACGCCGGCATGGGAGCAAGGCAAGCCGACCGGCCTGACCATCGGCCCGATGCCGGGTGACGATCCGAGGCCCGCGCTCTATGTTGCCGATACCCACTACCACCGCGTGCTGGTGTACGACCTCGAATCGGGCTCGGATGAGCCGGCGCTGACGTTCGGGGCATACGGCACCGGCCCGGGGCAGTTCATCTACCCCACGGATGTCGCGGTGCTGACCGATTCCGCCGGCCGGGTCGAACGGATCTACGTTTCCGAATACGGCGGGAACGATCGGATCAGCGTCTTTACACCTGATCTGGAGTTCGTGTCATGCTTCGGGGACTACGGCGTGGCGGAGGAAGCGGATGCCGCGCCGATCGTATTCGATCGGCCTCAGTCGATTGCGATCGATCCATCCTCTCGAGAGTTGATCGTCGCCGATGCGTGCAACCATCGGCTCGGTCGATTTTCACTCGATGGTGCGCTGCTCGGATGGATTGGTGGCAACGATCGGTTCCGGTATCCATATGGTCTGTCGATGCTGGATGATGGTACGGTTCTGGTGGCCGAGTTCGGGGGCAACCGCGTGGCGCACGTGGATCTGCGCACGGGGCAGGACCTTGGCGTGCTGGGGCGCGCGGGTCGCGGGCCGGGTGAGCTCGCTTCGCCCTGGGGTGTGACGACG
>DRKT01000112.1 GCA_011053195.1 Phycisphaerales bacterium | reverse complement strand
GAGCATCGGGTATTCCTGGATCGCTGCCGGCGTCCCGCATTCCGGGCAGCGCACAAGATACAACCCGTACTCCGATTCCCGGTACACCGGCTGACCGCGAAGGTTGTACGCGCACGCCACGCAGAGCCGATCGCCCAGCACCACCGAATCGCCGGCACGCTCCTGAGTTGGCGTCCAGTCTTCACTCATGATCCGGCCCTCCTCTTGGCTTTCCGATGTCTGAGCTTTCGGAGCCTCGTGCGGATGCGGTGCCTGCGAATGCGTTCCATATCATCTGATTTGGGTGAACCTATAAAAAAACCAATCGCGAGCGATCCCATCATGGGAATCATGGCCTCGATCGCCTTCGGCCAGACGGCCAGTGAGAATCGCAATCCGGAAAGATCCGCCGTGACGAGCACGGGCCACAGCGCCACCCAGCCGCCCAGCACCACTGGAAGGATGACGATCGCAGCAATCTTGCCCTTCCGACGCCAGTGCGTCAGGTGCACACCGAACCAGATCCCACCCAGCATCACGATCAGCAGGACGATCAGCGGGGGCATCAGGTCGGCGATCACAGCCACCTCTTTCCGCCCTCGCCATGCGGGGATCAACGCCATCAACACGTCCGTCCCACGCTTGCGAGCCTGTTCGATTATCAGCATCGAGAACACAACCAAAATCGTGCCCAATAACGCCAGCATCGCCACATGACCGAGCAGCAGCCCGGCAAGTGAGACCGTCCGCCGGAATGATGCCGGTACCCGCCTGAACCGGTGGATCCTCCGAACACATGCCAACCCGCATGTCGGGCACACCACGATCGGCAGGCCGTACACCGGGTCGGGCGGCGCCGACTCCCGGCACAACTCCCTTCCGCACCCGGTACAGATGTGTGACGCTTGCACTGCCGAAGCATATCAGATTCCGTACGGGTGCTCGGGTCGTGTTTGGACACCGGCGGACCCTCGGATATACTCCCCGCCATGTGGAATCCCTTTCGGGGCCGACGTTTCGCCGATCGTGCCCGCCTTGCCCGACGAACCCACGAACTCTGGCTCGATCGCGCCCTCCGCACCGGCCGACCCCATCCGCGAATCCCCAAGCGCGAGGTCCGTCTCGGCGGCTTTGACGAGCTCATGAAAACCGCCGGCGGCCGGATGTGGGCCGATGCGTGGTGGAAATCTGCCTTCGACTCTGTGGAATCAGACTGATTCCACCCGCCCCGCTGAGCCGAAAAGAATCAGTCCAGTGCCCGGGCAATGATCCACCGGCAACCAATGCGGAGCACACACCGGATGACCGACCAATCACCAACACCCACAACCTCCAAACTCAGCAAACGATGGATCAGAAAGATGGTCATCTTCTGGGTCGTTCTGCTCGGCTTCGGGCTCTATGGCCTGTACGACGCCATGGTCGCCTACCCCGCCCGAGGCGAACGCGATGCCTCGTACCGACTCTGGAAGTACCTCGATGCCTCCTTCCAGGCGCACGGCCTGAGCCTGCCCATGGGCGTCGAGGATGGCCAAGACCCGGCGAAGGTCTACAACGAGCTCGATGCCAAGCTGGACGAGCTCTACGCCAGTGCGGGCGGAGCTTCCGTTCGCGCCAAGGACGATGCCGCCAAGATCGCCAAGCACGACTGGTTCCGCGCCCTCAAGGTGCTCGGCAAGCTCGATGCCGACCGCATCAACTCCGACGTCGCCCTCGATTCCGCTAAACAAAGGTACGACGAACTCCAGACCCTGTGGAAATCCAAGGATCAGCCCAAGCCACTCGCCGGCTACGACATCCCCGTTCAATGGCTTTTCGTCGCTGTCGGGCTCGGTGGCTGCCTCTGGCTCACCATCCACATCCTCAACACCGCCCGAAAGAAATACACCTTTGATCCCGAAACGCTCACCCTAACCATCCCCGGCGGCCACTCCATCACGCCCGGCGATGTCGATGTCTTCGACCGACGCAAGTGGGACAAATTTATTCTCTTCCTGAAAATCAATGCCGAGCACAAAGCCCTCGGCGGGCAGGAAATCAAGCTCGACCTCTACCAGTACGAGCCGCTGGAGCAATGGGCGGTCGCCATGCACAAGCACGCCCACCCCGAGGATTTCGAGCCCGAGGAAGAAAACGACCAGGATTCCGAATCACCCTCACAGGAACAACAGGACGAGGAACAGCAGGACGAATCTCACCCGAGCTGATCGCTCCGGAGCTTCGGCATGGTCTGGGTCGCGGCAGGCATCATCGCGGTCTTCGCGTGGCTCGGGGTGCTGGCCACGCTCATGGTCATGCCCGGCATGTGGGTGGCGCTGCTCGTCGCGCTGATCGCCAAGATCATCGTCCCCGATGTCATCTCGTGGTGGGTCCTGCTCGCGGCCCTGCTGCTGACAATCCTCGGCGAGATCGTCGAACTCATCAGCTCCGCCATCGGGGCCAAGGCGGGCGGCGCCGGCAAGCCCGGCACCACCGGCGCGCTCATCGGGGGCATCGCCGGTGCCATCGCAGGCACCGTCTTCATCCCGATCCCCGTCCTTGGGACCATCATCGGAGGCGTCCTCGGCGCAGGTTTCCTGGCGCTCATCATGGAACGAAACACCGGCGAGCGGTCGTGGAAAGAGGCCGGCAAGGCCGGCGCCGGGGCCGCGGCTGGTCGGCTCGCCTCGACCTTCCTCAAGACCGCCGTGGCCGTTGTCATGGCCGCCGTGCTCACTGTCGGGGCCTTCTGGCCGAACACCTCAACCGCAGCCGCCTCCAACCCCATCCTTGCACCCGCGACCCGGCCCGCTGATATGATCGATCAGGAACCAATCCCTGCGGACGAATCCAACACGCCCGCACCAACACCCGATGGCTGACCCATCAACCGGAGCGAAGGATCGCATGCCACAAGCACCCACCAAAGAAATCCACGATCAGACCAAAGACCGCGCCGCCGAGAACGACCCCGGCTCGGAACGCACCAAATACTTTGTTCTCGACACCAACGTCCTGCTCCACAACCCCAACGCGCTCTTCGTCTTTGAAGACAACAACGTCGTCATCCCCTATCCCGTCATCGAAGAACTCGACACCATGAAACGCCGCGAGGACGACATCGGCCGATCCGCGCGCCAGTGCATCCGTCACCTCGATCGGCTTCGTTCCATCGGCAAACTCACCGAGGGCGTCCACTGGGGCGAACTTCCAACAACTCAGGAATTCAATCCTTCCGCATTCCTTGCCAATGGCAAGGCCGGCACCATCCAGGTCGATGTCACCGACCCAGCCCGGCCCGCCGCCATCTCAAAGGACATGCCCGACAACCACATCATCGCCGTCGCCTACGCTCTCAAACTCGCCGGCGAGCCCGCCGTCTTCGTCTCCAAAGACCTCAGCGCCCGCATCAAAAGCGATGCGCTCGGAATCAAAACAGAAGACTTCGAAAACCAGAAGGTCGATGCCGAGAAACTCTACTCCGGCTACCTCGACCTCACCATCCCCGGCAAACTCATCGACGACCTCTACCACGACAAACAACTCGACATGGAAAAACTCGAGCCCTACCTCACCACGGAAATGCCCGACGGCTCAACCACCACCAAATCCATCCTCACCAACCAGTTCGCCGTCCTCCACGATCAGGACGACGAGAACCACACGGGCCTCGCCCGTCGGCTCGCCGGACGACTCGCCGAGACCGAATCGCTCATCCCCGTCACCGGCCCGCGCAAGCCCATCTTCGGCATCCTCGCCAGAAATGTCCAGCAAACCATGGCCCTCGACCTCCTGCTCGACGATGAGATTCGACTCGTCACTCTGCTCGGCTCCGCCGGCACAGGAAAGACCCTGCTCGCCCTTGCCGCTGGAATGTCAAAAGTCTTTAAAGATGAACGATACGACAAGCTCCTCGTCGCCCGACCCATCATGCCGATGGGTCGAGACATCGGCTACCTCCCCGGCGACAAGGACGAAAAACTCACCGCGTGGATGCAGCCCATCTTCGACAACCTCTCCTACCTCCTCTCAACCCGAGGCTCCCACCACGATCAGGCCGACAGCCACTCCACCGAACAGCGCATCGAACAGCTCACCGCCGGCGGCCAGCTCGTTCTCGAACCGCTCACCTACATCCGCGGCCGGTCCATCCCGCACCAGTTCATGATCGTCGACGAGGCCCAGAACCTCACGCCGCACGAGATCAAAACCATCATCAGCCGAGTCGGCGAAGACACCAAGATCGTCCTCACCGGCGACATCGGCCAGATCGACAACCCCTACCTCGACCGAGCCTCCAACGGACTGAGCTACGCCGTCGAAAAAATGAAATCCATCGGCATCGTCGGCCACGTCACCCTCGCCCGCTCCGAACGCTCCGAACTCGCCAGTATGGCCGCCAAACTCTTATGAATCAATACATTCCACACAGAACATTCTGATTCATCTGTGTGCTGAAAATCGAGGCCAGTCGGCTCGCTCACGTTCCCGCGCCCAGAGGGCCGTCAGTGCATCGCTTCCCATTACCGCTCCGCACGCCTGACATCTGGAAAGTCCGTCAGGCGATCGAACGGTTTGGCTCAAACATTCCGGGCACAGCATAGTGACCTCCTTGCCGATCCGGCGCTGCCAGCGACTTTCAAGCGGAAAGTACACGCCGAACAGGATGACATTTTCAATGCCGAATGCAATGAGTGTCACATACAGAAACAAGGGCGAGTCACGGAACAGCAAGATCCACACGGGAAAGAGACCGAGCCCGACCGCAAACAACATCCGGTGCGCCAGACCTGAAACGATCACCCGGCGTCGATGCCGGGCAATGGCTCTCGGCAAAGCAGACCAATCATCACCCAGAAAGAGAAGATCAAGCTGGAATACGCAGTTCTCTTTCCGGCGCTGCCCGGCCCAGAGCGAACTCAAATCCTCAACAACATATGACATCCCGCATTCGGGACACTGACCGGCCGGCTCGGTGTCTTTTAACATGTACAAGCAGGACGGGCAGGCAATCCCTTCAGACGGGCTGGACCGTCGGCGCCAGACGATTGTGGAATACATCGCCGTGACGAACACCGCCAGCAAGACAGCAAACAAAGCCGAAGCTGCCAGGTATCGAGTAGCCGGACCAAGCCCGGCAAGAAAAGAATGAGTATCGAACCCGAAAAATCCATACAGGACCACTGGAACCAGCACCGGCCCCACCAGAACGGACATCATCACAACACCCAAAGCGATCGTCCACCTCCGATGACGAACGATCGCTCTGGGTTGACTGACGTACTTCATTGTGGATTATTCGTGGGCAATAAGAATGCCACAATTGTTCAACATGCAGAGGGCATAAGAATCCCATGCACTGGCAAGGCATTCATCCAGATTGTTTAATGCATTTGCCTCGCATGCATAATACGCGCCTCCTCCTCCTACGGCACCACCTATGATACAGCAAGCGGCAGGAATTAATGGGACATTAAATATGGGACACAACTTTGCGCCTGACAGACATCCGCCTGCAGCTGCACCAGCTGCCCAAGCCCAACAATCATCTAATGCATTTCGGTATTTGCGTTGGCATGCGTTCACCATGATTCTGTGGGAAAGAAAACATTTTAATTCACAACTCAATGGTCCAGTACCAGAACCATTCGAGCTTCCGGCCGTGCCGCCGCCGCCTTCACCACCTCCAAGAGTGCCGGTACTTCCACCTGAGCCCGGTACGTCTGCGCCGTTGATGACGACCGGGCTGCTTAGACCGGGTGTTGACAGTTCGAATGCCGCAGACGAGGCGATGGAGACATCATTATTGACGTCCCACAACGGTGCAAAAGTTGTGAAAGTAACGGTGGCAGAATACGGATTTCCAGAAGATTCACCGAGTTCGACAACACTGACAGTGATATCCACAAGGCCACCAGCAACTGTGGCTTGATATCCGTTGTC
>DRKT01000111.1 GCA_011053195.1 Phycisphaerales bacterium | reverse complement strand
CCATCACCGCAGCGGACCTCGGCGCCGGCACCGGCATCTTCTCCCGACTGCTCGCCGAGCGGGGTGTGCGGGTTCTGGCGATTGAACCGAACGACAATATGAGATCGGCCGCAACGCCGCACACAGGCGTTCACTGGGTCAGTGCATCCGCCGAAGCGACCGGTCTTGCATCCGGTTCTGTTGATCTCGCGGTTGCGGCCCAGGCATGGCACTGGTTCGAGCCGACAAAAACCGCTGCCGAGGTCGCGCGCATTCTTCGGCCCGGCGGTCGGCTGGCCCTGGTGTGGTATGACGATCGCCCCGGCTGCCCGGCAAGCGCTCGATACCGCCGGGCTGTCAAACCCGGCGCAACTGAGGCCTTTGGAAGCCATACCAGCGAACAGTGGAGCCCGACGCTCGCTCCGCCATTTGATTCCGAGTCAAACGAACCACCGATGGTATTCGAGTATGACCACCGACTCGATCTCGAAGGGCTCATCGGTCGAGCCCTGTCGGCCAGTTATGTCCCGCTCAGCGGCCCGGACGCCGATCGGATCGAATACGAGATGACGCAACTCCACGCCGACCTCGCCGACGAAACCGGCTTTGTCACGCTGGGCCTGATCTGTGTCGTCCACCGGTTTGCGCTGCCGGGGTCAGTCGAGCAGTGAGCCGAACAGGCTCAGGCCCGAGCTGCGTTCAATCCGAACCCGGCGGATGGATCCGGGCAGTTCACGGGCGTCGTCCCTTGCTACATCGAACAGAACGATCTGATCGCCATCCGTCCGGCCGGAGAACTGAACCATGTCATCATCCGAGTGCTCCAACACCATCGACACCGCATCGCTGGATTGCCGGATTGCAGATTCGCCGCCGATGGTCAGTTGGACGCCGCCCAGCGCCCGGTGCGCATCGCGGCTACTCAGCCCGGTCGCCTTGAGCGCCCGCTGACTCGGTCCCTCGATGAGGATATCGAATGTTCGCCCGATCTGCTCGCGACCGATTTCATCAGAGATCCGATTCTGAATCGACAACAGCGCATTGTTGCGTGAACGCTTGATGTCATCCGGGATATCATCTGGAATCTTGTCAATGGCAACCGTGCCCGGCCGGGGTGAATACTTGAAAATGAAGCAGCTCTTGTACCGACTCCGCTCGACCAGCGACACCGTCTCGGCAAAGTCCTCATCCGTTTCCGTCGGAAAGCCAACGATGATGTCGCCCGAGATCATCAGAGGCCGACCGATCTCGGGCTGGTCCAGCGCTTCCCGGGCGCGGTGAACAAACTCATCATACTCGCCGACGCTATAGCCCCGATTCATCAGCGAGAGAATCCGGTCCGAACCCGATTGCGCGGGAACATGAAGATATCGGCAGATCCTCGGGCAATCCCGGATCACCTCGAGCACATCGTCGCCGAAGTCCCGCGGATAGCTCGTCACAAACCGAAGTCGGGACACCGAAGGCACACGTTCGTGAATCTCATACAGAAGATCGGCAAAGGTCGTGACGCGATCGCCCGCCAATGGATCTCGCCGATGTCCGCCGCGAAAGGCCCGGCCCTTCTGAGGCTGGGTCATTCCATCGACCTCGACCGCGCTGTCGTGCTCGAATCGGTAATGATTCACGGTCTGCCCGAGCAGCGTGATCTCTGTCACACCCGTGTCGGCCAGTCGCTGACATTCCTCGATGATGTGCGCCGGTGGGCGGTGGATCTCGGCTCCTCGTGTAAACGGCACAACGCAGTACGTACAGAACTTGTTGCACCCGCGCGTGATCCGCACATACGCGCTTCGGCGAGCAGAACCAACCGGGTCGATCGGCGAAACCGAACGGGAAAGATCCAGATACTCGAGCGAATCACCCGCAGCCGCAAGAGTTCCGCTCCTCCGCGAGGCGCCGCCCTGAAGCGCCGATTCCTTCGCTGAAATCTCCGAAGCCGGCAAATCCGCTGTGACCAGAGATTCGCGGGTGCGTACTGCGTTATCAATCAGTGCAGGAAGCTTGTCGAGTTCGGACGGGCCGCACATCACATCAACCACCGGCATCCGGTCCATCAAGCCCGCGCCATCGCGCTCAGCCATGCACCCAAGCACGCCCACGACCAAGCCCGGATTGACGGCCTTCGTCTTCTTCAGGTCCCCGAGCCGACTCCAGACCTTCTGCTCGGCGTTCTCGCGAACGGAACAGGTGTTGTACAGCACCACATCCGCTCGGTCTGCCCGATCCGTGAACCGATACCCGAGGTTCGCCAGTTGCCCGGCGACCAACTCGGAGTCCAGCTCGTTCATCTGGCATCCAAAGGTTTCAAGATAAATAGTCCGGCTGCCCATCACCCCAACTCTACGCGACCCGAACCAATCAGGCCGATCCGGGTTCCAGAGAACACAGTCCTGCCGACTCAATATCCGGCGGGCCCCGCTTTGGGTACACTCGCATTCCTATGTGGCGTGGAATCTCTCTGGCGAACAAGTGCATTCTCCTTTTCGGAGGCGCGATCGTGCTGATCGTCAGCATGGCCCTCCTGGCGCCGTGGCTCAGGATGAACGCTCTTGTGCGGGAGTCTCAGCTCGATCTTTCTCGCCAGCTTGTCGCCGCATGGGACCGCGCGGAGCGGGAAAACCCCGGAGGAGCCGCAGCCGATGCCATCGGGGTCAAGCGGTATTCCATCATCGAGGCGGATGAACTCGCCAGAAAGGATCACAACCTCGAACGAGCTCTCGCAAAACTGCGCAGCGATGACCCACCTCAGGATGTGCAATGGGCTTCATGGGCCGGGACGACCCGGCGGTACTACTACGTCAAACCCGTGTACGCTGCAGCGCCGCCTCGGCAATCGGTCCTCAGCGGCGTGATCGTGCTGGACCGTCGGTCGAGCGAGGCCGCCCGGATTCTGATTTTCAATGTGATCTATCTCGTTGGTGCAGGAGCCGCGGTCCTGGCGCTTGCCGTGCTTGTATTTTATCTCATCACCTCCATCCTGATTCTTGAACCCGTGCGGCAACTCAAGCAGACCGCCGAGCTTGTCGGGCAAGGCGAGCTCGGTGCCCGCAGCCAGATCGTCACGGGCGACGAATTCGAAGAACTCGGTCTCTCTTTCAACTCGATGCTCGAACACATCCAGCAGAGCCAGAACCAACTCCGCTCGATCAACACAGCACTCGATCTCAAAGTGGGCGAGCTCGCCAATGCCAACATCGCGCTCTACGAATCCGCCAAACTCAAGGGAGAGTTTGTCGCCAATGTCTCACACGAGCTGCGCACACCGCTCAACTCCGTGATCGGGTTCGCCGAGTTGCTGCTCGAGATCGCACAGGCCGAGGCCAACGCCGGCGACGACTCGACCAAGCACCGCAAACGTGTGCGATACCTCGAAAATATCCTCACATCCTCACGCAACCTGCTCGAGCTCATCGACAGCCTGCTCGACATGGCCAAGATCCAGGCGGGCAAGATCGATCTGCGCGTCGAACGGGTTTCCGTCGTGCCGATCTGCGAGGCACTCGTCAGCCTGACCGAGCCGCTGGCCCGCCGAAAGGGCATCGAGCTCTCCATCGAGATCGGCGAGGACCTTCCAACCGTTGAGACCGACCCGCGAAAGCTCCAGCAGATCGTGTTCAACTTTCTCTCAAATGCGGTGAAGTTCACCACCCCGACGCCCGGCGGCTCGCCGCCGAAAATCATCCTCCGAGCCGAGAGACTCATGGAGCGTGATG
>DRKT01000110.1 GCA_011053195.1 Phycisphaerales bacterium | reverse complement strand
GCTCGGGCTGATGGGTGAGCTGGCCGACAGTGCGCTGGGCGCCGGCGGCCGGGTGATTGGCGTGATCCCGAAGAAGCTCATCGCCTTGGAACAGGCCCACCCGAATCTGCACGAGCAGTTCATTGTCGAATCGATGCACGAGCGCAAGGCGAAGCTGACCGAGCTGGCCGATGCGTTTCTTGTTCTCCCCGGCGGCTTCGGCACGCTGGATGAGTTGTTCGAGGCCATCACCTGGCGGCAACTCGAGTTCCACACCAAGCCCATCGCGATCTGGAATGTCGATGGCTACTACGACGGGCTCTGGTCGTTTCTTGAGCAGGGTCGGCGCCTCGGCTTCATGCCGGAGCGAACGTTCGAGTCGCTGCACATTGGGCGGGAACTTGAGGAGCTGCTGGGGTGGATGGTGTAGCGGGATGCCTTCGTTTCCCACTTTCAGGCGCGGAATCGCGTTGGTGATTTTGTTCTCCTGATCTGATACGCTCTGGTATGCCGCTGAATTGGAACGAGATCCGGGCAATTGCGTTCGGCCGCGGGTGAAAGGATGAAACGAAGGAGAACGCTTCGAAATGGGGTCAACACGGTACAATTGCTCACGAACTCTGGTAAGGCGAGCCTGTCGGGTCCCGGGCGAGGACCGGGCAAGTTTCAGGGAGAAGCTGCGCAGGCTCAAGACGCTCTACCTTCAGTTTAATGTCGACACCGCCGAACTGTGTCAGTGGTTGATGCGTCTGCGGAAGCGGTATGGCGACCAGTCCAAACCGGCCTCGTTCGGGGTCCTCTGCGACTTCTTTCTCGATCCCGAAACCTGTGGGCTGGAATCCGACGAGAAGCAGTATGACCGTTGGCGGCGGGACGTGTTCGATCATGTTGCCGGGTTCCGGTCCATCGACCGTCTCAGCGATGACCCTTTGCCCCGACCGATTCCGGATCAACTGGCCGCAGCGATGCAGGCCGCTGTGGATGATTCGATCACGACACAGACCACTTCCTCGACGTGTCTCTTCCAACGGCTGGAGGGGCTTGACAAACGCCACCGTCTCGTCCTGCTCAAGTCTGCCGCCGAGTGGATGGTTGCCCGGTATCAGCGCGGGATGGAGAATTGGGTCCGGCAGCATGCGGAATGGGAGGACGAGAAAGAAGCATGGGAGAAGGCCCATCCGGAACTGACGCCGGAGATCCGGGAGCGGTTCACCGGCATATTCTCCCGGCTGAAAGTTTCCGGGGATGAGTCCGGCACAGGCACCTCCGAACACGCCGAACCGGTCAAGACAGGTGTCCGACGCAAGAATCCGCGGATCTGTCGCTACGAAAGGCTCAGGAAGCATATTGACAACTGCTGCTATGCGGGAGACAGCGGCCATTCTCCGCTCTGCTGGAAGTTTGCCGAGTTCCAAAGGGATCGCTTATTGCAGAATAAGCAGTTCAATAAGAAAGCATTCAAGAAGAACGCCTCGAAGCTTGCCTCGATCTGCCACGAGAGGCGTACGAGGCCGAGCAAACTGTTTCTGAGTCCCAAGGCTGCGGATCTGATTCTGCCGGATACCAAGCCAGGGAGCCGGCCGACGACACTGAAGTCATTCAAGGCCGACTGGCAGGCCTATCTCAAGTTCATGGGTATCAACGAAGAGACCGCCGTTGCCGAGGGTCGGCTGCCGCACTGTCTTAGCATCGGTAAGAAGCACGAGGAATCAACGTGTCTTCACAACAAGCACACCGACCTGTGCAATCAATACTCTCGCCTGCTCAATGCCGAATTTGCCAAGGAAATCAGCCGGGATGCCGACGGCTTCACCAAACTCGAGGGTACCTACCGAGACTGGCGACGGTACTACCTGGCCGGGCCCAGCAAGCCATCGTTCCGCTATCCGTCGAGCAAGAGCCTGCCGATGCCCAAGGTTTTCGGCTCCGGTTTCTTCGAGCTCGATATGGACCGGTCGGTGGTCCGTCTCCGGCTGGATGATGCGGCATCCGAGGAGTGGATGGAGATCGGCTTCGACCCGTGGCCACGTCAGTACAGCCCTTCTCGGGACCAGGTGGCCGACCGGGTCTCCAGCATCCACGTCAACTTTGCCAGCCCGACGCGCGTCCGTCTGGGCTTCCATTTCCGTGTGGAGCATCGGCCATCGCGTTTCGGCTGCACGCAGGACGAGCTCGATCTGCTCCGCAGCAGAACGTATCCGAGGGAAGCGCAGGACAAGGCGTTTCTCGCCGCGGCCCGAAAGCGGCTACTCGATTCATGGACGGGTGAAGATCCCGACTCGCATCTCCGGCTGCTCGCTGTGGACATGGGGACGGGCGGTGCCCATGTGATGGTCTTCGAGGGTCGGAAGCACGGCTCCGATGAGCCGCTCAGGATCAACAAGGGCGACAGGCTGTACGACACCTTCCCCGACAAGAAACCCAAGGACAAGGGAGGAAAGGACAAGAACAACAAGAACCAGCCTGCTGCGGTGGTCGAGGTCAAGGGTCTGCGTAAGGAGCACGTCGGCAGGCATCTGGCCGCCATCGCCGAGCAGAGCGCCCGAAACGCCGCGTATCGGCAGGAGAAGCTCGGCGATCAGACGAGCGTGCCCCACGCTTCGGACTCGCGGGCCCTCAAGATCCACATCGCCCGAATGGTCAAGGACTGGGCGCGCCTGAACGCCAGCCAGATCATCAAGGCCGCCGAGAAGCACAACTGCGATCTGATCGTCTTCGAGTCGCTGCGCAGCAAACCCAAGGCCGACTACAACAAACTGTCGGACAGATATGAGCGGCAAAAGGCCGAGCGCGTGATCTACGCCTTCGGCCGGGTCCGTCAGAAGGTCAAGGAGAAGGCGGTCGAGCGGGGCATGCGCGTCGTGACGGTGCCCTATTTCAAGTCGTCGCAGCACTGCTCGACGTGCGGCCGGGTCATGGAAGATAGTGGGGCATTCCAAAAGAACAAAAAAAGGAAGAAGTTCATCTGCGACCACAAGGACTGCCAGGCGTACGACAAGCCCATCGACAGTGATGCCAACGCGGCCCGTGTGCTCGGCCGGGTGTTCTGGGGCGAGATCACCCTGCCCGACCCGGCCCCCTGACCGGCCCTTGACAGCCGGATCGGCATCATGTACAGTGTCCGCGTCTCCGAGTCTTGCCCAGCACACAGCCGGCGGAGCATTGCACCAACGGATGGACCCGGGCACGTGAGACAGAGGCTCTCATTCGGCGGGCGAAATCGCAGATGACCCCAGGCAGGCCGCGGCCGGGAGGTGCGTTTCGCTGTCATCGTCCTGACGTAAGTCCCTTCTCTGGAAAGAGATGGAGTTCGACTGTTGGGGACGCCCTCAGAACGAGAGCCTCCGACACCGGCGCCGTCGGTGT
>DRKT01000109.1 GCA_011053195.1 Phycisphaerales bacterium | reverse complement strand
TAGTGTTGCCCGAGGGCCCGCGTTCGCAGCGTTCATCCGGGCCGATGGAGGGTGTCATGGGCAGCACAGGGGTCGATTTTCGATCAGTTCTGGATCAGGTGCGGGCTCGCGCCGAGCAGGCCGGGGTGTTTGATTCCGTGACTCGCGAGGGCGATTCGCTGATCTGTCAGGCCAAGGGATCGGCCGAGCCGGCGATCTATCGCCTGTCCATGCGGGACGACAGCCTGCATGTTTCGCTCGAGATGGAGGACCGCTGGCTGAGTGAATCCATCGAGGCGGCCCTGATGAACTCGGGCGATGCCCTGGAAGAACTGCTCGATGATGAACTCGCCGAGTTGGGCTACGAGGGCGCCGAGCCGACCTATCGCCATTTCCGATCCGAGGCCATGCGGTTCACGTTCGAATCTCCAATCCCGGTCGAGGGTCTGGAGGGCGAGGCTGTCGCTGAGAGGGCTGCCCAGTTTTTGCTCGGCTACGAGGCGTGCTTCCGGCAACTCGGGGATATGAATCAAAGCGACGACTAGACAATCAATCAAGCGGAGTGGTGGGTGATGCGGATTCTGATGCTCGGGTGGGAGTTCCCGCCATACATCGCCGGCGGCTTGGGCACGGCCTGTTTCGGTCTGACCCGGGCGCTCGATCGCCTCGGGCATGATGTGCTCTTTGTCCTGCCGCGCGAGGCCGACGGCATCACCGGCGATCGTGTGCGCGTCGTCGGGCCCAACGCCATCGGGCCGGCTGTCACGGGTCAATCGGCTTCTACCGAACCTGAGGAGATGCAGGCTTGCCCTGAAATGGAGGACTCGTCTGGAAGCTGCGTTGATGAGGCCGAGGACTTCGTGCGCACACGGTTTGTGTCAGTGCCCTCGGGTCGGCGAAGCCCATACCCCGCGTTCGCATCCGAAGAGGCAGGCTCGGTGGAGCAGATCATGCAAGCCGGCCGGAGCGGTGCAGCATCGGTCGGCGCGGCTTCCGTCACCACCAAGCAACGACTGGCGCTGGCTGAAGTTGGGATCGAAGCGCCGGCGGCCGGTGATTTCGAGGGCAGCTCGCCCGAGCACTACGGCCACGACATGATTGGTGACGCCAAACGCTACGCCCGGCTCATCGCCTCACTCGCCGAGACGGAGGACTTTGACGTCATTCATGCGCACGACTGGATGACATACGCAGCCGGTGCCGTCGCGGCCCGGCTCAGCGGCAAACCGCTGGTCGCGCACGTTCACTCGACCGAGTTCGACCGATCCGGTGAATCGGTCAATCAGACGATTTACGATCTTGAAAGGCTGGGCATGCACGCGGCGGACCGGATCATCGCCGTCAGCCGACTGACCAAATCAATTTGTGAGCAGCGGTATGGCGTCGATGGGCGCAAGATTCAGGTGGTCTACAACGGGATCGACGATGACCGCATTCAGCCCGAAGCGGGCGGGATGATCGCCAGCACCGACAAAATCGTTCTGTTTCTCGGGCGGATCACGATGCAGAAGGGGCCGGAGTACTTTGTTCGTGCCGCCCGGCGGGTGCTCGACAAGTACGACGATGTGAAGTTTGTGGTCGCGGGTTCGGGCGACATGGCGGTGGGCATGATCGAGGAGGCCGCGACACTCGGCATCGGGCACAAGGTGCTCTTTACCGGCTTTCTTCGCGGCCGAGATGTCGATCGTGTTTTCCAGATGGCGGACTGCTACGTCATGCCCAGCGTGTCCGAGCCCTTCGGAATCGCGCCGCTTGAAGCCATGAAGAACGATGTCCCGGTCATCATCAGCAAGCAGTCCGGCGTCAGCGAGGTGCTTACCCATGCGCTCAAGGTGGACTTCTGGGACATCGACGAGATGGCGAACAAGATTATTGCGGTGCTGCGCCACCCGCCGCTGAGTCAGACCCTGCGCCAGCACGGCCCGATGGAGCTGCGTCGGCTGACCTGGGAGGACGCCGCCCGGCGGACGGCCTCGGTGTACGAAGCCGTCCGCAGCAGCACGCTTGTTCGCTGATCAGAGGATCGGAATCAGGCCCCGCCGATCTCTTCCGGCGGCAACTCCTCAATTTCTTTCTCGATCTGTTTGTTCTGGTCGATGACGTCCTGCGGCAGATTTTCCGCGGCGGTCTTCGGCTGGCTGTTCTTGCCCGCAAAGAAGTTGGCATACGTGAAGTATCCCGCAGCAGCAAGAAGCACGACCGCGATCGCAATCTTGAGACCGGCGTTGGATGATTTTTCTCCGTCAGACATGGCAGACTCCCTGTGTGATATTCCGCCTGCGCTCTGGTCAGCCCGTCAGGAGAGACCCCCCAAGATCCGGGCTGTCGCAGTTGATGTGCCGGAAGGATATACAGAGGAGCTCTTGGCCGCTACCCGACGTCCCGGCGTTGAAACAGAATCACGGCGATCGAGAGAATCGCTCCGATCTGAAACACGCTGTATCCCGCTAGAAGACCGATGTGTTTCGGCGGGATGGTCCGGTTCTGCGTCACCGCGTCGAGAAGCCAGAAATACTGCATGTTCGGCACCACCGCCCACGCCGACACCGCCAGCGGATGGATCTCGGTCCGACGTGTAAAGAGGTAATCGCCCGACTGGGGGGGTCTTTTCACGCGAACCGGCCGACCTCCGATGTTCTGGATCACCACCGACTTGCTGCCGGACTCCTTCACCATCAGCGCGGGCGGAGTGTCATCGGCAAGCAGGCTCGACTGGTCCGAGGGGTCACCCTCGAACGGGGTGTATGCGGGGACAGGCATGCCGAGGCCCTGCGGGCTCGGGCCGTAGTAGATCGGCATCCCGGGTGAGAGTGTTTCGCTCGGGAAGTTCTCGAATGTGAGCTCGTATCTGGCTCCGCGGACCGCGAAGGATTCGAACTCGGAGCGTTCGGGCGTGGCGGTGTCGACGATGGCGACGAAATGATTGACGAAGGCTCGCCGACCGAGCATGTAGTTTGACAGCAGCCCGAACAGGAAAACGCCGACACAGACCACGATCGTCATGACCTGACTCAGCCGAGTCGAAGCGGCCACCGCGACCGCGCTCATCACGAGCACCGCCATCACCAGGGCCGAGCAGGCGAGCAGGATCTGTGGCTTGAGATCGGTCGAGATGGGCTGCCACTCCCAATCCGGGCTGATCATCAGCGTGATGATGTACCCGATCGGGACGAACAGGCCCATGAGGATCACGGACACCTGGGTGAACGACCAGCCGTAGAAGAAGTTGGTCCAGCCGGCGATCAGGATCGCCAGCAGCGTCGTCGAGAGGCTGAACACGACCACGGGCATGTCGATGGTGTCCGAGGCCTTGGTCATGACTTCGTGCCGGATGCCGAACATCAGGAAGGTGGTCATGATGATCAGCGCCAGGAGGATGGCGCCCGAGACACCCAAATATTTTCCGAGTATGACGGTCACTCTGGAGATGGGTTTCGAGACGACGGTGAGGATGGTTTTGTTCTCGATCTCCTCGCTGACGACCGCGGTTGCCTGAAAGGCGGCCAGCAGCATCCCGGTGACGAAGATGGTGGCCAGACCGACATCGAGGAGCATTTTGTTGTCGCCCGAAACCTCGGCGGTGGTGGTGTATCCCATTGAAAAGCCTGAGGCGGCCGTGTTGAGCGCCTGAAAGAGTCCGGACAGGACGATCAGCACAAAGAAGATCGGCTGCCTGAGGCTCTCGATGAGTGTGTTTCTGGCGATGGTCAGGGTTTGAACGATCATGCGGTCGCCTGGCGGTGCGGACGGCGGAAATCGACTCCGCGGTCGGTCATTCGGTCGAGAGGCGTACGGGCCCGGATCTCGAAAGTTCGGGGGCCGGTGAACATAGAACTGGGGACATCGTAGTTCAACGGCATCCGGACCGGCGAGACACTGGTGGGAGGCCCACGGTGGACAGTCGGGAAGCCGGTGCTGACAATGCCCTCCCGCCGATCGGTCGGTTGTCGGGTGATCGGTTCGAATATGGGCCGGACGGGGTTCTTCTTTCGTAGGGATCGATGCATGCGCGCGGATCACCTCTCGTACAAACGGGCCACCAACGTTGCCTGGCTCGGCGTCGCCATTCAGCTTGTCCTCGGGCTGGCACTGCTGCTGTATGGATTGCTCAAGGGCGACACGGCGGCTGTGACGGCCTCGATATTCGTCCTGCTCGGGTCGGGGGTCTGGCTCACGCTGGCGATCATCTTTGACCAGCATCGCCGCGAGCGGATCGAGGCGATCGAGCAGGAGAATTTCGCCGAGCAGGATCTGGTCGGGTCCAACGTTTTCGAGGATGCCGGTGCGGACCTGCTTGTGGCCGCCCGAAGGCTCGATTCGCTCTACAAGTACATGCTCCCCGCGGTGAGCCTGGCGATGGGGGCGGCGCTCATCGGTGCTGGGCTGCTCCGCTTCGGTGGCGGCGATGAAACCGTCATCGAGGGCATGAACCGGGGTGTTTCAGGTGCCGACGTCGGCACGGGCTCGCACGGGTGGGCCATTGCGATCGGCATCGGCGTTGCGGTCATCGGGTTCGTCTTTGCAAGGTTTACCTCGGGCATGGCCCGGGCCAAGGTCTGGGAGAATCTCCGGGGCGGTGCGGTTTTCTCGGTTGGGTCGGCGCTGTTCGGGCTTGCGATCGCGGTCGCCCAGTTCGCGGATCTTGCGGGCTTCGATGCGCCGCTGCGTTGGCTGAATCCGACGCTCTCGGTGGTGATGATCGTGCTTGGCGCCGAGATTTTCCTGAACTTTGCGCTGGATATCTATCGCCCGAGGCCGGCCGGTGAATACCCGAGGCCCGCCTTCGATTCACGCCTGCTCGGCTTCGTCGCGGCCCCGGACAGAATCGCCGAGTCGATCAACGATGCAATCAACTACCAGTTCGGCTACGAGGTCACCGGGAGTTGGTTCTACAAGCTGCTCAGCCGATCGTTTCTCTGGCTTGTGCTCTTCGGCGGCGTGTCGATGTGGCTGCTGACGTCGTTCGCGGTGATCGAGCCGCACCAGCGTGGGCTGCTGCTGGTCAATGGTTCGCCTCGGGGCGAGGAGCTTGGCCCGGGTTTGCATGTCAAGCCGCCGTGGCCGTTTGGCAAGGTGGTCATCCCCGAGTTTGTCCGGACCGAGACCGAGGGCGAGGGCAAGGATGCGGTCAAGCGGCGGATTGTCGAACAGACCGCGACGGG
>DRKT01000108.1 GCA_011053195.1 Phycisphaerales bacterium | reverse complement strand
CGGAACGCATGAGGGCGATCTCCGTCACCGAGCCGGTGAGCGACACCCTGACATTCGGCTCGCCCGAGAGCCTCGGCTTCCATCCTTGCATGATCTCGCATGCGCCGAGCGCAACTTCCATCTCCGCCGGGGACGCGAACCGCGGACCGATCGGCCCGGCGACGCCCGCGCGCTGCCCTCGCTGGAGACGGATCTGCTCGATGACATCGGGATCGATCCTGGCGCTGTATTTCCCGCCGATGTGCTCGAGCGAACCATCCCACAGGCGGAACCGGCTGCTTCCGATCAGTCTCTGGCCCCGAACACCCGCGACAATCTCGCCGGTGTCTCCGTCGGCCCGGATCGAGAGATCCAGCACGTGCCCGAACAACTGGGCCGCCAGTGCCCTGAGGTCGCCCGCATCGGCCTCGGCAACCAGCTCGACCGGAGATTCCTCCCCGGCAACGGGCCACCCCGTGAGATCCATCTGCCCGTCAAGCACCATCGAGCCCGGCGTCAATCGGCCATCCCTGATGAGCGAATCAGCAGAGAACCGGCCGGCGAGCAGCACGGGCTCGCCCTTGCTCGTGAGCGTGCCCGTGAACCCGATCTCGGGTTCACCAATACCCGGTATATTCAGGTCGGCTCCGAGCCGCTCGATCGTCAACCGCTCATCGGAATCGGCAAACAGCTCCAGCCCAGAAATCTCTGTCGCAGCACGCAGGGATGAACGCGAGAGATCGACCCGGCCATCCCTGATCGCAACCACAGCATCGGGAATGGACACAACAACCTTCCCCGCCGGTTCAACGCCGAAGCCCTCAGGCATCACCCTGTTCAACCAACCACCAATCCGATCGATGCCGACACTCACGCCGGAACCTGATGTGTACAGCACACGATCCCTGATGGCAAGCTTGGCGTCGGCATCTATATGTTCTGAATTGAGTGTTCCTGTAATTTGTATGTGTTGGTCGGGATCTGCCGTGGCCTGGATGATCGCGGTCAGATGCTCGCCGACATCCTGCTTCAGGATCAGGCCCGTGTGATCGGCCAAAGGCTGGGCGAGCTCGACCATCGCATCGTGCAGCGAGAGTTCGCCCTCGATCCGAGGCCACCCCTGCCGCCGCGCCCCGCGCTCGTCGATGATCTCCTCGGCATCGATCGAGATCGAGAGCGTGCCCGCATCGACACCATCGACCAGAAGACTCGCCGAAGCCGCGACACCGGCGCCTTGGACAAGATCCCTCGCGTCGAGCGTCAACGAGGCCGGCGAGGTCTCAAATGTATGCTCAACTCCATCAAGAACGACCTCACCGGACATGGGCGAGATATCCAGGTCGATCAGGCCGGAGTATGCCGTCAGATCGGACCCGGGCCGGCCCGCTGCAATCTTGTCCAGATCGACCGAGCCCTGCCTGATGTTCAGATCCACAGCACCGCCGGAGCCGACCGTGATCCCCTCCGGTCCAAGCAGCCGGGACAGGATTCCCGAAGTTGAATCCATCGACACACGGACCCCCGCGGAATCGGTCCGAAGTGTGCCATCCTCGAGCAGGACCCCGGCCCGGGCCGAGAGGTTGTCCGAGGTCAGCCACAGATAGGCGGTCCGTTTCTGGACATCTTCAAACGCCAGCTCGATATCAAACCGCTCGCCGACATCGTCCGGAAGCGAGACACCGGCACGATCAAGATATGGTCGAAGAAACGGATCGAGAAGTGACGATTGAACATCGTTGCACTCGAAGCCGCCGGTGAGTGTGCCGAGCAGCGCGGACCAGTCGCCGGCTTCACCCGTTGTCCTCAGCGAACCCCGGTCGTCGAGCAGATCCTCGGCGGAAACATTGAGTACGAACTCACCCGCAGGCTGGGAGCCGAGCTGAGCCGTCGTCACACCCTGCACGCGAACCGCATTCTCGGAACCGAATGCCGAAACCGTGAGCGTCGTCGGCTCGACCGCCCAGGGCTCGGCATCGAGTCGGCCCGACATGGCGTCAAGCTCTGCGGTGGCGACCAGAATCCATTGTCCCAAGTCCAAAGGCCCGCCGGACATCGGCACCTCGATGTGCGCCGAATCGATCGCGACCGAACACGCCGGGACCGTATCGAACGAAAACAACCGATCCGGGCCGATCTCGATCGAAGCGCCCGCAAGACGGCGCAGTCGAGGCCAAAGCTCCGCGACCGCCGACGCGGTCAGCGTTGCGGTGCAGTCCTGCTCCGGCGAGAGCACATACGCATCCGGTCCCCGGTCGTAGACCATCGGCAGGCTCGCCCGGCCCCCGGCTGCCGAAAGATCAAGCCCGACCGAGCCGTGCGACAGGGTCCCGGACAGCTCGAGCGCCGCGGAAAATGCGCCATCCTCGTCCCCCCCGGCCCGAAGCGCCCGGCCGAGCGAACCCGAGATCGGAATGCCCGAGCCCTCGACAGTAATCGAACCCGTCAGCATCGCCCGATCGGGCGTGAATGCTCCGGCTGAACTGGTCAGCCCAGCGACCGAGGCTGCGATCGTGGCCGAGGCCCTGGATTCGTCGCTGGAAATCACGGCCGAGAGATCGGCCTCACACGTTCGACCCACGCCGAACGACACCGAACCGGTCAGATCCGAGATTGAATATTCTGATTGATTGCGATATCGGTAGACAATATCGAGCCCGTCCAGCTCAAGCCTCGCCGAGAGACCCCGCGGGAAGACCACCGATCGATCCACATCGGTCGGCGACCCGGACTCGATCGCACCATCGCGCTGAAGCTCGGTCCGGCTCGCGCGCTGGTCGATGGACAACTCACCCGAGAGGCGGATCGTCCCCAGATCCATCCGGTTGCGGGCAAGCGCCAGCAGCGAACGATCCATCGACACGTCCACGTCGGCGACCTGACGCAGCGCCTCATCGACGATCTGCACGCCTTCGAGCCGTTGGGGCCCGAACCAGGAGAGCCCGAGCCTCTCCACCCGGACACCAGCACCGAGCGCTTGCGATGCCGAGCGTTCGACCCAGCCCTTGCCGACCCGACCTCCGATGGTCGGCGCCATGGCCAACAGCACAAAGCCAACCAGCACCACGCCCACCGCGATTTTGCGCTTGCGCCGGCGCCTCGGCCGATCTTCAGAACCGATCAGCGCCAGCCTCTCCGCCTGCTCGTGCTGCTGGTCGACGTCGGATGAGGCAGGGGTCGAGCTCCGTCGGCTTGGGCGGCTTGGGCGGCTTGGGTCGTCCACATCCTCGCTCCCGGGTGGGCCTGCGTCCAAGCCCCGCTTACGCGAACACACCGGACCGGTTGCGGCAAACCATCGCTCACACCATCCCGATCAGGCGTCCTCGGCCTTGACGATTTGCCACTCCTCCAGCTCGACCGGGGCCTGACGACCAAAGATCGTCACCAGCACGCGAACAAGCCCCTTCTCGGGCACAAGCTCGTCCACGGTCCCCTCGTAGCCCTCGAACGGGCCCTCCTTGATCGTGACGGACTGGCCCTTCTCGAACGACAGCTTGATCGTCGGCTCGTCTTCGGGCTTGCGGCTGTCCTGCAGCATCTTCTCGATCTCGTGCTGCTGCAACGGCGTCGGCCGACCCGCCGTGCCCACGAAATCGCCGACACCCGTTGTTTCCTTAATCAGGAAGAACACGTCCTGCGGGATGCGCCCATCCTCCTCGAGCTGCATCTCGACGAAGACATAGCCCGGATAGAGCTTGGTCTGCGTGATGCGCTGCTTGCCGCCCTTGATCGTCTTGGTCTTCTCCATCGGGACCAGAATCCGACCGACGAGATGCGTCATCCCCTCGATCTGGACCTTGCGCAAAAGCGTCTCGCGGACCGAACTTTCCTTGTTCGATGCGACCCGAAGCACGAACCAGTCCATCCCCGTCTGACGAACCGGCTCATCCTCCGAGATCAGATCCTCGACCTGATTGGGCGTCCCGTCGAGCGGGGCCTCGGTCGCGGCTTCGGTCGGGGCCGGATCGGCCTGAACTTCGGTGACGCCTTCGGTCGGCTCGCCCGTGGTCTCATTCATCGCTTGGTTCCCATTCTCGGCATGCCGATCTGTGCTTTCTGGGCTCGATCCCTCGTCCACGCTGTGTTCGTCAAGTGTCATTGCAGCACCCCGACCGCTCGGAAGATCTGCTGAAACCCGAGATCAACAAAGAAAATCATGATCGCCAGCAGGAACGAGGCGATCACCACGACCGCGGTCGAACCCTGGATCTCCTTGCGGGTCGACCAGTTGACCTTCTTCATCTCGCCATCGGTGGCGATCAGGAAATCAACCGATTTGGGAATCGAACCGACAAACAGGTACGTCCCGATCGAACCCAGAAGCAGGATCGTGCCCGCGACCGCGGCCTGAAGGTAGATCACATCGAATGCCGGTATCCCGAACGCGCCATTGTGCTGGACCTCCGCACCGAACGACTGCCCGCCGCCGATCATGTCCGGATACTCCACCCGACGGACCTCCACCATCGAACGGTCGGGATCAAGGTGGATATTCGAGACGATGATTGCGCCCTTCTCGTTCTCACCCGGCGTGTAGCTGTCGATCGTGGCGGTGCCCATGATCACATCCTCGGCCACGGCCGTG
>DRKT01000107.1 GCA_011053195.1 Phycisphaerales bacterium | reverse complement strand
GGGATCAACACGACCATGAAGCGGACGTACACCAACTTCGCTGCGGGTTTCGAGAACTTCATGGCCGACGCGATCATTCATTTCTATCGGCGCGGTCAGCTCGACAAGGCCGAGGAATACCGCAAGCGACTGCAGAGCTGGCCCGGCCGAAACACCAACGACTGGGAAGCCACAGAAAAGCTTTCCCGGCCGCTCGACGAGTACGTCACCCTCGAAATGAAGGGCCGGTACACCTCGCCCACGCTGTATGTCAACCAGGTCACCGCTGCCTTGCAGGGCGCTTTCGTCAGCGGCCTGCTCGCGGGCGACCAGGACCTCTTCCGTGAACAGTTCGAATGGGCCCGCAAGTTCCACGCGTATTTCATGAAAGAGCAGAACAGGAACCTGTTGGCCAACCCGGGCATCGGGCGGATGGAGGTCATGCCCAGCGACTTCCGCGTGCTGGCGGGTCAGGTCTTTGCCAATCTGCTCTCGTCGATGAGCATGGAGGAACGCGAGACGCTCTATCTTGAAGCGCCCAACGAGCTTCGGCTGTATGCCTATCTCATTCTCAAGCGAGAAATCAGCGAAAGAATGAACAGGGACGCTGCCGAGGGCAAGGGCCGACCATTCGACGAGGTCTTCCCGCGTCCGATCGGGTTGGACGAGTTCATCGCCGACATGCAGCGTCAGCGAGAAGCCAAGCAGCAGGATTTCAAGGTCGATGTCAAGTGAGCGATCGGCTCAACTCGTCAGCAGCCTGAGCGCCTCGGTGTAGCGTTCCTGTGTGCCCCGGACCACATCCTCCGGCAGTTCGGGGCCGGGCTCCGATTTGTCCCATTCGCCTCTGGCTACGAGTGTTTCGAGGTATTCGCGCACGTACTGCTTGTCGAAACTCGGCTGCGATTGACCGGGTTTGTAGCTGGACACAGGCCAGAACCGTGAACTGTCGGGTGTCAACGCCTCGTCGATGAGGATGGGGTCGGCCTTGGGATCGTTCGGATCGACGCCGAACTCGAATTTCGTGTCGGCGATGATGATGCCCCGCTCGCGCGCATGAGCCGATGCCCGGGCGTAGATCTCCATGGAGAAGTCCCGAATCTTTGCAAGCCGATCCGATCCGATGATCTCGGCGGCCCGCTCGGCCGAGATGTTCTCATCGTGTTCGCCCTGCTCGGCTTTGGTCGCGGGAGTGAAGATCGGTTCATCAAGCTTGCTGCAGCGTTCGAGTCCTTTGGGCAGTGGCACGCCGCAGACCTCGCCCGTCTGGACATACTCCCGCCAGCCCGAGCCTTCGAGGTAGCCCCGAACCACGCACTCGATCGGGAGCACCTCGCACCGCCGGCCGATGGTGACCCGCCCGGCGAGTTGTTCGGGGGTCACCGAGGCCTCGGTCCAAGCGCTCTGCGGGATGTCGGCCACGTCGGTCGAGAGCAGGTGCGTTCGGCAGATACCCTCGGATTCGATCCAGCGGAGCCAAAACTCGGCCAACCGGGTCAGAAGCCGGCCCTTGCCGGGGATGGTCGTCGGCAGGACGACGTCGTACGCCGAGAGCCGATCCGAGGCGACAATCACAAGTCGGCCGTCGTCGAGCTCGTAGATATCACGGACTTTGCCCTGTCTTTTCGGGAGCGACAGGTCGGTCTGAAAGAGTGTTTCCATGATTCCCATCCAGTGGTTGCATGCCGGGCGCTTCAGGCAGATATCCTACACTCAATGCCGGTCTGGGCCGGCGACAGGGCTCGGCGCCGGGCCGAGCGGCTATTCTCCCGCAAAGGGTACCAAGAGCGATGCTGAGTTTCGCCATCTTCGACAATTCAGGCCCGGCCGAGCAGTGGTCGGTCTCCGAAGCGTTTGTGTTCGGTCAGGATGAGATCCCCGTCCCGGCCGAGGTGCGCGCCGAGCCGGGTCGGCTGGTGTGCGAGAAGCACTCCGCCGAGGCCGCGGGTCTGGCCATTGCGTTCCCGCCCACCGAGGAGGCATCCGACCGGTCGCTCATGCTCCAGACCTGCCTGCTCCCCGAGCGGGATGAGCCCTACCTGCTCAGCCTGGAGCTGGCGCGCCAGCGGATCATGATGCTGTTCAACAAGCTCGAGGACTGGTCGCTCTTTGATCTGCCGGCCGAGCACGAGGCGATCCGGGCGCTTGAACGTGCCCGGCTCGCATTCACGCGCGCCCTCGTCAGCCACAAGCTCAACCGGGGCGAGCACGGCGCGTATTCGCACGAGGCGGACCGTCTCGCCCGCGAAGCGCTCGAACTGGCCCTGAGCGCATCCGATGCTCTTGTTTCAGCGCACATCGCCCGGGCCCTGCCCGATCGAATCTCGGGCCGGGCGTATGCCAACGCCATCGGGAAGGAACCGGGCCAGATCCCGCCCCAGAGCCACGCGGTCAAGAGTCCGAACGACACGGGTCTCGTGCTGCCGACCAAGCCGGTCGTCTCGGTCGGGCTCAACCCCGTGCAGTTTTCGGAGATGCTTCAGCGTCTGGTTTCGACAGGGTGTGATTTTGTCTCGCTCCCGACACGCTGGCGCGACATGGAGCCGGACGAGGGCAAGTACGCCTTTGCCGCGACGGATCGCTGGATCGAGTGGGCCGTTCGGCAGGCCAAACTCCCGATCACCGCCGGGCCCGTGGTTGACCTGAGCCGATCCAATGTTCCCGATTGGCTTTATATTTGGGAGCACGACTACGAGACGCTGCGCGAGGTGGTGTACGAGCATGTCAAGAACATCATGACCCGCTACCGCCGGACCGTGCCGAGGTGGACGGTGCTCTCGGGGCTGAACCGCAACGACAACTTCCAGCTCAGTTTCGAGCAGATGATGGACCTGACGCGCATGACCATGCTCTTGGCGCGCAAACTCCATCCGCATGGCAAGATGCAGATCGAGGTCCGCCATCCCTTCGGCTCAGAGCCCGGGCATCGACCACGCTCGCTTCCGGGCGCCCTCTACGCCGAGATGGTCCAGCAAGCCGGCATCGGTGTGGACGCTTGGGGCATCAGGTTCGAGCTCGACCGACCCAAGCCGGGCGAAGTCGGCCGAGACCTCATGGCGCTCTCGGCCGCCCTCGACCGCTATGCCCTGCTCGACAGGCCGCTTGCCGTCACCGCGCTCTCCAAGGCCTCCGAGCCGGGAGCCGAGCCCCCGACCGAGGAGGACATCCTCTGGCTCAAGGAGGCCATGCAGCTCATCGTCAGCAAGCCGAGTGTCGTCAGCTTTGTGTGGCAACAACGGGAACTTCCGCCCGGCGCCAAGGCCCCAATGCCCGGCAGCATGATTGATGCCACGGGCCAGCCCAAACCCGCCGTCAGAATCGCCACCGAACTTCGGCAATCCATCATCGCCGGTGGTTTACCCCAACCCGCTCACGAATCGAAGGTATGAACCCGCCCACGACCCAAGTTCAGCCATCCAGCAGGCGAGGCATCGACGGACCCGCGAAATGGGCTGCGGTCGCCGTTCTCGGCTCGGTCGGGATCGTCGGCGTCGGCAAGAACCTGCTCACGCCATCACCCACAGCCCCGGCCGATCCCCAGCCGACGTTGGTCTCCATCGCACAGCCCGCATCCGAACACCCGGACACCCTCTCCCAAATCCAGCCGGCCCCTTCAAAGCCCAGCGCCCCGGCTCCATCGACTCCGGACATCGGCACACGCATCAACATCAACGCCGCCACCGCTGCCCAGCTCGACCTGCTGCCTCGCATCGGCCCCGTTCTCGCCGAGCGGATCATCCAGGACCGCCGGACCAACGGTCCTTTCCGCTCCATTGCCGACATCCAGCGTGTCCGAGGCATCGGGCCGCGCACCGCCGACAAACTCAAAGACCTGATCAGTTTCGATTGAGCCCATACACTCACCGCGGAGCAGGGCCGATCCGAGATCCGGGTCGGCCCCGGCTCGTGCGTGCGCCCGCGGAATCGGCGGCGTCTCGGAGGTGCTGTGGATCAACCATCCCCGCTGAATGTGCTCACAGCCATGGCGCCCGTGCGTTCGCTTTCGATCCATCTGAATGATGGTCTGCGGTGCGTGGTTGAGGGTTCGGTCGGTTCATCGACGGTGTTCCTTGCCGCTGCGGTCGCCAGACTGACCGCCCGTCCCGTCGTGCTCGTGATGGCGCACCTCGACGAGGCCGAGTCCGCGATTGACGAATTGGCCTTTCTGGACACGCCCGCGTTTCGGCTTCCCGCTCTGGAGGTGCTCCCCGGCGAGAGCACCGCTGCTGCCGATCTGCTTGCCGAGCGGATCGCCGCCGTTCGCCGGGCGGTGGGCATCGCAGCCGACGAGTCGCCGGTCATCGTCGCACCCGTTCACGCGCTCATGCAATCCGTCCCGAGGCTCAGCCAGATCGAGCAGCTTAGCCTCTCCCTCGCTGCGGGCGAGTCGCGCCGACCGGAATCCATCATTCAGTGGATGGCCGACGCCGGCTACGAACGTCGCGAGTCCATCGAAGAACCCGGAGAGTTCGCCGTCCGTGGCGGAATCGTTGACATCTTTCCCGCCGGTGGCACAAGCACCATCCCGGTTCGGCTTGATTTTTTCGGTGACGAGATCGACCGCATCACCGAGATCGATCTCGACTCGATGGGCTCGGATCGAAAAGTTGATGTCGTCGAACTTATCGCCGCCCAGCTTGATCCGAACCTTGCCGACGAAGGCATCAGCTTTCTGGATACCGTTCCCGACCGGGCCGTCGTGCTGCTCGCCGAGACCATTGAAGTCACCGAGCAGGCGCGGGGCTACTACGAGCGGCTCACCGATTCCCGAGGCGTCTTCGGCCCGCCCGCGGTGCTGAAACATCTCCAGGAAAGATTCCACGCCTTTGTCGAAGTGAATCAATTTTCCATCGCCGGTGCTGCCAATGATCGACGAATCGAATGGACCGTCGAATCCTTGCCCGCCTTTTCACAGGACATCTCCGAGGCCATCGGTGAGCTTTCGACACTGACCGCGGTCCAGGGCCGAACCGTTCTGGTTCCATGCGAGACCAACGCGGAGCGGCAACGGTTCGGCGAACTCGTCGCCGACCATGTGCCTGATCTGGCCTCAAGGCTCCACGCTATCACCGGCTACGTCCACCGTGGATTCATCATCGGGGATGAGAGCACACCGGGCCTGGCCATCGCGCCCTACCACGAGCTTGTCCACCGATACCACACACGCCGAGGCAATCGAAAGCTCCGCGCCGGCCGGGCCATGGACACCTTCCTCGAGATCGAACCCGGCGATTACGTCGTCCACACCGAGCACGGCATCGCCAAGTTCGAGGGCCTGACCCTCATGAACCCAGACCGGCTTGGGCGCGCCAAAGGCCCACAGATGCCGGGGAAAAAGAAGCAAAGCAAGGACGAGGCCGAGCTTCAGGAATTCCTCACGCTTGCCTTTGCCAACGGCTCACAGCTCCACGTTCCAGCACTGAAAATCGATCTTGTTCAAAAATACATCGGTGGCTTCAAGGGCAAGCCACCGCTCTCGAAGCTCGGCGGTCAACGCTGGAAGAAACAGAAGGAACGGGTCTCGGAGTCGGTCCGGGATCTGGCATCGGAACTGCTCCGCGTCCGCGCCGCCCGCGAGAGCCTGCCCGGAGTGCGCTATCCGGGCGATACCAACTGGCAGCGAGAATTCGAGGCCGAGTTCCCGTTCCAGGAGACCGACGATCAGCTTACCGCGTTGGCTTCGATCAAGAAAGACCTGCAATCCGACCAGCCGATGGACCGCCTGCTCTGCGGGGACGTCGGCTTCGGCAAGACCGAGCTGGCCATCCGGGCCGCGTTCAAGGTCTGTGAAGCCGGCAAGCAGGTTGCCGTGCTTGTTCCGACCACCGTCCTCGCCGAGCAGCACGAACGAACCTTCCGCGAACGCTTCGCCGGCTACCCGTTCCGGATCGAATCACTCAGCCGACTCAAGTCAACACGGGATGCCAACCGCTTGCTCGCCGATCTGCGCAAGGGGCACGTCGATGTCGTCATCGGGACGCATCGCATCCTCTCCAAGGATGTCCGTTTCGCCGACCTCGGGCTCGTGATTGTCGATGAAGAACAGCGATTCGGTGTCGAACACAAAGAACGGCTGCTGCGCCTGCGTCTGTGCGCCGATGTTCTGACCCTCAGCGCCACGCCCATCCCGCGCACGCTGCACATGTCCATGCTCGGCCTGCGCGACATCTCGTCGCTCGCCACTCCGCCGGCGGACCGCCAGAGCATCGTCACCGAGGTTATTCCATTCAACCGCGCACGCATCAAGCAGGCCCTTGCTCGCGAACTCTCCCGGCAGGGGCAGGTATTCTGGGTGCACAACCGTGTCCACGACATCGTTTCCGCAGCCGATGAAGTCCGTAAACTCGCGCCCGGTGCCCGTGTGATCTATGGCCACGGCCAGATGAACCCGGCCGAGCTCGAACAGGTCATGCTCAAGTTCATCCACCACCAGGCCGACATCCTCGTCTCGACCACCATCATCGAGTCCGGCATCGACATCCCCAACGCCAACACCATGGTCATCGAGGACGCCGATCGGTTCGGCCTTTCCGAACTCCATCAGCTTCGAGGTCGTGTCGGTCGATCCAAACACCGCGCCTACTGCTACATGCTCCTGCCCGAGTCGCGGAAGGTCACACCGGTCGCCCAAAAAAGGCTCAAAGCGCTCGAACAGTTCACCATGCTCGGCGCCGGCTTCAAGATCTCGATGCGCGATCTCGAAATCCGCGGCGCTGGAAATATCCTCGGATCTGAACAATCGGGCCATATCGCCACCGTGGGGTACGAGATGTACTGTCGATTGCTCGAACAGTCCGTTCGCGAGCTGCGCCACGAGGCCCCGCCGCCCAGTGCCGGGCGCGCCAGTCTTGAAATCGGGATCGCCGGCCTGATCCCAAAGCCGTATATCCCCTCCGATGTTCGCCGACTCGAAGCCTACCGGCGGATCGCGACAGCCGGCTCGCGTGAAGACCTCAACTCACTCCGCGATGATCTCACCGCCGCCTATGGCCAACCGCCCGAGTCCGTTTCCCGGCTCATTGAACTGGCCGAGATCCGCGTCGCCTGCGCCGAGCTCGGCGTTCGGAGCCTCGTCCTGCGCGAACCCGATCTGATCTTCCGGGCCGAAAGCCCTGAACCGGTCGTCGGCGCTTTGCGCGGGGTCGAGGGTACCGTCCGGGCGCTGCCGCCAAAGTCCGGCGACCGATATCATGAGGTGTATTGGCGTCCCCCCGCGTCGTATCTTGCGCAGGCAAGCCTCGTGACGGTGCTCCGAACCCGGCTCAGCACGGACCATCCCGGGCGGCTTCCTGGCCGTGGACCGGTGAATCCGGCCGGTACGATCAACCGATAGAGAACCATCATGACAGATCAACCAGACCCACACGATGATGCACCGGCCCAGTCGTACCAGAAGCACATCGCCTTGCTTTTACGCCAACCACGTCCGCGAACAGGACAACGCCGTTGATGCCGAGGAGGTCCATATCGAGGAGGAGTGCTATTCGGTGCTCGCTCTCCAGCAGCCGGTTGCCCGCGACTTTCGTATGGTCGCCTTTGTCCTGCGTGTCAATCGGGACATCGAGCGGGTCGCCGATCGTGTCGGTTCCATTTCCAAGGTTGTCCTGAAATTGAACCAACTCTCGGTCGTCCCGAAGTTCCCGACTGGCCTGCGTGAGATCGGTCTGCGCGTTCCGGCTGCCTGTCACAAACTCCTGCGAGCCGTGCTCGACGAGAACATCGAAGTCGCCCGTGAGATCGTTGCCGAGGATAAACTCATCGACGCATTGGATAAAGAAACATTCCGCGAGTTGGCCGCCCAACTCGCGGGCAAGAGCGAAGCCGAGGTCGCTGCGGGGTTGCTGCTCTACCGAGTCAGCCGAGAGCTCGAACGGGTCGGCGATCTCATGAAAAACATTGCTGAGGATGTTGTGTACCTCGGCACCGGCGAGATTGTTCGGCACAGCAAGAAGAAATGAGAATAGTATTCGCCTATCTACAGAACCCGACGTGCCACAGTCGCATTCTCATATCCGGTTCCATTCGCCCAGTAGACACGTTTAAATTTGCGTAAAGCATTATTGTTGAGGAATTTCCGAGATGTTCGAACGGCGATTGATGTATCCTTACCCGTGCTTGAACAGATGCCGATAAAGTGATATCCTGTCCGCATGCTGGGTTTGATTTGGGGTCCCATTCTGGCGATTTCGTCGGGGTTGGTGTTGATTGTTGCAGGCCGATGCTTTCGGATTGGTCGCCGGCCCTATTGCAGGTCCTGCCTTTTCGATCTGACCGGCCTTGTTTCTCCGACCTGCCCGGAGTGCGGCATCTCCCTCCTCGGAAAAAAGACCACGATCATCGGTCGACGCCGGACCCGCCTGATCCGTTCGGGCATGCTCATCGCCCTTGTCGGCGGCGTGATGCTCGCCGCCATAGGGGCGATCTCCCTCAGCGCCGACAGCAGTAAACCAGTCTGGCTCCTCAGGGCCGAACTCAACCTACTCGGCCCATCCAGCGAAAAACGCATCTTCACAGAGCTCAACCGCCGGCTTTCCCAGGGCGCAACGAACCCATCCGAAGCCGCTGCGATCGGAGAGATCGTCTGGCGGCGGGCGCTCGATCCACCATCGAGCACCCTGATCTACTCGATGCTTGACACGCTCAGTGCTCGAGGCCAAATGCCGCCACAATGGGCCCGGGCCGTCCTCCGCCGCCAACTGCTCGCCTGGCCGGCCATGAACGATACCGACAGGATCGCCATGCAACCGACGGTTACGCGTTTTCTTTCGCTCTACGGCGCCACATGGGACGAGATGGAACCCATCATCGAGGCAACCAAGCAAGAGCAAATCGCCGATGGTCAGCAGAAGGTCAGCTTGGATGCCTACCAATACGTGCCGAATGCGTTGTCCTCCGCCCTGCTTGTCAGCTGGTGGCAAGGTGGGGGAGTCGGCGGTGAACTGACTCCGAGTCAGATTCGCACGCTCATCAGTGATGGCTTCACCGCAGAATTCAGTGCACGACCCAGGGTTGAGCAGGGTGTCCGATGGCTCACCACGAATATTAGGTTCAACTCGGTGACGGCGCTCATTGGAGCACCGTTCTCGTACGGCATTCATTACCGCGTCGTGAGCACCCGGATTGATGGCGAAACAATCCATAAAATGGATATTTACAACACGGCCGGAGCCACGTTGTTGACCGGACAAATGACCAGTTATGGCACCTCGATAACCGGTCACAGTGTGTTGCTGGAAGATGTCGGCCTCGGTTCCCACACGGTCGAAGCTGATCTCGAAATAGCCATCACGGACGATACCATCAACGCCATGGCCAGTCCTTGGCCGGCCCGTTTCAATGAAACCCCGAGAGAACCGATCCCGATTTTGGTTGATAAAGTCCTCACGCTCCGATCTTCGTTCGAGGTCGTCCCAGAGGGCGAAGATACCATCACCCTCATCGAGCCCGGCTCGCCGGGGATTCCCACCGAGGCGCAGGTGCGGGGGTGGATCACGTCGTTGCCCCTGTTTGTGAACACCGGTGGATCTGTCGGCTTCCCGCCGGCGATCGAGTTGTACCTGACCTTCGGCCCGCCCGCCACAAGCGATGAAGAACAGGAACTCACGCTGCCGATCAACTTTGCCTGGCATGCTACCGCAGTGCAGGGCGAGAGATCATGGGATCTCGGCTTGGTACGCTGGGTCGCCAAACGTAACGCCTCAACTCAGACCCAGGTAATGACCAAGACCAGTCGTTCTCGGTTGACCAAGGATGGCAGGCGTGTTCCGTACGATGTCGAGCCCGATCCCGACGAACCGATCCATGTTGTGTTGACGCCGGACCCGGATGCCGCCCGGAAGACAGTTGATTTTACGGAGATCTGGAACGGCACGATCGACCTCGGCTTCTTTCATCCGATACCCAATCCTCAGATCCCCGGCAAAGGAGTTTTCAGTTTTTCGAATACAGACTTCAAACCGCTGCCGCCGTTGACGGAGAGGCCGTGATTCGACGGACCTTGGCTCAGGCCGGGTCTTGATCTCGAAAGATCTTGGTGTCGAATGTAATGGTCTTGAAAAAAGACAACGCCCACCTCCGAGGAGATGGGCGTTGAAGAAGTGTGGTCGTTGCCCGTTGGTCGGCAATTGCTTGCCGACTGCCTGTCAGGATCTCTCAAGCACTCGCGTTTCCACGAGTGGTGGGGGATCCGGGATGCGACAGACGAGAATGCGCTGACAACCTCGCTGTGGATCGCTCCACACGACCGGCCGGTGAACAGATCAGACAATCGTGTCTGAACCAGGCCCGAAGGCTCCGGGTTGGTCTGGCGAGTCTAAGGACATCCCTTAGAAAGGAGGTGATCCAGCCGCAGGTTCTCCTACGGCTACCTTGTTACGACTTAGTCCCAGTCACCGAACTTGCCGTAGGCACGCCTGAATCGACGTGACTTTGGGCACTCCCGGCTTCCATGACTTGACGGGCGGTGTGTACAAGGCTCAGGAACACATTCACCGCGGCGTAGCTGATCCGCGATTACTAGCGATTCCAACTTCAAGCAGGCGAATTGCAGCCTGCTATCCGAACTGAGGCATGGTTTTTGCGATTTGCTCCCCCTCACGGGATCGCATCGCTCTGTCCATGCCATTGTAGCACGTTTGCAGCCCTAGGCATAAAGGCCATGAGGACCTGACGTCATCCCCACCTTCCTCCGGTTTGACACCGGCAGTCTCGCTAGAGTACTCAACTTGACTTGTTAGCAACTAACGACAGGGGTTGCGCTCGTTAAGGGACTTAACCCGACACTTCACAGCACGAGCTGACGACGGCCATGCAGCACCTGTGTATGTTCCACCCAAAGGGCGTTACTCTACTTTCATAAAGCTAATCCATACATGTCAAGCCTAGGATAAGGTTCTTCGCGTTGCCTCGAATTAAGCAACATGCTCCACCGCTTGTGTGAGCCCCCGTCAATTCCTTTGAGTTTTAGCCTTGCGACCGTACTCCCCAGGCGGCACACTTAATAGTTTTCCTTCGGCCGCGACGACGTCAGAGACGCCACGACCTAGTGTGCATCGTTTACGGCGTGGACTACCAGGGTATCTAATCCTGTTTGCTCCCCACGCTTTCGTGCCTGAGCGTCAGGACAGGCCCAGCTGATCGGCTTCCCCATCGGCGTTCCCATGAATATCTACGCATTTCACCGCTCCACTCATGGTTCCATCAGCCCCTACCTGCCTCAAGTCCGGCAGTTCACCCCGCAGTTCCCCGGTTGAGCCGGGGGATTTCACGGGATGCTTGCCGGACCGCCTGCGCACGCTTTAAGCCCAGTAATTCTGATTAACGCTCGGGCCCCTCGTCTTACCGCGGCTGCTGGCACGAGGTTAGCCGGCCCTTCCTTTGAATCTGGTCAGTGTTCCTAGATTCTGACAGTGGTTTACACATCGAAGATGCTTCATCCCACACGCGGCATTGCTCCGTCAGGCTTGCGCCCATTGCGGAAGATTCGTCGCTGCAGCCTCCCGTAGGAGTCCGGGCAGTGTCTCAGTCCCGATGCGGCGGGTCATGCTCTCACACCCGCTACCCGTCTTCGGCTTGGTGAGCCTTTACCTCACCAACAACCTGATAGGACGATCGCCGCTCCCAAGGCGCCAAAGCTTTCCTCCGAAGAGCACATGGAGTATTACCGCCAGTTTCCCGACACTATCCTCCACCTTGGGGTACGTTCGATCGCATTACTCGCCCTTTCGCCACTGTCCCCCTCCGAAGAGGGTTCTCGTTCGACTTGCATGCTTTAGCCATGCCGCCAGCGTTCAATCTGAGCCAGGATCAAACTCTTCAATTGATTGCCTAAGCATCCGGAAGAAAATCTCCCGGTCAATCTCAAAGATTCGATTCTGCTATCTCACAACCCTCTATCGAGGGTGGTCGACTTGCCAACGATCGCTCGTTGACACCCCGGGGTGGCTACCACCGAGGATTTCTTCTCCCTGCCGATCCGGACGGGGCCGGATGAACACTCAGCAGGGAACGTCGGCTGCTGTGAAACAACCAACGTGGCTTGTGCAAAAATGTTGAGCCCATGCCGACCCTCCCGGGTCTCGCTGTTCGGCGATGGCATGAGCCTCACATTCTCGCGGGCATTGACCACAACTTGTCAAAGAGGTATGGACAAACTGACCATCAGGCCGATCTATCCACATGCCCGGTCTGGGCAGGGGATGAGTGTAGCGCACCGCCTCGGCGGGTCAAGCATCCTGCGCATTTTCTCGAACTTCTCGGCGATTCTTTTCCGG
>DRKT01000106.1 GCA_011053195.1 Phycisphaerales bacterium | reverse complement strand
GCCCAGATGGCCAAGGACCTTGCGGACCACCTCGTCCAACGGGGCCACCGCGTCTCGGTCATCGCCTCGCGCTCGATCTATGGCCGATCCGGCGCCGCGCTGCCCAAGCGTGAGACGATCGACGGCATCGAGGTCCACCGAGTCGGATCGAGCCTCTTCGGCAAGAAGTCCATCCTCGCCCGGGCCGCCGACTTCGGGCTGTTCTACATCCGCGCGATGCTCAAGGTGCTCACGATCAAACGGCCCGACGTGGTGATCTGCTTCACCACGCCGCCCTTTATCGCGGGCGTCGGGCTGCTGGCCCGGCTCGTGCGCCGATCCAAGTGCGTGTGCTGGTTGATGGATGTCTACCCCGATGTCGCGGTCGCCTCGGGCGTGCTGAAAGAGAACTCGCTGGCGACGCGGTTCTTCGATCGGCTCAACCGATTCATTCTTCGGCGGGTCGATCTGACGGTCGTGCTCGGCCGCTGCATGCGCGATCTTGTGCTGGCCAAGGGTGTCCCGGCCGAGCGCGTGAAACTGATCCCCGTCTGGGCGGACACCAGGGGCATCAAGCGCATCCGCCGATCGGACAACCCCTACCGCGAGAAGTTCGGCACCGCGAAATCGCTGTGCATCATGTACTCGGGCAACTGGGGCATCGCCCACGATGCGCAGACCATCTGCGATGCGATGCTCGATGTTGCGCAGAACCCGCCGAGGGATGCCAAGGACAAAAAGATCAGTGTCCGGTTCGTCTTCGTCGGCGGGGGCAAGCGTCGGCCCGAGGTCGAGGCCTACATCGCCGAGCACGATCTCGGTCGGATCGCCTCGTACCACGACTACGTGCCCCGGCGGGACATCGGGCAATCGCTCGGCGCCGCGGACATCCACCTGATGACCGTGCGCGAGGGGATGGAGGGAATGATCGTCCCGAGCAAGCTCTTCGGCGTGATGGCCGCGGGCAAGCCGAGCCTGTACGTCGGATCGATCGAATCAGAAATTGCACGCATCCTGATGGAAACAGGATCTGGCATGTGCTTCCGTCAGGGTGACAGCGCCGGGCTCGCCGACGCCATCCGCGAGCTGGCGCAGGACTCGACGGGGCGCACGCGCATGGGCAAGAACGCACGGGATTCGCTGGTCGGCCGGTTCGACGCCGACACCGCGTGCCAACAATGGGGCGACCTGCTCGAAGAGCTGGTCGCGCCGGGCCGGGATTCGGCCCAACAGGAGTCCCGAGCATGAGCCGAGTCCCGCGTACGCATGAACAGGTCCGGCCCGGCGACGGCACACCCACGCCGCCGGTCTCGGTCGTCGTGCTCACACTCAACGAAGAAATCAACATCCGCGAGTGCCTCGAATCGTGCGACTGGTGCGACGATGTCCACGTGCTCGATTCCGGCTCGACCGACTCGACACAAGACATCGCCAGAGACATGGGCGCCGAAGTCCACACCAACCCCTTCGAGTCCTTCGGCAAGCAGCGCAACTGGGCCATCGACAACATCCCGCTCAAGCACGAATGGGTCTTCCACCTCGACGCCGACGAACGCTTCACCCCCGCGCTGATCCGAGAGATCGAGGCACTCCTGGGCAAGGACCCGCAGACCTCGGGCTACTTCGTCCCGCACAAACTCATGTTCATGGACCGCTGGCTCAAACGCGCCGGGGGCTACCCCAACTACCAGATGCGACTCTTCCACAAGAACCGCATCCGATTCATCGACCACGGCCACGGCCAACGCGAAGAACCCGGCAAACCCATCGGCACACTCGTCCAGCCTTACCTCCACTTCCTCTTTTCCAAAGGGCTCTACGACTGGTTCGAGAAGCACAACCGCTACTCCTCGCTCGAAGCGCTCCAGGCCATCAACGACCAGAGCCAGCCCGTTCGACTCAAGAACCTCATTTCGGGCCCGCGCATCGAACGCCGGCGCGAATGGAAACTGCTTGTCAACCGCCTCCCCGCCAGGCCGTTTCTCCGATGGTTCGTCACGATGTTCATCCAGCTCGGCGTGCTCGAGGGCCGCGCCGGATGGACCTATGCCTCGCTGCTGGCGCAGTACGAACGCATGACCGTGCTCAAGCTCCGCCTGCTCCGTCAAAACAAAACGAGCCGGGAAAACGAGTTCGAAACAGACACCATCCCGAACGCCGCCCCGATTCCATTCGATCCGGGCGATCGGATCATCTCGCACCACAGCCCGAGAAGAAAGAAAGCCGCCCCGCCGACCCAGCCCAAGGGCGAGCAGGGCCAGCTCGTCCCCGAAGCCAGCCCGTGGACCTTCAAGGAAAAAGTCATCCGCGCCATCTGGATGCTCGCAGGACAACCCCTGTTCAACCTCAGCTTCCACAACTGGTACGGCGTGCGCAACGCCCTGCTGCGACTCTTCGGCGCCAAGATCGGCAAAGATGTCCGCATCCGACCATCCGTCAAGGTCGAAATCCCGTGGAATCTGAATATCCACGACGGCGTCACCGTCGGCGACCACGCCATCCTCTACTCCCTCGGCACCATCACCATCGGCGAACGCTGCATCATCAGCCAGTACGCACACCTCTGCGCCGGCACACACGACCATACCAACCGAAGCTTCCCGCTCATCCGCGACCCCGTGGAAATCGGCGCCGACGCGTGGATCGGAGCCGACGCCTACGTCGGGCCGAACGTCACCGTCGGCCGGCTCTGCGTCCTCGGCGCCCGCTCCAGCGCCTACAAGGACCTCGAACCCGAAACCGTCTACGTCGGCAACCCCGCCCACGCCCTGAAAAAACGAGAGCTCGCATGACACGCACCGACCCAGATGCCGCGTTCGCGAGCCGACCGCCCATCATCCTCGTCGGCACCCAGCGCTCCGGAACCACCTACCTCGGCTCACTCCTCGGCAACACCCCCGGACTGAGATACTGGGAAGAACCACGCCACATCTGGATACGCGGAAACGCCTACGCGCCGGACGACCGCCTGACCAAAGCCCACGCAAGACCTCGCGTCCGAAAGGCCATCCGATCGGCATTCGCCGAGTTCGCCGGCGACGACCGATTCTGTGAAAAAACACCGAGCAACTGCACCAGACTCCCGTTTATCAACGAGGTCCTGCCGGAAGCCAAGATCCTGCTCATCGTTCGCGACGGCCGAGCTGTGCTCCGTTCCACCGGCGAGATCATGAACGCCGGCATCCCATCGGGACGAATCCTCAAACGCGCCCGGCAGACCCCGCCCTGGGAATGGCCCGCATTTCTCGGTCAGACCGCAAGCGCCCTGCACCGAAAGATCACGCACAAACCACTTAAATACTGGGGCGCCAAACCGCCCGGCTGGAAACAATGGATCGGGCTCCCCCGCGATGAGATGATCGCCCACCAGTGGGCCGGCGCCATCACCTGCGCCCTCGATGACGCCCCGGAGTTCAACGGGCATCAACTGCTCACCTTCCGGTATGAGCAGCTTATGGATCACCCGGAATCGACCGCCCGAAAGATCGCGGACTTTCTCGACCTCGAAGATGCCGACCGATTCATCAACGAAATCTGCAAGACAGCCGACCCGTCACGCACCGACAAGTGGAGGGAGCAACTCGACCAGAGCACACTCGAAGCCGTCAAGCCGATCATGCTGCCCGTGCTCGAACGACTGGGATACCAATGGTGAATCCGGATTCCAGACCGAAATCGCTGCCCGCGAACAAAGAGATCACACGCCCTCGCCGCGCCACCGCGCTCGTCCACGGCCTCAACGCCAAGCAGCGCCTCACCGAAACACTCTGGGAACTCGTCGGTCAGCCCGTCTTCCGCATCACCTTCCACAACTGGTACGGCCTGCGCAACCGCATCCTCCGAGCCTTCGGAGCCGACATCCACCCAACCGCCCGCATCCGACCCACTGCCCGTATCGCCCACCCGTGGCAGCTCAAAGTCGGCGCCAACACCGCCATCGGCGACTACGCCATCCTCTACTGCCTCGGGCCCATCTCCATCGGACGATGCTGCACCGTCAGCCAATACTCGCACCTCTGCGCCGCGAGCCACGACTTCACGCGCGCCGACATGCAACTGCTCACGCCGGGCATCACCATCGCCGATGATGCGTGGATCGCTGCCGACACCTTCGTCGGCCCCGGCGTCAACGTCGGCGAGGGCGCCATCCTCGGAGCCAGAGCCTCGGCATTCAAAGACCTCGAACCATGGACCATCTACGGCGGCGACACCGCAAAGAAACTCGGAACCCGAACCAAACTCCCGCCAATCCCGGACCAGGCCAAACATCCAGAATAACCTCCGCCATGAACTCCCACCTCAACATCACACACTTTGCCGGGCCCATCAGACTCGAACTCGGGGGCGTCGTCCGCGCCATCCTCGATATGGCCGGAGCACTCGCCGCACAGGGTCACGGCGTCACCGTCGTCACCCACGACCCCACCGACGTCCCCGAACTCTGGCGACACAACCGACCCGGCGTGCCCAAACTCGTCCAGATCGACCCGCCCGGCGCCCTCGGCAAACCAACCGCCAGGTCAAGCGATGTCATCAACCGAATCATCAACGCCAGCGATATCGTCCACCTGCACACCCCGTGGGACCAACTCAACCCCCGCATCGCCAAAGCATGCACACGACTCGGCACGCCCTACTTCATCTCCATCCACGGCATGCTCGATGACTGGTCCATGAGCCAGAAATCACTCAAAAAACAACTCTTCCTCAAACTCTCAGCAAAGGCCATGCTCGAACACGCCGCCGCTGTCCACTGCACCGCACAGGCCGAGCTCGACCAGTCCAAGCGCTGGTACCCCGGAGGCACCGGCGTCGTCGTCCCGCTCATCTTCGATCTCGACCCCTACCTGCTTCTGCCCGGTCCCGAATCCGCCCGCGAGCACTTCAACATCGACCCGAGCACCCCGGCTGTGCTCTTTCTCAGCCGACTCCACGTCAAAAAGGGCGTCCACATCCTCATCGACGCGGCCAAAATCCTCGCCGATCGGGGCGTGAAGATTCAGCTGCTCCTCGCCGGCACGGGCGACGAGCCCTACATCGCCGGCCTCAGATCACAGATCCAAAGGCTCGGGCTTGAGGATTCGGTCCGGCTGCTCGGCATGGTCAAGGGCGAGCAGAAGGTGAGCCTCTACGAAGCCGCCGACGTCTTTGCCCTGCCCACGAGCCAGGAGAACTTCGGCTTCGTCCTGCCCGAGGCCCTCGCCTGCCGGACTCCCGCCATCACAACCAGGGGCGTGGACATCTGGCCCGAACTGGAATCCTCCGGCTCGACGCTGATCATCGACCAGACCGCCGACGCCTTCGCCGATGCCCTCGCGGACCTGCTTTCCGATGACGCCCGCCGTGAAATGATGGGCGAATCCGGCCGGAGCTGGGTGCTCGAGACCCTGAATCCGGAATCGGTCGTCGGCCGCTACAGCTCGCTCTACCATCAGGCCACCGGAGAAGACCGCTGATGAGCACTGATTCAACTCAAGATACTCGCCCCGGTCTTGCCATTGTCGCCCCGACACAAGAACGCTACCGCCACGCCTTGCACCGTCGCATCGTACACGAGATCCCAGAGTTCAGGCTTCACTCTATTTACACACATTCCGCCGGCGCGGTCTACCGCAACAAGCGCCCCGAATCCGACATCAACGCCGTGTTTTTCGATACGGGAGAGCCGACGACCGAGCGGCAGAGCCTGAAGAATCAATTTCGCAACTACCAGCGCGGCCGAAAAATATTCAAATACCTTTGTGACAACAACATCCGAGCGGCCATCATCCTTGGCTACAACGACATCGGTTTACTCCATCTCTTTTCGACTGCACACCGCAGCGGGGTCAGGCTCTTTCTGTGGGCAGACTCAAATGCTGCCGGCGATCATGCGACCGGATTGAAACGGTACCTGAAAAATCGCATCATTCGGTTCGTTGACAACCATACCGATTTTATATTCACATGCGGGTCACTCGGGGAAAATTTCTACCGCGACTATGGGGTAAGCTCGGACAAAATTCGCTATAGCCCGTGTGAGCCGGACTATGGACTCATCAACACGATCGGCCAAGAAAGTATTGCAGCCGTCAGAGACCAATATGGTCTGGATCCGAGACGAAAGCGATTTGTCTTCTGCGGTCGGCTTGTCAACAACAAACGCCCGGACCTTGCGCTGGAAACGTTTCTGAAGATCGCCGACGACCGGCCGCTGTGGGATCTTGTTCTCATTGGCGACGGCCCAGAACGCTCGCGTCTCGAGAGCATGATCCCTGACATCCTCAAACACCGTGTCACCTTCACCGGCTTTCTCGACGATCAAGTCAAGGTCAGCGCGATCTATCGAATCTGTGACATCTTGGTTCATCCCTGTGACTATGAACCATGGGGCTTGATCATCAACGAGGCCGCGGCCTCCGGGCTGGCCATCATCACCACGTCTTCGTGCGGTTCCGGTGTCGAACTCGTCGAAGATGGAAAGAGTGGGTTCCTCATCGATCCGGGAGACGCGGCGTCACTCAAGAATGCCATGCTTGTCATCAGCAAAGACGACAACGCCGAGACCTTCAAGGCCAGATCCAGGCAGATGCTTCAGTCCTGGAGGCATCGAGCCGATCCGGTTCGGGCCATACGTAAAGCGCTGCACGATGTCGGACTATTACCGGACCCTGCCCACACAGAGAAACCATGAGCACACTCGTCGGCATCTCCTTGATCATCATCGCAGCCTTCAACTTTGGGCTGATCCTCATCCCTTATCTCATGGGCAAGGGCGAGCTCATGACGATCAAGAACGTCTTTCTTGTTGGCTTTACGATCTATCAGGTCACCAGCGGCGCGATCTCGATCTTTGATCCCTACAGCTACACATCCGAACTGTACCTCACAAATCCTGACAGCACGACAGCCACCTATCTGGCATACGTCATCATCTTCGAATTCGTTTTCCTCATCATGTACCGATGGGGCATCGGTGCCAAGAAATTCGCGCACATCACACCGGTCATCCGGGGTGAACCCAGAGAGTCCATTTTGTGGCTCTTCGCCTTTCTCCTTATCTTCGTCGCCTTGGTGCTTCGGATCACCGTGCGTGTCCCGTATGTTGCCGTCCTAACAAACCACGTTGGTACATCCACCGCAGCCGTTGCTGCCGGGCTCGGCGCATGGATCTGGGTTCGACGACCATTCAACCCAGTGGCCATGAGCATGATGGTCGGTATTCTTCTCCTCTCAATCTTTGTTGCCATCATCGGCGTCTTCGGGCGTCGGCCAATCGTCGCAGTTGTTGGGTGTACCGTCTGGGCAACATACTACTCAAGATGGAGATTCTTACCCCCAAGGCAGGTTCTTGTGCGAGCACTGATCTTCGGCATCATTCCGGTCATCATTGTTGCCAAGTACACAACCGTTCGAGGGCAGTTCTACGGAAGCGATATGGGCAGCTTCCAACGCATGAAAATCATTGCCTCCGCAAGCACGAAAACAGGACTTGTTGATCTAGCCTCGGGCCAAGAATGCGCCGCATGGTCGATGTGGCTTATCGAGACACACCCGGACATCCTTCCGTACAACCATCTCCACGCGATTAAGTACTACTTCCAACTCCCAATCCCAAGAACGATTTATCACGACAAGCCTACCGCACTGGCTGTCACCGCCTGGCGAGACGCCGGAGTTTCCGGAAAACCACCCGGATACACCATCGGCCCGGGCATTCTCGGGCACGCAGGAGCCGAGGGCGGCTTCTATGCGCTGATTCTCTACGCCGCGGTCACCGGGCTCTTCGTCAGATACTTCGATTCCATCCTCGCCAAAGCGCCAAAACAACCGTTCGTCTCGCTCCCCATCGGGGCCTCGCTCGGCAACATGCTCGGAATGCCACGGGGTGAATCGCCGAACTTTGCGTTTGAGTTCACTGTTGGCGTCATGGGAACCTTCGTCATGCTCTTCATCATCGCATGGTTCCTCAAGCTCATCGGCTACATCTCAAGCGACGACCTCAACAATACAGATGAACTCGACGATCAATCCGATGCAGACCCATACGACGAATACGCCGGCTACGGCGAATAACCCGACATATCCAGCCCAACCACAACCGCCCGATGATCCGAACCCGCGCTGCCCAGCACGCGCCACGACCGCACGCCAACACCCGGCGAAGCGAACACCCCATCGATCGCCACACCGAACTCCGCCGGCAAACCTGACGGATAACTCCCGCCCAATCGAAACACAGGCTTGGCGCGCACCAGCCCCGAACGCCGGGCAAAGGCGCGCGACCGCACACCCGTCGGCGGGCTGTTGAAATCTCCTGCCACCACCACCGGTAATCCCGTCCGTTCACCGGCCTCGCGCACAAGATCCGCCGCCTCGAGCAGCTGCGCCAGACCCGCACGCCACCGCGCCGGCCGACGCGGGCTGCGCGCATGCAACTGCACCAGCACAAACGATCCACCCGGGCTGTGCACAACCTCCAGCCGGTAATGGTGCGCCCACAACCGGTCCCTGATCCGGCGAAGATCGTCCATCCCCTCCAGCTTCCTCGGCTCCGTCGGCAGGCGACTCAGAATCACCGGATACCCCGACCACGAATACCCCGGAAGCCAGCCATACGGATACAGCTCGCGCGCCCCGTGACCCGCCTCGAACCGATCGACCAACGCCGTCGGCGTCTCGAGCACCACCAGCACATCCGCGTCCGACTCAATCAGCATCGCATCCTTGTCATCGATCCTGCCCGAAGCCGTGTTCGCGTTGTAGATCAGCACACGAACGACATCATCCGACGCCGAACGCCCAAGCCTCGGCGCCGACACCATCGCTGCCAGCAGCGCCGCCACCACAACGCCGAATGCAACCGACGAACACGTCCGACGCATCGCCACCGATACGCAGGCCAGCAGCAGCGAAACCATGACCGCCTGCGCCGGAAGCGTCGCGGGCAGATCAACCCACCAGAACCACGGCCCGATCTCGCCCCGTGAAGCCCGCTCCGTCATCGCAACAGCCGTCCACGCCGAGATCGCACACACCGCGACCACAACCACGCCGAGCCACAGCAAAGCCGACACCAACCAATCCCGCCCGCGATGGGTTCCATTTTGGCGCACAGCACCAGCCTATCCGCACCAACCGCGCCGGACCCCGCCGGTACACTTTCACAATGCGATTGCTCTGTGTCCTGTTGGCCTGTCTGGTTCTGATTCCATATCCATCGGCTGCCCAGTCCACCACAACCGACCCGGCCCGACTGGCGCCCGCGCTGCGCAGCCGAGACGTGTCAATCCTCGAACATCGCCGGCTCGACATGTTCAACCCGCTCGGCGATCCGAACGCCATCGAGCCGACCATCACCATCACGCCCGTCGGCCAACTCGGCTACGACGCCACCTTCGACTTCACCAACACCACCAACACGCCCAAACCCCTCGGCCGACTCTGCATCGGCGTCTTCACCCTCGGCCAGAACATCACCTACACCAAGCCCTCGCGGGGCTGCACGCTCGTCGATACAACGTGGAACCGATACATCGGACAGGCCTGGCCCTATCCCGGCTCCGCCTACAGCCCCATGATCTCGCTCATGAACGACGACTTTGCCGTCGGCGTCAGCCTCATCTACCCCGTCCTCGAATACAAGCACGATGTCCTCGTCCGCCTCGTCAAGGGCGGCGGGGTCTTCAAGGGGCCCAAAGCAACCCGAGGATGGATCGTCTACTTCGACCTGAACAACGGGCCGCACGCCAACCGATTCACAACCCTCGCCCACCCCGCCATGCTCGAGCCCGGCCGGCACCGCCGATACACCGTCGCCGTGCGCGCCATCAAGCGAAACCCCGCACGCCCCCGCTCCATCACCGGCGAACAGGACTGGCTCGAAACACTCCTCCCTTACCGCGACTACTTCCAATCCAAATACGGCCCCGTCCAGTACCAACGCAACCCAAGACCCGTCCTCGCCCGCGAACTCTCGAACGCCAGCGCCCAGAGCAGCCGAAACCCACGAGGGCTGCTCGGCGGAAAATCAAAGCGCCCCGACCTCGTCGGCTTTACGCCCATCGCACAAGAACTCGCCAGGCCCACCGGCTACCCGAGACTCATGCTCTGGGCGCCTTCCGGCCTGTTCGACAAAGGATCAAAATTCAACTACCCCTCTCGCTTCACCCTCGGCTGGAACGACCTGCCAAGGCTCCGGACCGCCGTGAGCAGCCGGGGTCTGCCACTGATCCCCCGCTCCGGCACGCAACTCGGGCTCTGGTGGGGCCGCAGCAGCGAATACGCCTCGAAATGGAACGACACCCACGTCGTCCCGCTGGACATCACCAACGCCGAGCACATGCAGTCCGTCGTGGAACAACTCACCCTCGCGAGCAAGGCCGGCGCGACGATGATCGGACTGGACAACTTCGTCCACCACCTCCTGCCCGTCTGGGATCAGGTCGCATATCTCCGGGCGCTGCACATCCTCTACCCATCGCTGACGTTCATCACCGAGCCTATTTCGTGCGATGTCGTGCACGTCGTGGCACCCACGTTTGTGCGCGACTTCAGGGCGCCGAAAGATGGCACGCGCGAGTCCGACTTCCACCAGCTCCGCGGCCCCCACTACTTCGCCGACTTCCTGCTCCCCGGACACGAAATATGGGGCTACTTCCGCTATCCCGAGATCAAGCGCGTCCGCCCGACACGGATCACGCCGGCGCGCGTGCAGCGCGATGCCGACCGTATCGCCTCGTTCGGGTTCGTCCCGGTGATGGCCACGCGGTTCCCGCTTGGTGATCCGGCATCGGCGACCGCAGCCGAGACGTGGCGCACCACCGTGCCCGCTTCGCTCAGGCCGGCCGATCCCTGAGCCACGACCACTGCTGCTCGAGCCCCTGACGGATGGATGTCTTGGGGGCGTAGCCGAGCTCGGCCCTGGCGCGGGTCAGGTCGGCCCATGTGCGCTCGACATCGCCCGGCTGCATCGGCTCGCGGCGGATCTCGGGTTCCTTCCCGACGACCGCGCCGATCTCGGCAATCAAGTCGTCAAGCCGGATCGGGTGGTCGCCCCCGAGGTTCCAGATGCGGTAGCCGAAACGGTCGATCGAGTCGTATGCCGAGAGCACGCCGGCAACGATGTCGTCGATGTAGGTGTAGTCCCGGCTGGTCGATCCATCGCCGAACATGGTGATGGGCTGACCCGCGTGGATGAGGCGCATGAACTTGTTGATGGCCAGGTCCGGGCGCTGCCTCGAGCCGAAGACGGTGAAGAACCGGAGCATCGCGGTCGGCATCTGCGTGAGGTGCCAGTGCGCGTGGGCGATCATCTCGCACGATTTTTTGGTCGCGGCGTACGGGCTGATCGGGTGGTCGACGGGGTCATCCTCGGCGAACGGGACGCGCTCGTTGTTGCCATAGACCGAACTCGATGAGGCGATGACCAATCGTTCCACGCCGTGGCGGGCGCACGCCGACTGCACCGAGGCTGTCCCGAGCACGTTGGTGCGCGCATACCCGACCGGGTCGGCGATGCTCGGGCGGACGCCCGCCTTGGCTGCCAGATGAATCACACCCGAGGGCTTGTGCTCGGCGACGACCCGGTCCATTGCGTCGGTATCGCAAAGGTCCATCTCGATGAGCGAGAACGATCGGTCATGCGCAGAGGACAGGATCTCGTCGATGGTGCGCTGCTTGAGGTCCCGGCTGTAGAACGGGTCGAAGTTGTCAATCCCGATGACACGGCTATCCCGGTTGAGCATCGCCTGGGCAACGTGCGAACCGATAAACCCCGCTGCCCCGGTGATCAGGACCGTAGATCCTGCCGATGAAACTGCCATGGCTCGCTCCTCCGCTGGTGGATGCTATCGCAGCAGCGCGAGCGGATCGGCGAGGCGGTGTCAACCCGAACAAACGGAAATATGCGGGCTTGGGAACAGGTAAAAAAGCAGGGTGCCGTTCGAAGGGCACCCCGCTGGAGGAGAGAGAGATCAGGTAATGATACGGATTATCGGTAGAAATGTTCTGATCTACGGAAACATCCGCTCCATTTTTGCCCATTTTCACAGCCAAAACCGCAAAAAATCCAACTGTATACCAAACAAAAGTGCGTTGATATTCATCGCGCACCGAATCTCTCCACATTTTTCCAACTTTTTTGACGTCGATCAGGGCCCAATCAAACCCCGCGAAATCCGGCTCCGGAAGCGGATTTTCGGCTAATCATCACCCTTGGGCTTCGGAACATCCACCCTGTCCAAGGGGGGAGGATTCTTGTATTTTGGGGTCATTCGCCGATCCCGCTCGCGTTGGCCCCGTTCGACCCGCTGGCGGTAGATCTCAACCCCCCTCTTGCGGTCAGCCTCGGAGAGCGGTTTCAGCCTGTCGGCGACGCGGGCGGGCAGGGCATCGAGGTTGACAGTGCCATCCTCGTTGTAGACGCGGGACCAGTCCGTCACCTGCCGTGGGCGGCGCTGTGAACGCTGCTCGGCCTGTCGATCCTTTCGCCGGCGCTCGAAGCGCTGCATGTCGCGCTCCTGCGCACGCTGCTCGGCGAACTCGGCGATCCGGGCATCGACAAACTCGCGCTGGGCCTGCGTCAGCTCGGCGTAGATCTTCTGCTGGAGGTCGGCGGCCTGTGGTCCCGCCTGCATGATCGCCCGCATCTTCTCGCGCGCCCTGGCCTGCTCGGGCGTCGGCTGCTGATCGACGGACTGTCGCCGGCCAGGCCGATTGCCGATCGCCTGTTGGCGCGTGATCGGCTCGCGCATGGTGCGCTCGTCGGTGTTCAGATTCCGGCGGGCCCGGCCATCGGTCTGCTGCGAGGGATCACGCTCGGCGCGCTGGATCTCCCGTCCGAGGCCGGCCTCGCGCCTGAGCTTGGCCAACTCGGCGCGGTGTTCCTTCTGATACGCCCGGCGATCCTGCTCGAACTGCGCCACCAGCTCGCGAATCTTTTTCTCTTGATCCGCCGAAAGACGAACAGCCGGCTCCGCATCCTCACTCAGCAGCGCCTTGAGCGCCTGCTGAAGATCCTTCGGCGGGATGATCTTCATGGCCCGCATCCGGTTGCCGGCGCCCTCCTGTGAACCACCGAAACGCCGATCGAGCAGTTCCGGCCGATTGTCCGGCGCCGACGGACCCTGCAACACCGGGGGCTTCTGCCCCGGTTCGCGGCCCGACTCGCCCGAATTGTCCTGCCCGACGCTCAGACCAGCAACCGAAACCAGACACAAACCCGCCAGAATCACCCGTGCGTTCATCATCGCAGCACCCTCCAAACTCGGCCCGACCGGCACTCATCGGCACCCGGCCCGGCCTGTGTCAGCATAACGCCTGAATCGGCCCGGAATTGCGTTCCTGTCTAGCATCCCCCGTGGAACAGGCCATAAAGAAGGACACACCCGATGCCAACGCTCGACAAGGACTTCATCAGGGCGACCCTGGCGGGCTCGCAGGGGCCGGATAACCGACCACTGGCGGACCATCTCCAGTGGGTGGCGGCGTGCGAATCGTTCGCCTCGGTCAAACTCCACATCGCGGGTCTGACCGATACCGAGGCGTTGGACGGCTTTGCCCGGCGCGTCCACGGGGCGATCCGCGCCGAGGCTGCCGACAAGGGCGTGCCCCTGACCAGCCTGATCGTCGAGCTGGTCGATGATGCGGGATCGGTGCTGCACAATTCAACAACGGGCCCAAAACCGAGTCAATCCGACCGGGAGAAACTCGGCTCGCAGGAGCCGACGCAGCAGGCGCAGCGCCCGCGGCCCCAGGAGGAGGCTGGCTCGCTGCCGGGTGTGGACAGGATCATCGCCGTCGGCGCGGGCAAGGGCGGCGTGGGCAAGAGCACGGTCTCGGTCAACCTCGCGGTCGCGCTGGCCAAACAGGGGCACGCGGTTGGGCTGATGGATGGGGACATCTATGGCCCGTCGCTGCCGACGATGCTCGGGCTGGGTGCGATGGACATGATCATCCACGAACGGCTCATCGAGCCCTTCTTTGTCCACGGGATCAAGGCCGTCACGATCGGGAAGATGGTCGACCCGGAGAAGCCTTTGATCTGGCGTGGGCCGATGGCGCACGGCGCGTTCAAGCAGCTTGCTGAGCAGACGCACTGGGGCGAGCTTGATTACCTGATCATCGACCTTCCGCCGGGGACGGGCGACATCCCGCTGACGATGGCGCAGACGCTGCAACTCTCCGGCGCGGTGATCGTGTGTACGCCTCAGAAGGTGGCGCAGGATGATGCGGTGCGCGCGGCACGGATGTTTCAGCAGCTCGGCGTCGATGTGCTCGGCGTGGTCGAGAACATGAGCTACTTCATCGGCGACGATGGAAAGACGTACGACATCTTCGGTCGTGGCGGAGCCGAACACATGGCCCAGCGCCTCGGGCTGCCATTCCTCGGTGCGATTCCGATCAACACGGCCCTGCGCACCAACTCGGACGCGGGCAACCCATCGGCCAACTTCGAGCCCGCAACCGCCGGCGGGGACCAACTGCCGAGCGCTCTGCTCGAACTGGCGAACAACCTCGAAAGCCAGACCGCCCTTGCGAGCATGCGGCAGGGACGGACCAAGCCGAAACTGACGATCAGCTGATCACGCAGCAACGGTCTGGTTCGGGTTGTATCCGAGGGATCGCATGAGGGTGCCGACCTTGGCGCAGCATCTCTGGGCAAGATCGGGCGGGATGTGGTTGGCCCAATCGCCCGCGACGCCCTTGCGATAGAGGCTGCCTTCACCCCCGTCGGTTCCGCGCTTTCGGCCGTTGGCGCGGGAGGAGAAGTCGCCGTTGTTCAGGCAGGCGCCGATGGCGTCGTCGGCGGTATCGACGCCGAGAAAGCCCGTGAGCCGGCGCATTTCGTCGGCGGTGTTGGCCAGAAGATCCTCGTAGCGCACCTCGGTATACAGATCACCCAGCGGCTTACCCGCGTTGCGTGCGCTTGCGACGTTCATCGGCCAGACCTCGGTGATCGAATACTCGACAAACGCCTCGAAGGGCCTCGGGTCATGGTCTTTGGCCCAGAAGAACCACTGGCTGATTGTGGCGTCTCTTGGATCTCGGATAATATGAATAAACTTGGCCGTCGGGAACAATGCGTGAAGCTTGTCCACCGCCAATGTGTGCATCGGTGTCTTATCGCCCACGACCTTCAGATCGGGCTTGGCCGGCGATGACTCGATCGAGCGGGTGAGCTCGGCCTCGATCGCGAGGCGGACCATGCAGGCGAACTCGTCCTCGGACCACCACGCCGGATTGGCCGGGCCCGTCGCCGGGAGCGAGTTGTTGAAGGCGGCAAAGGCCTGGTGCATGTTCTGCGCCAGTGACCAGAAATAGCGCCCCTCGCCGCGGATGTGCACCTCGGGGTGGCCTTGGAGCAGGTTTTCGAGCCATGTCGTGCCGGACTTGGCGCACCCGACGACGAACAGCTTGTCCAGTCCATCAAGGTCTCGGCAGCGATCGCGCCAGGTGTGGAAATACGTCTCGAAGTCGGACATATCTGCCCCCGTGTCTCGGCGGTGAATCAGAAGCTGATCGTCCCACCCGCGCCGGCGAAGAGGTCGGAGCTGTCCGAGGTCAGGCCCGCGCCGACGCGGGCGTCGATGGTGACATTCGGGGCGAACTTGAAGATCGCGCCGACCTGGGCGAAGTGGGCATCGTCGATCGCGTCGTCATCGTTGAAGAATGAATAAACCTCGACGAACGTCTCGATATCCTCGGTCCAGTATTGGTCCAGGCTGACCGAGGCTGCGGTCTGGATGTAGGTGTCGTCGGTGTCGTTCTCGAACTGGGACACCTTGACCGAGCCGGAGATGCCGAAGGTCTCGTTGAAGTCGTCAAAGTCGAGCACAAGCTCGGCGGACGGGTCGACGCGGTCGGAGGTGAAGTCGTCCGACCCGACGGGGAAGCTGGCGCTGACAGCGACGGCTGCTGCGGGGATGAGCCCGTCGCTTTCGAGCAGCTCGACCTTGACGCCCGCGGTCATGTCGCTTGTGCCGTGGGTCGTGTCGTTGAACCCCGCGGTTTCGATTTCCACGGATTCGAAGCCCGACCACCCGACGCGAACCTCGACATGGGAGAAGACGCCGGCGCGGAGCATGACCTCCGGCCCGACGATGGTCTGCGTCTCGACCTCGTTCTCATCATCAAAGGTGTACGTGGCGCCGGCCTCGATCGCGAAACGCCCGAAGGGAACCGTGCTCGGGCTCGAACGGAACCGCGGGCGATCGGGGTCGAATGGTTCATCAATCGGATCAGTTTCAAATCCAAAGAGCGAGAACGAGGTATCCGGGCTGATCTCCGTGAGCCTCGGGGCGGGTTCGTCGGGCTGGTCGGCGCCCTGCGCCGAAACCGGGGCAGCGAGCAGGGCCGAACAGAGCAGGGCAGCGGAGAATGTGTGGCGCATGGTCTGGCTCCAAACGACGATCCGGGCGCGGCACGCGCCCCGGCGTCGGCTGGACTCATCGGCGCATTGTCCCCGATTGATTCATTCCGAGACCGGGGCCGCCCCGGCACGCGCAGCTCTTGCCTTGTGCACAAGATCCTGCACCTCCGCGATGGCCCGCTCGCGGTCGCCATTGACCACGAACGCGTCGTACACATCGCCCGACCTGGCCTGCTCGATTTCCCGCTTGGCCTCGGCGAATCGGCGCTGGATGGCGGCCTCATCCTCCCGCTTGCGGGCCCGAAGCCTTTCCAACAGCACCCCCTCACTCGGGGGAAGAATAAAGATGGCGTAGGCGTCGGGAAGTTTGGCCTTGACCTGGGTGGCGCCCTGGACGTCGATTTCGAGGATCACCAGCCGGCCCTGGTTGAGGTGTTCGAGGACCCAGTCTCTCGGTGTGCCGTACTTGTTCCCGAAGACGTCGGCGTGTTCGAGCAGCTCATCCCCGTCGACCATGGCCTGGAACTCGTCCTCAGTGACGAATCGGTAGTCGACGCCGTCGCAGTCGTCCTTGGTTTTGGGACGGGTGGTGACGCTGACGCTGAAGACGCTTCCGACCTCGGATCGTTCGATGGCGCGGGTGATGGTGGTCTTTCCGACGCCGCTGGGCCCGCTGATGATCAGCAGCATGCCGGGTTGCTGGGTGCTTTGGTCCGCCATGGATCAGGGTAGCCCGGACATGGCGCTCCGGTGGGCCCGCGGTGGCGCATCCGGGAGTGGAGATCATCGGGCCTTGGGCCTGCGATCACTTGTTGGCGTAGTAGTCGATGTTGATCTGGATGTATTTGTGCCATTCTTCGGGGAGGTCTTCCTCGGGGTAGATGGCCTTGACGGGGCACTCGTCGACGCACAGGCCGCAGTCGATGCAGGTGTCCGGGTCGATGTAGAGCATCTCGTGCTGGTCGAAATCGTCTTCATCTCGGGTGGGGTGGATGCAGTCGACGGGGCAGACCTCGACGCAGGCGGTGTCCTTGGTCCCGATGCAGGTCTCGCCGATGTAGTGTGACATATTCGGTGCTCCAGATGCGGGCGCCCGGCATCGGTCGCCGGGCGATTGTATCGGCTCGGGCGGGTTCGGTTCAACAGATCCCGGATGGGGCTCAGTCGGCGTCGGCGATCATTCGGGCGAGCATGGACATGCCCATCCGTCGGCCGAGGTCCTGAAAGACGGGCGCCGACTCGGGCACGACCCGATTCGTCACCTCGGTAAAGAGTTGCTGCCAGCGGTCGAAGTGACGCTGCTCGAGCCCCGGGATCTTGGCGTGCGCCTCGTAGGGCCGGCCCGAGTAGGTCCCGGTGCGCAAGACCGCGGACGACCAGAACCGCCGCATCGTGTCGTAGTGCTTGTCCCAGTCGGGCACGTGCTGCATGAAAATCGGGCCGAGCAGGTCGTCCTGACGAGCCTCGGCGTAGAACGTGTCCACCAGTTCCGCGATCTGGGCCTCGGTGACCGGCGCCTGCGGCTCACCCGCGGGCTCGCTGATGTTCAGACTGATCGAAGGCATATGACACCCCTGTAAATCTACCAATCTATAGACAATAGGCTCGCTCCGGGCGTCACGGTCGGGCTGCCGGTCCGGTTGCCGGGCCGATGTCTTTCTCAGCCGGTCGTGATCGGCGAGGGTGGGTCTTCTTTGGGATCGGCTCGCATGAACAGGACATCGCCCTTCTGGACGGCTTGACCCTCTTTGAGCGCGTACTCGCCGCCGAAGCGGGCGAGTTCCTCCAGTGGCACGCCCTCGGACGGGGCACAGTTCCAGTTGGCCCAGAGCTCGGCCATTTTTTCGGGCATGGCCGGGGCGAGCAGGAGGCTGGCGATGCGCAGGGCCTCGGCGCTTGAGTAGAGGATCGAGCCGAGCGCGTGGTCGCCCTCGGGGTGGTCGTCGAGCTGCTTGGCAAGTGTGAAGGGGGCCGAGTAGGTGATGAACTCATCGACCGCGCGAACAATCGCAAGGCCCTGCCTGACCATCTCGTCGATCTGAAAATCATTGCCGGCCTCGATCGCGCGGGTGACGGCCTGCCCGGTGATCTGCGGGAAGTGGAAGGTTCTGTTCGGATCGTCGGGTGCTTTGCCGACGGCGACGCGCGCGGCGACGGCTGTTTGCAGGGCGACGCCGTCGTCGAACCCGAACTCGCCGTTGCATGTTCGGGGCAGGACGCCGTCGTAATACTTGGCGATCATGTTGCCGACGCGGCTTGTGGAGTTGCCGATACCGTTGGCCAGCTCGTTGTTGTAGACTTCAAGAAAGTGGCTGTGCGCAAAGTCTGCATCGTTGGCGCCGAGCGGGCCCTGGGTGAGCAGATACCATCGGACCGCATCGCGCGAGTAGCGGTCGCAGTAGGCTTGGATCGTCTCGATCTCGATGAAATTGCCGAGGCTTTTGGACATTTTTCGGCCTTCTCGGACCCAGTAGGCGTGGGCGTAGACCATCCTCGGCGGCTCCTTGCCGAGCGCCCGGAGCATCGCGGGCCAGATGACGGCGTGGAACCAGAGGATGTCCTTGGCCATGACGTGGACATCGGCGGGCCAGAACCGCTGCCGGTCGGGCGTGTCGATCGCGGTGAGGTAGTTGCACAGCGCCTCGATCCAGACATAGATGCGGTGGTCCGGGTCGTTGGGCATGCGGATGCCCCAGTCGGCATCGCCCTCTTTGATCCTGCGCGAGACGGGGACCTTCTGGAGTCCCTGCCTGATTCGGCCGAGGACCTCGTTCTTGCGCGCCGAAGGTCGAACAGGGATGGCGTCGGATTCGATCTGTTCCTTGAGCCAATCCTCGTGTTTGTCGAGGCGGAAGAAGTAGTTTTGTTCGGTGCGTTTTTCGAGGGGTTTGCCGGTGACGGGGCTTGTGTAGTCGGATTCCTTGGCGGTGTGGTCGGTGACGTATTCCTCCTGGCTCGGGTCGTACCAGCCCTCGTAGTCGCCGAGCTCGATGTCGCCCGAGTCGACGAGCTTCTGGATGTACGCGGATGCTTTGGACTTGTGGCGGTCCTCGCTGGTGCGCACGAAGTCGTCGCAATCGAAGTTCATGGCCTTGAATGCTTTTTTGTACTCGGCAGCGTTGGTGTCGGCCCACTGCTGGGGCGAGACGTTGTGGGCCCGGGCGGACTGGACGACCTTCTCGGCGTGCTCGTCGGTGCCGGTGAGGCAGAAGACATCGTGGCGATCGCCCCTGACGAGCCTCTGGAAGCGGGACGCGACATCGGCAAGCAGGGTGGTGTAGCAGTGGCCGATGTGCGGCTTGTCGTTGACGTAGTAGATCGGTGTGGTGGTGTAGTAGGTGCTCATCGGGCCAGTGTAGGGAGGTCGGGGTGCAACTTGGCGGGCCGGCGTCGGTTGTTTCCGGTTTGATCGGTGCGCAGCGGTTTGGGGTGGACGTTCGGGGCTACGCTTGTGGGTTCGGTCCGGTCCGGAGCCGGTCGATGGAGCCGAGTCGATGACGCGAGAGCAGTTCGAGGCCGAGGCACTCGAACATCTTGATGCCGTCCACAGGATGGCCTTTCACCTGACGCGCGATGCAGACCGGGCGGGGGACCTCGTGCAGGATGTCTATGTCCGGGCACTTCGGTCGGCGGCAAAGCACGGCTTCGAGGCCAAGGGCGGCGGGATGCGGGCGTGGCTTTTCACGATCGCCCACAACACGTTCTATTCCACGATCAAGCGGGACAACCGGGCGCCGACCGCGGTTGGTGAGTTTCATTCGGACGCGGCGGACGGGCCGTTGCCGGACGAGCCGCCGCCGGCGTGGGATGGGGCGAGTTTCGACTGGGAGCACGTGGACGATCGGCTTCATGGGGCGCTGGGGGAACTGAAGGATGAGTATCGGCAGGTGCTGATCATGTGGAGCGTGCAGGGGTTCAAGTATCGGGAGATCGCCGAGGTACTGGATGTCCCGATCGGGACGGTGATGAGTCGGCTGCACCGGGCGCGGAAGATGGTCGCCGAGAGTCTGGCCAAGCAGCCGGGGGCGCTGGATGAGTTGGGCGTCCGAGAGGGCGGAAATGCGGACTGAAACATCCAAAAAAAGGGCTGATCTGTGGAACAAGGCCGGGCGGTGTCGCGTTGTCGTTTTCAGAGGCCCCGTTCGTCGGGCCGGCGACACGGTTCGGCGTCTATCGGACCTTGGGCTTGATGAGAGGATGTATGGCGGCTTCGGCCGTCGGGATGGTTGAATCGGCATGAGCGAAGGCACTGGACATTCTGACCGCAGGCTGAACCGGGCGGCGTTGCTCCGGGCGGCTGCCGATGGCGAACTGGATTCGGTCCAGGAGCGTCATCTCGAGGTGCTGCTCGAGGCCGAGCCGGGCGATGCAGCGCGGATCGAGTGCGAGTGCCTGCTGCGCGAGGCATTGGGGCGGGTGTGTTCGGTTGATGCCGGGGCGCCGGCGCCGGAGGGTCTGCGCGAGCGGGTGCTCGAAGCGATGCGCTGTGAGGATCTGGATGAAGTTTCCCCCATGATCGGGGGTGTGCCGGAACAGATGGCCGATCGCACGCGGTCGGTGTCGTTCTGGGCGGGTGCTGGGCGCAAGGCGATGCTTTCGGTGGCGGCTCTGCTGCTGTTGAGTGCTTCGCTGATGTGGTTCAGCCGGAGCCGGGAGGCGATTCAGGTGCTTCGCGACCGGACGGCGGCGGCTTCATTCGTGGCGACGGAGCACGGCAACTGCATCAACGACCTCGCCCACGCCCGCGAGAAGTTTGCCATTCAGGACCCGGCGGAGCTTCCTGCCTTTGCGGGCAGCGTCGTCGGCAAGGAGATCGCGCTGGCGGACCTGATTGCCAGCGGCGCCTCGAACATCAACTTCCTTGACGCCGGCCGATGCAGCGTGCCCAGCGGCGGGCCGAGCATGCACCTCCAGTTCTCGCTGCCCGAACAGGGATCGGATGTGGTCTCGCTGTTCATCCAACGCGATGGCGGTCGGCTCGGGCTGGAAGAGGGCGTGGCGTACGAGCTGGACCCCGGGGCCGGCGGTTCGGAGCCGATCAAGAGCCCGTGTGTCTACCTCTGGCTCCGCGAGGGGCTGGTGTATTACCTGGTCATCGAGGACACGGACGACAACGAAGTTCTCCGGCAAACGCTCGATGTCCCGGCCGAGACGCGCATGCTGACCTCATCGACCTGAGTCCGCCTTCTGCCGAAGGATCTGGTTCGCCGCCTCGACGCTTGGATGCTGTGGATACATCGTCACGAACCGGGAGGCCAGGTCTGCCAGATCCGGATCGTTGTTCATCTCCGCGTATATCACCTGATCCCACAGAAACTGGCTGGCGATGATGTGCTGTTCCCAGTTGGCAATGGGCCTTGGCTGCTCAAGCCCGGCGTTGGCGGCCCGAAGCTCGTCGGCGCGCTGCCGATCATGTCGCCTGACCACATCGGCGTAGCGGGTTTCGAGGTCTTTCAGTTGTTGTCGCATCGAGGCATTGGCATCGTGGTTATTCGTCGAGAGGTAGCTCGTTCCGAGCGCAGCGACGCGGTTGAGCAGCGAGCCGCTGTCGGGCTCATCAGCATGTGACAGGAACCAGCGGAGGGCGAAGTCATAGGCGGCACGGGGGGAAGAATTATAAGAGAGGTTGTCCGCGAGGATGGTCGCATGGAATGAACTCCCCTTGCGCTTCACCTTGAGCGCATCGATCTTGGTCAGCAACCGCTCGGCCTCGGCGATGTTGCCGGGGTCGAGTTCGAGCCACGCCTCGGCAGCTCCGAAGTAGGAGTCATCCGCTCTGAAGCCATCCGGAATCTGGGCCTGGATACCGACCGGCATCGATGCAATCAGGTCGCCATTCTGTTCTTCCCAATGGGCGACGGCCTCGGTATTGCCGAGCCACGTCGCGGTCATGATCGTGTTGTTGAGCGCCATGAGCAAGGAGATCACCGAGGGCAGATCCGTGTTCGGATCGGCAACCAGCGCCTTGAGCCTTTGCCCGGCCAACTCGCGGGTCTGCTCTGCGGTCTGCATCATGCCGATTGCATTGGGCACTGTCGCTCCCTCAGTGCGTGTTGCACGAAACGCCTGCATTGAAAGCGCCTCGGAGGCCCGCTCCAGAAACCTACCCAACAAACGCTCGCTTCTCGGGGAAGGCAACGCCCCCGTGACGGCCATTTCTTCACCAAGCAATTGACCGCTGGACAACGCATTGAACCCGTACCAAGAGAGCGACTCAACAAGCTCCCACAAGCCCTGTCTGCGAGCATTGGAAACCTCATGCAACAACACAGACAAACCCGCATCGGATTCGACACCGCCAGCGCGGTCTACTCGCTGCAAGATTGCATCAAAATTTTCGATGCCCGGCTGCGCCACATGCTGCTGGACAGTCGAACATAATCCATGCAAAGGGGCCCCGCCGGCAGCCAATAGACATGCTGTCGTCACGAAACAAATCTTGGATCCCAATGCGGTCTTCATCACACGCCTCCATTGTGATTGCATTTTATGTTGATATTTATCCTTAAATACAAGGCTTACATTCGTTTGGAATCCCAATTGGTGCTGGGCAATTGAGACTTCCCAGATCGGCCTTGCCTACTGAACTTATGTCGGGACATGTACTCGACCACGCATTGCCGTCGATGGTGCAGTATCGATGAAGTTGATGATTGGCAACACATGCAACCCTCGTAGTCCAGACCCCCTCAAGTTCGACGAAATGGACTACAACCGCCTCACGATCCTTGATCTCTATTTTCGTAATTCTCGCTTTGTTTGCATAACAGCCCGGAGTCGGAATGTCACACGTAATGATTACTGTTTGTGTCGTTCCTACCGCAAGTCCAAGCTTTGCACCCAAAGAGACTTTCACGGCTTCGGCCGCTCCAACTTCCAACCCAGAATTCAACTGGGCGGTTGAAGTCAACGTCACCGAATCTCTCAAAGATCCAACACAACGCCGCATTGGCGGAGCATCACATTCCGGATAATCACACATCTCCGGAACACAATTATCGCACACAAACCAGGGTGTATGGGAAATCACCATGTCTCCGCACTTTGTAATCCTTGCCGGACCCGTCCCTGTCACGACTGCATCTGTCACCCTCGCAAGGCAACAATAATCGGTATCATGCGGGATGCACCTACGCGGAATCCGCACTGGTCCCGAAGAGCCCGGGACAACCACCTGCCCGCGGGCACCCATTGCGAAGGACACTACCAAACAAATCCCGATAACGGTACGTTTCGTACTCATGCGATCATTGTAAACTCTTCGGGGGGGGGGGGGGG
>DRKT01000105.1 GCA_011053195.1 Phycisphaerales bacterium | reverse complement strand
TGTTGGTGAGCGTCACCCGGGTGTCGGCGCGGAAGAGCTGGATGGTGCTCGGGCTGAGCCGACTGAGTTGGCTCGGGTATGAACGGTGTTGTGTGAATTTGGGGTCGGAGGTGCAGCCGGATGTGGCTGCGATCAGGATCAGGGCGATGGGTTGGGCGATGAACCGGGCGATGGGCGGTGGTCTTCTCATGGTTCCTATCCTTCGCCCGGTGGGCTGTCAGAGCAACAACGCGTCTTTGCCATCTCCCGGCGTGTGTCCCGGCGGTGAGGGGCTGGACCCGCGCGAGTGTGCCGAGGCGGTGGCTCGATCATTTCAGGGTCAGGGTATCGACCCGCGGATTCCCGAGGCGATCCCGGGCTTCGATGCTCCTTTTTATCAATCGGGGCTGGCCGGGTATTCCGACGCAGCGATGCGGATCATCGCCCGTCGCCACGGGTGCCCGGCGTGCGTGACGGAGGCGCTCTTGGACCGGACGCTGCTGGCCGGCGGGCGGGGCTTTGCCAAGGCGGATCTCGGAGCGATCGCCGACAATGTGCCCGGCTCGGACGAGGACCATCCGCTGATCGGTCAGATCATGGGCAGCGAACCGGCGGAGATGGCAGCAGCAGCGCTGAAGATGATCGAGCAGGGCCGGCGTCGGGACCGTGAATACCGGGACCTTGCGTATGAAGATGAGCGAGTGCACGCGGTGCGATCGGCGCCGGTGCGGGCGGAGGAGGCGGCCCGCGCCTCGGCTCCGGGGCCGGCGGGCGATGTGGATTCGTTTTCTGCGATTGATGTGAATCTTGCGTGTCCGGTGAAGAAGATCGCGAAGAAATCGCGGGGCGGGCACTGGCTTGCCGAGCCTGCGGGTGCGATTGCGATTCTTGAAGCGGTTCGCGGCGCGGTGCCGGTGGAGGTGCCGGTGACGGTGAAGATGCGCCGATCGTTCGATGATTCGGCCGAGATGGTCGAGAATTTCTGGAAGATCTTCGATGCTGCGTATGAGATCGGGTGCGCGTGGGTGACGGTGCATGGGCGGACGGTGGCGCAGAAGTACGTCGGTCCGAGCCGGTGGGACCTGCTGCGTGACATTTGCCGTGCCAGGCCCGACCGGGTGATCTTTGGTTCGGGCGATATCTGGACAGCGGGCGATATTTTCAGGATGATGGCGTACACGGGTGTGTCGGGTGTGAGCGTGGCCAGGGGGTGCATCGGGAACCCGTGGATTTTCAGGCAGGCGCGTGACCTGATGGCCGGGCGAGAGCCGAAGGCGCCGACGATGGCCGAGCAACGGGCGGTGCTGATGGAACATTTCGAGCTGGCTCTTGGTTGGAACCGGGTGGTGCTGCGCCATCCGGATGCGCAGACGGGGAAGATGATGCGGAAGTTCGGGATTCGGTTCGCCCAGCACCATCCGGACAGCGAGGCGGTCCGCCGACGGATGATCGCGGTGGGGTCGCTTGATGACTGGCGCGCGGTGCTGGAGGATCTGTATGACAAAGGAGATGACGATGTCCGATGAACTGGCATCTGTGGTGATCGGGGGGTGGAAGCGATCATTTGCCGGCGCCCGGAAGATGGCTGAGGGTGCGATCGAGCAGCTCGATGATGACCAGCTCTTTGCACGCCCGGCTGCGGGGTTCAATTCGGTGGCTGCGATCGTCAAGCATCTGGCGGGCAACGTGAAAAGCCGATGGACGGACTGGCGCACGACCGATGGCGAGAAGCCGTGGCGGCATCGAGAGTCGGAGTTTGATGTCGAGGGTCTTTGCCGGGCCGATATTGATCGGTTGTGGGCTCAGCTCTGGGACACGATCATGGGCGAGTTGGATTCGATGACCGCCGAGGACCTTGGGCGGACGGTGACAATCCGCAGCGAGCCGCACACGGTGCCGGATGCGGTGGATCGGCAACTGATGCACATGGGCTACCACGTCGGCCAGATCCTGCTGATCGCCCGGATGGTGGTGGGGTCGGAGTGGCAGTGGCAGACGATCAAACCGGGTGGGTCGGATGGATTCAATCAGAAGATGCAGGAGCAGTTCGGGTCGGGGATCGGTTTGGAGAAGAAATGAGAAGTATAAAGAATTTTGGATTGTTGTGCGCTTCGGTTGTGCTGCTTTTCGGCGTGGCCGGGTGTGATTCCGGGCCCGGGGCGGGCGATCAGGCGCTTTCGTTCGCCGCGAAAGACGCATCGGGCGAGATGGTCTCGCTGGACGACATGCAGGGCAAGGTCGTGGTGCTGGACTTCTGGGCGACGTGGTGCGCCCGGTGCCGGCTGGCTTCGCCGTATGTGCAGCAACTGCACGAGCGATACGCGGCTGATGATCGGGTCGAGGTGATCGGCGTGCACTGGGACACGGACTACAGCAAGGGCGAGCCGGGCGAATACATGGCCGAGCACGGGTACACGTATCCGATCATTCCCGACGGGACGGAAATCGCCAAGACCTACGGCGTCTGGACCCTGCCGCAGTTCATCATCGTCGGACCGGACGGCAAGATCATCCTTCGCCAGAAGGGATTCGGCGCCGAGGATGTCGATGCGTTCGCCAAGGTCATCGATGAAACACTGGCCGGGCAGGGCGGATGAGCCGGCGCTGGTTTCTTTCGATGGTGGCGGCGGCTTCGGCGCTATCGGCGTCGGCGCTTTCGGTTTCGGGGCAGGTCGAGTTTCACGTGGCGCTCGAACGCAACACGCTGGATGCGCCGGCGAGCGGGCGCGTGGTGGTGTATCTGATCGATCAGGATTCGCCGCTGCGCGGGCGGGAACCGGCGGACGGGCCGTTCTTTGAGGACCCCCAGCCGATGTTCTCGGTCGCAGCGGATGGGCTTGTGCCGGGCGGATCGGTGGTTGTGGATGATGATTGTGTCTGGTTCCCGGTGCCGCCGAGCGAGCTGGAGCCGGGCGTGTACCGGGCGCAGGCCGTGCTTGATCGTCGTCGTCGGAGCAGCCGGTGGACGCGCGAGGCCGGTAATGTATTCAGTGATCCGACGTTGTTTGAAGTGACACGGTCGGGCAAGCCGGTGCGCGTGGATCTGAGACTGAGCCGCCGTGTCGAGGAGCCCGAGCTGCCGAGGGCGCCGGGCGTGTCGTACGTGCGTGTGCGTTCGGAACTGCTCAGCGATTTCCGCGGCGAAGACGTGTACCTGCGGGCGGGTGTGGTTGAGCCGATCGGGCTCGATCCGGATCGGCGGTACGCGGTGGTGTATCAGATTCCGGGTTTCGGTGGCGAGCTCACCGGGGCGGTGGATGTGGCCCGGCGATTCAGGGCTGCCGATCCGGATTCGCTACCGGGTCAACTGGCGCGGCAGGTCTACTGGGTCGTGCTCGATCCCGAGGGGCCGAACGGGCACCACTTGTTTGCGGACTCGGCGAACAACGGGCCGGTGGGGCGGGCATTGGTGGAGGAGTTGGTGCCCGTAATCGACACCTCGTACCAGACGATCGCCGAGCCCGGCGCGAGGCTGCTGCGCGGGCATTCGTCCGGCGGGTGGTCGACGATCTGGCTCGGCATCACCTATCCCGAGACGTTCGGCGCGATGTGGTCCAGCTCGCCCGATCCGGTGGACTTTCGCGCCTTTCAGGCGGTGGATATCTATCACGATGAGAACATGTATCGGCGAACGGTGGATGGTAAGACAGTCTGGATTCCGAGTTATTCTGATGATCAGGGTCGGCCCGGAATGACCATCCGCCAGGAGAACCGCATGGAGGAGGTGCTCGGGCCGAACAACACGAGCGCCCAGCAGTGGGACTCGTGGCTGGCGGTGTTCGGGCCTCGCTCCGATCGTGGCACGCCGGCGGATCTCTACGACCCGGCCACGGGTGAACTGAACCACGCCGTCGCCGAGCGGTTTCGCCGCTATGACATCGGCGAGCGGCTCCGGGGCGACCGCGCCGGGCTTGGGCCGATTCTCAAGCAGCGACTCCGGCTGATCGTGGGCGAGATGGACAACTACGACCTCGACGAGGCGGTTCGGCTGCTCAAACGCGAGCTGGACAGCCTGCAGTTCGGCGGTTCGGATGAAGCGGGGTTCATCGAGATTGTTCCCGGCGTGGACCATTCCACGATCTACCGCACACGCGAGATGCAGGCCATTCCGGGGCAGATGCTCGAACACTTGGTCGAACGCGGATACATCGACAGGGGAGGGGGAGGCTGATGGGTGGATCACAGCGGGCCGCGGGGCTCGGGGACGCTGTTCGGGCGACCGCACCTCTTGTGCTCAGATTCTTTGATGGATTTGATGACTCAAATCGTACCGCCCAGCCCGGGGGGCTGCCGAACCATGCTTCGTGGGTGCTCGGGCACCTGGCGCTGACGATGAACCGGTTTGCCGAGCGGTACGATGGTTTGCCGCTGCCGGTGCGGGACTATCTGAGGGGGAACGGCGCCGACGGGACGACGGAGATTTACGACACGGAGTCGGTGTGTTTCGGATCGGTCCCCGTGGATGATCCGTCGAAGTATCCGACGATCGAGCGCGGGATCGAGGTCTTTCAGGCGGCGATCGACCGGCTCGCGGCTGTGGTTTCCGGGTTGAGCGAAGCGCAGCTCGCCGAGGTCCAACCCTGGGGCCGGGGTGCGTTCACCGCCGAGCAGCTTGTCACGCGGATCATGTTTCACAACGGCACGCACGCGGGCCAAATCATGGATCTTCGCCGGGCGCTCGGGCTCGGGCGCGTAATCGGGTAGGGTCCGAGAAGCAGGTGCCACGGTCCGGGAACCGCAAAGAGTGTTCAGAATATCGTGATTTCAGGTGCTGATTCGGTGTGCCGGTGTATGTCTGTGTGAGAGCATGGACCGCTCGCCGGAGAATCGAAGATGTGGACCCACCGAATGATGGCCCTCGGGCTGGCGCTGGCGGCTACGCCGGCGCTGTCGCAGCAGATCCTGCTCAACCAGCCGCCCGAAAGCCCGGCGCAGGCGGTTATCTCAGCGGATGAGCCGGGCGGCGACTATTCCTACGACGATCAGCGCGTCGGGCAGGTCATCACGCTGGCGCAGGATGCGGATCTCGAGTCAATCCGGTTCTGGGGCGGATCGGAAACCCAGTTCGGCGCCGACTCCAACACGCTCGGCTTTGTCGTCCGTGTCTACGAGGTATCTGAGGACGGCAGCGCCCCCGTCGTGATCGCCAGCAGGCGGATCGGACGAGCATTTGCAACACCAACACAAACCGAAGAAACATTCGGCACGCTCGGGGCAGCCATGTTCGGCTACGAGATCACCTTTGATCAGAACCCGATCCCGCTGATCGGCGGAGCGACGTACATCGTCTCGGTGGCTTCGATCTCGTTCGTCCCGCCTCGCGCCGGGCGGGAATCGTGGGCGTGGGCTTCGTCGGCGACGGGCGGCGATGTCGCGGTGGACCTGTTCGACGGGCTCGGGATGGTGGTGATGCCGATGGGTGTCGATGGATTGGCGCTTGAACTGCTCGGGCAATCGGCGGAACCGCCCTGTATTGCCGATGTCAACGGCGACGGCGACCTGAACGGGCTCGATTTCAACGCGTGGATCGCGGCGTACAACGCGGGTGACCCCAAGGCCGACCAGAATCAGGACGGCAGCATCGACCCGACCGACTTCTCGGCGTGGCTTGCGAATTTCAGAACCGGGTGTTGAGTGGTTCTACGGGCCCCCGGCCGAGGATGAGCCGTGCTCATGTGTTGAGCCGAGGTACCGTGCAGGTATGACGATGTCCCGGCATGTTGAAACCCGTTCGAGGGATGTGGTCCGTTCGGCCATTGAGGGGTCGGATCGGAAGATGAAACGCCACGCTTGCGGAGCAGCGATCTTGCGGAGCGCGTCGTATGCCGCATCATCCATCGAGAGAGATTGCCAACCCACAGCGCCGCGTCGTTCGAAGTAGGCCCAGCCGACCTCGACTTCGTTGCCATCGGCGCTGATGAAGGCCCGCGTGAGCACGGGGCTCGGGGCCTGTCGCCGACCGATGGAGACGTAATAGTTTCGGGGCGAGACCTGAAACTTCGTGCGATGGTCCGGCGGTGCGTTCTCGTCTCGGCCGACGAACGCAAGATTCGTGTTCTGGGCACGGATGTGAAATTCTGAATCGGAAATATCGTCGATGGCGACCGTTGGCTCCTGCACGACCTGGAATGTGTGCGCGAGCGTGCGGCCGATGGTCAGCGGAAGACCGAGCCGGGCCCATTCCCGGCGGAGAACGTCGCCGCCCGATCCCTGTTGCGGGATGAATCCGATGCTGACATCGAGCAAAATGGTGTGCTCTCCGGGCTCGGCCGGGGCTTTCGGCATCGTGCGGTCGACGCCGTTGAGACCGGCAAATCCGAAGATCGATCCGCGCGTGGGCAGGTGCTCGACGATGGTGGTTGGTTCGTCGATCGGTCGGCCGTCGATCGTGGCGGCATTGATGTGGATGATGCCGGCGTCGGCGAGCTGTTCACTGGTGGGCAGCCACGGCTTGTTCGTGCGTCGCGGGCCGTCGTAGCCGCGGATCATGCCGATGATGTCGTAGGGCAGCGGTCGGCCGGCCTGCACGCGCGGCCGGGTGACGAGGGCCAGAACAATGGACTGCTCGAAAAATGTCCGGCGGTCCTCGTTCGAGACATACCCGATGGCATCGAGCTCGTGGAACAGCTCCGGCCACTTGCCCATGGCCCGGTCGTAATGAAGTTGTATATCGAGAGTATCGTGAATCAATGCGTTGGCGAGTTGCCGGCCGAGCGTTCTATGTCGGGCTCGCCGGATGAGTTCTTTGATCGCCTGCGTGGCCGGGGGTGTGGAGATCCGGACATGATCTTTGGACAGCGTCCAGCCGGCCGCGGTGGCGCGCGGGGTGAACGCCGGCGTGGTGAGTTCGTAGGTTTCGGTCATCCTGGCATCACGCCGAAGAATGAAGCCCGGCTTGAGCCGTTCAAGCGAGTTGCCCGGCGCCTGCAAGAGCACTGCTCCGCCGGCGATCAGCGCCAGCCCGGCTCGATATACCGCGGGTCGGAATCGGGTCGAGAGAGGAATCGCGACCGCGGCGGGCGACGGTGTGCGATTGATCGAAGGCGAGATGGGTGTGCCGCACTCCGGGCAGATGTCGCCTTCCAAGCCGGACAGGCTGTAGCTGCAGACCGGGCATCGCCCGACCGGCAGGTGCTCGATGTGGTGGACCCGATGGATCACCGCAGCCAGGGCGGTGTATGTGATGACCAGAATGCCCAACTGCGTGCCCGAGTTCCGGGGTGGTTCAGGATAGGTGGACACAACCCAGATGCCGAGCTGCCCGGCAGCCAGAACAAAGAACACAACAGCCAGAACACGAACGCTCCGCAGCAGATACTTTGCCCGGGCCATGCGGATTGAAGCGGAGTGAACGCACAGCATGATCGCGAGGTAGAGCTCGATCAGCCCCGGTGCATGCCAGATGCCACTGAGATTTGGAACATGTGTTGAATATTCTGAGATAAGCGCCAGCAGCAGGACGCCAGAGGCGAGCCAGCGCACTCTCGACCTTGTGTAAGCAAACGTCCAGGGAAGAAACCCGACCGCCAGAGCCCCGCCAATGGCTGCAAACGCGGTATCCAGCAGCACGGATTCGGGGTCGATGCGCATCAGCACGAGCCCGAGCACGCCGAGCATCATCGGCAGGCCGAGTCCCGCAAGTGGTTCCGGGTCCAGAGCGGCTGGCGGTGTTGGGGTCAGGCGGGACATCCGAACGATCGTACGCCGACGAACCGTGTCCAGAATGGTTCGCTATACTGCACATTGCACAAGGCGATGAAAGGAGAACCCATGGCCCAGAGCGACCCCACCGAGATTCTGCTTCGGCATCACCGCTGGGCCAATGACCAACTTCTCAATGCATGCGTGGCGTTGTCGGATGAACAGCTCGACCATGAGTTCGAGATGGGTCTGGGGACACTGCGCAGGACGCTGACGCACATCGCCGGCGCGATCCGGGGCTGGGGCGACATGATCGCGGGACGTGAGCAGCACCCGAGGCTCGAGGAACAACGGCTGAGCCTTGAGGATATCCGCAAAGCCCTCACCGAAGCGACCGACGATTTCGAGACCACCACCCGGGCGCATGATCTGGACAGCATCGCCACTGGTAGCCGAGGCGGGCGAACATTCAGCTTCACCCGAGGCGGGGTGCTCACCCACGTCACAACCCACGCGATGCACCACCGGGCGCAGTGCCTGAACATGCTCCGCCGGCTCGGCGTCGATCCGCTGCCGCCGAGCAGTGTGCTGGAATGGATGATGATGGTGGACCCGGTA
>DRKT01000104.1 GCA_011053195.1 Phycisphaerales bacterium | reverse complement strand
TGATCCACGATCCGCAGATGATCCGCATAGCGGTCGATTGTCAGCTCGGCCCCGGGCGTGTTTCGGTCATACAGCCGATACGCAAAGATACCCCGTCGGTCCGACCATCTGCGGAAATGCCGGATGCGTTTGCTAAGTGTCGCACGGAATGTTTCAGCGAGAGATTCGTTGATTGAAACAGAAAACGCCGGACCGGATTCCTTCTTTGGATCCCGGCCGGGAAGAAACTGGTACAGCGTGCACCGGATGCGGGCATTGTAGAGCTTTCGCCGATGATCCGCACGCCGACCGATGAGCTGCTCGAAGTCATCGACGCCGAGAAAGATCCCGAATGACCACCCGGGAAGTCGGCTCAGGATCACCGGCAAATCGCGGTGAATCTGTCTAGCCTCATCAACATCCCCAACCCGAATGCCATACGGCGGATTCGTAATGACCCAGCCGGCGTTGTGCGCCGATTGTGTCTGACGGTAATCACGCAACTGAAACTCGGTGATATCTTCAACACCGGCATTGTGCGCGCACTGCCTGGCCAGACCCACCGTCTGCGGATTGATATCGCAGCCCACGATCGGTGCGATGCCGGAAGTATCAATCTTTGAGGCAGCCTTCTCTCGCTCGGTTGTCCAGAGATTCGTCTCGACCATCGGCCAATTTTCTGATGCGAACGATCTGTTCAGCCCCGGCGCCCGATTGCTCGCCAGCATGGCCGCCTCGATGGCGACCGTCCCGCTCCCGCAGAACGGATCGAGCAGGGGCTCATCGCGTCGCCATCGGCAGATCATCACGAGCGCCGCTGCGAGTGTCTCCTTGAGCTGTCCGGCCTGTGCCCGCGGGCGATACCCGCGTTTGTGCAGCCCGTCACCGCTGGTATCGAGCGAGACAGTCACCTGATGGCCCAGAATGTGGACTTCGACGACCACGGGCTCGCCCGATTCGTCCATCGACCCGCCGCGACCGGCAATCGAATCGACAATCGCACGCTTGGCGATCGACTGCACCGAACGGGGGCTGGAGATCGGCGAACGCACCGCTCGCGCTCGGACCGTGACCGCGGCCTCGTTCGGCAGCAAAGCTTTCCACGGCACGCTCCGCAGACCTTCGTAAAGCTGGTCGAAATCCTCCGCCTCGAATCTTCCCGCGACCATCAGCACCCGGTCTGCCGCGCGGAGCCACAGGTTCGATCGGACGATCGCAGACGCATCACCCTCATAGACCAGCCTGCCCGGTGACTCGACTTTGGCCCTATAGCCGAGCCGGCCCAGTTCCCACTTGACCGTGGCCTCGATCCCGAAGGCGGCGGTTGCGATCAGCTCCAACGGACCTGATCCACTCATTTGTGACGTGTCAACACCGCATCGGCGAGCAACTCCAGCACCGATCGAGCCGGTCCGGTTGGGAGATCGGCGAGCGATTGCTTGGCCTGGGCCACAAGATCTGCAGCGACGGTTTTCGCGTACTCGATCGAACCCGAATCGACCAACGCCTCGCGCACACTGACGGGTTCTGTTGCCACCGCGCCACTGCTTTCCGATGCCGATTCAAACATCGCCAGAGATCGACCACGCGATTCGATCGGTTGCGAGGCGAGGTGATGGATCATGGGCAGGGTGAGTTTGCCTTTTTTCAGGTCGCGCCCGAGGGTCTTTCCGACCACGCTCTCGGTGCCGAGCAGATCGAGCAGATCATCCTGCACCTGAAAGGCGACACCGACCTTGCGCCCAAACCGGTCCATGGCGTGTTGGATTCGATCGCCCCCGCCACCGACTCTGGCACCGAGCATCGTGCAGGCCCCGACGAGCGAGGCCGTCTTGCCTTCGAGAATCTGGAAGTACGTTGCTTCATCGAGCGAGAGGTTGTCCCTGTTGGAGAGTTGGAGCAATTCTCCCGCGCAGAGTTCCATACTCACCCGACCGATGATGCGCGAAGGCTCGGGATCATCGAGACTGGCACACAGCCGGAACGAGGCTGCGATGAGGTAATCGCCCAGCAGGACCGCTGTTTCATTGCCGGCCTGGCTGTTGATGGTTCTGGCTTGACGCCGGATCTCGGCATCATCGAGGACATCGTCATGGACGAGCGTGGCCATATGGACCATCTCGACGACCGCCGCCAATCGCACGAGTTCTTCCGGCGGGGAAGCATGAATCGATGTACCAGCCGCGGCCCCCGAGACAAGAACCAGCGTCGGGCGAAGCATCTTGCCCCGGAATCGCTCGACATGTCGGCACAAACTGGCAACCGCCGGGATATCCGAGGCGAGTGTGGCCTCGATGCAGTCGGCGACGGAGGCCAACCCCTCGAGCACCCAGTTCTGGATCTCGGTGAGCTGTTCCGGGATGTCGAGAACCTCATTCATGCGCTTGCCGGGGCGGCTTTGGCTTTTTTCTGCGAAACGATGTAGCAGATGAAGGCCGGGTCGGCATCACCAACAAGCGTGGGTTCGAACTCGCCGTTGCCTTCTTCCTCGTCGTCGGGGTCTGTGCCTTCCCAGTAGACGGTGACATCCTCGAATCCGGCCTCGGCGAGCAGTTCTCGGATCTCGGGGAGTGTCCAGAGCCGCCAGGTGTACTCGAAGGCGTTGCGCATCTCGGAGCCATCGGGGAACTTGAAGTGGATCTTGCAGTCCATCTCGCCGGTGATGGGGTTGTACTTGTGCTGGTCCCAGATGTAGGTGAAGTGTCTGTTGACCTTGCGATACTCCTCCTGCTCGGACATGGCCTCGGACCCGCCATAGAAATCGCACATGAACATGCCGTCATCGTCGAGTGATTCGAGGACCGTACGGAAGTAGGCGCGAAGCTCGTCGCGGGTCTGGAAGATCCAGTAGCTGAAGTTCATGGCGAGCACGATGTCAGCGCCCATCCCCTCAGGACCCGGATCCCGGACATCCCGCTGGAGCAGCGTCACCCGCTCGGCCGCATCGCCTTCGAGCTTGCGCAGGTTATGGGTACGCCCCCATTCGAGGGTTTCGGCGTCAAGATCGACACCGATGGCGCGGTTGGTGGATCGGCGGGAGACCCACTCGCAGGAGGTGGCCGCTGTGCCACAGAAGTCTTCCCTGAGCAGCGAGGCCTGCTTGCCCCTGAGTTTTTTGTAGGTTTCATCCACAAAATCGATCTCAGACTCGACATTCTGGACCGAGAGTTGGTACAGCTCATGCCGGTCCGCCGAGGCGGCTGTGTACTTGAGCATTCGTTTCTTGTTTCGCGATTTGGTTGCTGTGGCCATGATCGAGTCTAGCGCCCATATTTCGCCGGGAACCCGTTTGGCGGGCGGGTTTCAGTCGAAAGGGCATCGGGCCGATCTATACTGGGGCGTGCGGCGGGTGCCGCTTCGCTGACGCTGAAAACTCTCCATCAGGAGTCTGTATAGATGAAGCTCACAATGGTTGGCACTGGGTATGTCGGGCTGGTCACCGGTGTCTGCTTTGCGGAGACCGGCAACGAGGTGATGTGTCTCGATGTGGACGAATCCAAGATCGAGAAACTCAAGCAGAACATCTGCCCGATCTACGAGCCGGGCCTGACCGAGATGATGGAGCGCAACTACAAGGCCGGTCGGCTGACGTACACGACGGACCCGGAACGAGCCTACACCGATGCCGAGATGATTTTCATTTGTGTCGGTACGCCCTCGGACGAGAAGGGACACACGGATCTCCGGTACATCAACTCGGCCGCGGACGACATCGCCGACGCGATTAAGAAGCTCGGCCCGAATCAGTCGCCCAAGGTTGTGGTGGTGAAATCGACCGTGCCTGTCGGAACGACGTTCTATGTGCGTGACCGGATTCGCGAGCGTGTCG
>DRKT01000103.1 GCA_011053195.1 Phycisphaerales bacterium | reverse complement strand
GGCCCACGCGAGCAATCCCCAAGGGCTCAACATCGGCCTGAGAACCGGCTCGATCGCGCTGATGATCGCATCGGGATTGAAAAGCCGAACCCGGAAATACATGATCCCCAGCGCCTGGCTCTGCACTTTTTTCGTCAGCCGATCGCGCTGCCGGCGGAGCAGTTGCTCCGTCTCGGGCGGGGCCTCGATGCTCAGCAGGTTCGCGTTGTAAAGCTGCGAGATCAGTTCGATCACTTCGGGCTGGGTGGGCGCTGCGTCGCCATGGCGATCGGAAACAATGACCCACGCCTGCTCGACCGTGCGCGCACCATCGAGCAACCCGACCAGTTCGTGCGCCACCGGGCTGAGCCTGAAAAACCGATTTGACGCGGGATCGTGCGCCACATGCCAGCGTCGGCCCCGGTAGCGCTGGCGCGTGATCTGCACGTGAGGCCTGAGCCGGGGGTGCGTCTCACGAACGCGGTGCCAGTGCGGGCTGAAGGTTGAACGTTCGCTCATGGTCGCTGCCCTACCACCACAGCCAGAGCCGGAGCTTGTCGACAATCCGCCGCGACCCGATCCACAGCAGCGAGTGGCTCCCGACATCAAACTTCACAAGCCCCTCCATCCCCGGCCGCATCCACCCGGCCGAGTCCTGCAGGTCGGCATAGACCTCAAAGGTGTTCCTGCCCAGCTCGGCGTGCGCCATGGGCACGACGCGCTCGGCGAGCACCGGGAAGCGTCGATCCGGGTAGGCCTTGGTCGCCAGGGTGCCGTGCAATCCATCATCATCCATCGCTTCGAGCACCAGCCCGATGTCGCGGTCGTCAATCTGCGCCACGATCCGCATTTCATCCAGCGGCGCGATCTGAAAGAGCATCTCGCCTGTGGTCAGCTTGGCGCCGACGCGCTCGGTCAGATCGCCGGAGAGGATCGTGCCCGAGATCGGCGCCACGACGCGGGCCTCGGCGATTCGGCGATTCAGCAGATCGAGCCGGGCCTGTCCCTGGGCGGCCTTGGCCTCGGCCTGCTGCTGCTCGGCGCCCTTGCCGGTGCGCATCGCCTGCGCTGCCTGCGCCATGGCCTGGTTGATGGTCTGCTGGGCTTCGATCGCGCTCAGTTCCAGCTCGCTGGTATCGAGTTGCAGCAGCAGATCGCCCGCCTCGACGTGCATCCCGGCCTTGGCCTGTGGAGAAACTTCGCGGATGATACCCTCGAACGGAGCCGCCACAACGCGCTGCTCGACAGGCCGAAGCACGACCGGCGATTCGATGTGGTAGGGCCGATGGACAAACGTCACGGCAAGCATCAGCGCCATCACCGCGACACCGGCCAGCTTCCAGAACGTGTGTTTCGGCCCGACCGCCCACGCGGCCGCCTTCCGCACATCATCGACGAGCCGTGCCGGGATCGGCCGATCATCGCTCCTGCGCAGCCGGAGCACCGGCGCCACGAGGTCCATCGTCGCCTGCAACAGTTCGACTGTGCGCAGGTCCACCGACTGGCCGACCTGCGCCGATTCGATCGTCACCACGCCGAGTGTTTCATCACCATCGCGCAGCGGCAGGGACGTCACCTTCAGGTGCGCATCGCCCGCCGCCAACTCGCGATGGGCATGCGTGATCGACTGTGCCAGCATCGGGTCTTCTGATTCTGATTCCGACCCGCTCGGCTTGGGATAGACGATGGGTTGATCCTGATCGAGACACTCGTCCATCGCTGCTGCGAGTTGTCGCACCATCGCCATGCGTCGATCGACGTGCTCGGTATCGCTGAGCGCCACGACCTTGATCGGGACCGCATCGCGATCGGCCACGATTTCATCGCCGCCCGGGGCCGCGCCGGCCCGTCCGCCTCGCCACCCGAGCGCGACACGGTCCGCCTTGAGGTGCCGACACAGGTCGTTGACCAACTGCATCGACGAGCCTTTGAAGGTTGCCGAAGCATTGATCGAGGCGATCAGTCGGGTCGCCAGTTCGAGAGCGGCCCCTGCGGAGCGCATCTGATGGAGCTGCCCGCGCGCTGCCGCCAGATGTGCATAGCCGGCGAGCAGTTCAAGCATCGCCACGGTTGATTGCAGCGCGCCGCGTGAGCGGTGGTCCAGCAGCAGCACCGCGACCATCGCCGGGCGCTCGGCGCCATCGCTGGCGCGCGCTCGTCCGATGGGTACCGCGACCGCGTAGCCATTGGAGTGTGAATCGTCGTAAAGCTGATCATCCGAGCCAAGCCCGAAGATGGTCGTCTGGCCCTGATCGAAGCAGGCCGAGGCGCCGGCGCGCATGACCTCGGGCTCGCTCAGCGATTGATCGGGCCCCCCGCCATCGCCCGGACCGGTGGGCCAGACCAACGTCGCATGGACCTCGCCGGGATTCGTCGAGTCCGAGGCGTTCACCGCCGGTCCCGGCGTCAACAGCGCCGCCTGGCGCGCACCGGCAACCTGCCCCATCGCGGCCAGGAGATGCGCCGAGAACGCGCGCTCATCGCCCGCGGCAGCGGTCAGATCCGCAACAATGCGTTGCCATCCGGGAGCTTGGAGATTGGAAAGGTCTATCACGTCGGCTGTATCTCACTGATGCGCCAGCCGACGCACGCCGTCAGCCTGTGTCGCCCGCCCCGCTCGCATCCTGACTTTCGAAGTAGTCCATCCACGTCTGGTCCGGCTGCGTAAACCGAACAAATACCTGCAGCCCGGCCGGCAACGCATCCGGATTGCTGGCCTCGACCCGGACCCGCCTGGCGCCGGTCACCGAGTCCGCCACCGGGCTGATTCCGACAATCGTAGCCCGCAAAAGCCGAGCCTCGTCACCGATCCGCACCAGGGCCCATGCCGGATCCCCCGGCTTGAGCCCGAGGGTCTGTTCCGTCGGCGTCGCGACATCGATCCAGAGCGGGTCGATCGAGACCACACGCACGATCGGGTCCGACTCTCGCACCGTATCACCCACATCCACCAGCACCGATTCCACGATTCCGTCAAAGGGTGAGGTCACGGTGTGCTCATCGAGCCGGGCCTGGAGTTGCCGGAGCTGGATCTGCTGCTCGCGCATCCGCTGGCGGCTCGCCTCGAGACTGAGTTTCGCGTTTTCCGCAGCCAAACGGGCCCGATCGAGTTCGATCGTCGAGCCCCCGCCACCTTCGTACGCCTGTTTGGTCGCCTGAAACTCCACTTGGGAGAGCTCGAGCGCCTTCTCGGCCGCCTGAACGTCCAACTCACTCTCCGCCCGGAGCGTCTGCAACTCGACCGAGGCCTCAGCGTCCGTCGCATCCGCCCGCACCATCGGCTGACCCTCGACCACGCGATCGCCAACCTTGACCAGCACATCCTCGATCGTCACTGAGAAGTTGAATCCCGTCACCGCATCCTGGCTCGGCCTCGTCACGGCCTTGATACCAAACGAACCGGGATCGGGCGCAACCCGATCACCACCCGAACCCGGCTGAACACCCATCCCCAACGCGGCCACGCAGACCATTGCACCGAATTTCAACACGCCCGATCCCCCTCGCTGTCTCTGCAATCCAAGTCTCAGGATAAACCCGAGACCACCACTCGGGCATCGGCGATTCCTACCATCCCGGACCACCCGGGAACACAAAACCCGCAGGAGAGATCACCATGCCCGAATCCGCCACCGCTCAGGACGCCAAGCTCGCCATCAACGGCGGGACGCCCGTCTGCCGGAAACCCATCCCATTCATGGCGCCGAAACTTCATCCTGAAGATATCGCCGCGGCACATGCTGTGCTTGAGTCCGGGATGCTCCGGGCCCACACCAACTGCGCCGAGCTTGAAAGGCAGTTTGCCGACAAGACCGATGCGAAGTTCGGGTTGACCTGCTCCAACGGCACGTGCGCCCTGCAGCTCGCGTATGAGGGCTTGCTCGAGCGGGGCGATGAGGTCATCGTTCCCGCGTGGACCTACATCGCCACCGCCTCGATGCTCGTCGCCCGTGGCTGCAAGGTCATCTTCTGCGACTCGCTCGAGGACACCATGCAGGTCGACCCGGCCGACATCGAGCAGCGTCTCACGCCCAACACCAAGGCCATCGCTGTCACCCACCTCTACGGCATGCCCGTCGACATCGACGCCATTCAGACCATTGCCGAAAAGCACAACCTCAAGGTCATCTACGACTGCGCCCAATCACACCTCGCGACGTACAAGGGCAAGGGCATCGGCGCCTTCGGCGACGCCTGCACCTATTCCTTCTACGCCACCAAAAACCTCGGCACGGGCGAGGGCGGCCTCGTCACCGTCAACGACGAAAGCCTCAACCACGAGATCGGACTCATCAGATCGCATGGAGAATCTGACAAATATCTCCACACCCGCATCGGGTACAACTACCGCATGAATGACATCACCGGGGCAATCGGACTTTCCCGGTTGCAGCGGCTCGAAGAGGAAACCAACGCACGCCGGGCCGCGGCAGACGCATACGACAAACTCTTCGCCGAGGTCGAGGCCGTCGAAACCCCGACACGAACCGAGGGCGCCGACGCCGCCTGGCATCTCTACAGCCTCAAACTCAACCTCGACACCGTTTCCTGCACGCGCGACGAGTTCACCAAGGCCCTCATCGCCGAGGGCGTGCCCTGCGCGGTGCACTACCCCAAGAGCCTGACCGACCAGCCGGCCTTTGCCGATGTCGTCACCGACCACCCGCCGGTCGCGCGCCGGCTCGCCACGCGCGTCTTCAGCATCCCGATGCACCACGAACTCACCGACGAGCAGGTACGGAATGTGGTTGATGCGGTCGCCAAGGTCGCCTCGGCGTATGCGAAGTAGACCAAGCCGCGACACCGGACAAGCCGGGCCGGGTTATGACGTGATCTCGACCGCGAGCGCTTTCGTCCCCGGCCCGCCGCGTAGGACGACATCCTCCACGCACGCAGCCGGAACAAGCACGGTCTTCCCCGGCTCCATCGTGATCTCGCCGAACTTCTCCGACCGGCTCGCCAATGTGGCGCCCATGGTTTCGAGCATCATCATCGCGGTGCAGCGTCCCGGCTCGGCGATCGGTTTCTCCTCGCAGTGCGCCAGGATCTGACGCACCGAGAAGTATTCGTTCTGCACAAGCACGCCCTCGCCGCTGGTCGCCGGCGGGGGATCTTCAAAAAGGGTCGACTCCAAAGCCTGCTCGATGTGCAAGCCTCGTACGGGCCGGTTGTACTTTGCAATCCAGTCGAACACGCGGAAGGTGGTGTCGCTCGGGGTCTGCACCTCGGCGACCAGCACGCCCGCGCCGAGCGCATGGATGGTGCCGCTGGGAAGGTCATGCATCTCGCCCACGACCGCCGGCACCGCGTTGAGCAGCTCCGGCACCCGCCCCTGACCGATCGCCTCCCGATAGTCCTGTTCCGTGACGCCCGGCTTGAACCCCTTGAAGACCACGGGCTGTTCGCCCCGCTCGCCGGTCTCCGCCGAGAGCACGTACCAGCATTCCGATTTCAGGTTCGCCTGCGGGTGGTCCTTCGCATATACCGGCGAGGGATGCACCTGCACGGACAAGTGTTCACGGGCGTCCAAGAACTTGACCAGAAGCGGAAAGCCGCCATCCGTCGCGGCCTTGGCCGGGCCGAGCAGCGCCGGACCCCAGGCGTTCATCGCCGCGTGCAGCGTCTTGCCCGAGAGCGGCCCGTTGGCGATCACCGACCGCTTGGCCTGCCCGCCCGCGCCGGTCGGATCGGTCGAGGCCAGATCCGCGATCTCCCAGCTCTCCCCGATGTTCTCACCCTCAGGCAGCGCCTTGCCCAAGGCCGAAAGCCGGCGACCGCCCCAGACCTTGGGCAGCAGAATCGGCTCAAACTCAAGCGGGTATGGCTCGGTCGCACTCGGCATGGATCAACTCCCCTTTCCCCGCGACCCCTTGCCGCTGCGGTTGATTCTGGTCACACGCTCCGCTGCGAGCAAGAGCGAAGATCCCGAAATCTCATCCCGGTGCACAAACACCAAACCCGATCGGCTCGGCTTCATCAACGCCCGACCAAGCACGCCGAGGACACCGACATCACCCACACCCGGCCCATTGGCCAACCCATCGATCACCCGGCGGGCTTCGGCTGCCAGCTCACCAAAGCCCGCTCCACCACCCGTCAGGACCTCGATATCGCCGACCCGCTGCCATCGGCCGTGCGCAAGAGCCAGCACCCTGGCTGTCCGGGACCTTTCGGATCGTGTGACGGCTGCCCATGCGTGCTCGTCCAATCCTCGCAGCGCTTCGAGCGCCGGACTGTCCATCGCGTCCAACGTTTCGAGGGTCTGCTTCACCCTCGCGGCTCGATCGAAGTCCTGAGCCTGCGAGGCCTGCTGCATTTCATCCACAAGTCGATCTTGCAACACCGAGATATCAGCTCGCCGAAAGCCCAAGGCCCGTCGCAAACGCCCGCGGTATTCGGCGATCGGTTCCGAGCCATCGCACGCTGCTGGGCATCGGTTCATGTCCTTATACAAGCAGGGCTTGCCCCGAGGTGCCCGTGCCAACTCATCCGGAAATCGACACAACTCGAACCGGTCATCCAGCCACTCGGCGTGCCCTTTGGCCGATGCACGATCCGGAAACGGCCCGAGGTGCACCACGCCCGCGCCAATCCGCTCGGGCTCATCGGTGTATGACCACCGCGGCGCATCGGCCATGGGATCAATCCCGATCCACCACACCGCAAGCTTGCGCTGAACGGTCCGATGCAGCAGCGGATCAAGCTCGGCGGCAGCGCCCAAGAACATCAAATCCGACTCAAAGAGCGAACCGCACCGAACCCAGCGAACCTGCGCCGACGCCGACCGAAGATCCTTCGCGCCCTCGGCCGCCGGACCGAGCCGATCCGCAGACCACGAGCGCATGTCCGCCGATGCTCCCAGCGCAACCACACCACCGGTGTGGTCGATGATGCAGACCACGCCGTGCGCCTTTGGGATCAGTTGGAGCGTCTGTTCAGCGATCCCGCCGACACAGGGCATCTGTTCCGTCCAGTCAGTCAACCAGACCTCCCCGCCGGCGTCGGATGCGCGTTCTTCTCCGATTTCATTCGGTTCAATGCCGAACCCGGGCTATTTGTCCAGTGTGCGAAAGACCATCCCGGACAGATCCGCGCTGAACGCGATCTGCCCGTGGACGATCCCCTGCGTCCGGGCCGTAAATCCACGGGACCCGAAGCGGATCTCCTCGGCCAGGATGTAGAGATCATCGCCGATCGTCACCGAGTTTCGGAACGAACAGTTGTTGATCCGCAGGAATGCCCCGAGGTCTTTGGTTCCACGCTTGCGGTTGAACATCCAATTCATGAGTTGGGCCGCCGCTTCGACCATCAACACACCCGGCAAGATCGGCGCCGAGGGGAAATGCCCCGGTACCCAGAACTCGTCGGCCCTGACATGCTTGAGCCCGATCGCCCGCGAATGGTCCTCGGCGATGTAGACAATCGCATCGAGCAGC
>DRKT01000102.1 GCA_011053195.1 Phycisphaerales bacterium | reverse complement strand
GCTTGCACAGACGGGCGTCCTCATCTGGCAACGCGAGTCAACCCCGGACACACGGGCGGCGTTTGAGGGTGCCGACGGCCGAGCGGAAAGATCCACCGAATCCGGCCCAACGGGCGCACAAAGCAACCGCTGACAACGGGTGTCAACGGCTGACAAGAAAGCGGGTGATCGGATTTGAACCGACGACATTCACGTTGGCAACGTGACGCTCTACCACTGAGCTACACCCGCGTCGCGGCGATGTCTGCCACGCACGAAACGTAGACGAAACCGGCGCCGGAGTCAACCGAATCTGACGGCCCGTGTGCCGGGGCCGATCCGGGGGGGTGGGGGGATTCTTACCGGGCTGAGGAGACCCCGGCATTGCCCCGAGCCCGCTCGATTGCGTCGAGCACTTGCTCGGAGGTATAGGCCCCGGAGACCCAAGCCTGCTCTCGGGGCAAACCGGGTCCAAAGATCGCCAGTGTGGGGATGCCGATCCGCCCGAGGGCGTCAAGGGCAGCCTCGCCCTCGGGGTTCGAGCCGGTCAGGTCCACCTCGACCATGACCGTGTCATCAGCGCGGAGCTGGCTCCGGACGGGTTCTTTGTCAAGCACGGCTTTCTTGAGCGCCTGGCAGTTGATGCACCATGCGGCAGTGAAATCCAGGATGACGACCTTGCCCTCGGCCACGGCCCGATCAACCAAGGCCGGGGAGTAGTCGTTCCAGACCGAGGTGAGCATGAAGGAGTCGCCGCCCGCCTCGGCGATGAGACGCTGGCGTTCCTCGTACTCGGTCCTCGCATCGGTGGTAAAGAGCATCGCGAGCCAGACACCGCTGCCGGCTATCACGATGGAGATTACGGAAAATACGGTCCGTTTGGTGAAACTCGGCGTGATCATGAATGTGCGCAAGATCAGCCAAATCCCGGCGGCCACCCCGAACATGGCGGCGACCCAAAGGTGCAACTCCTTGGCGATGTAGGGCTTGTTGCTGACAAGTGCGAGCAGGCCCGAGCCGATGAAGTACGCAGCCGCTGCAAGCAGCAACAAGCCCATGACCTGCTTGACCAGCTCACTCGCGGGGCCTGTCTTGGGGAGTTTCTTTACCAACCCCGGCGCCGCAGCGAGGATGATGTAAGGCAGTGCCATCCCGATGCCCATCGACGTAAAGAGGACGATCACGAAGGCGGTTCCCTGGGTCAGGGCGGCCGGTACGAGGGCGCCGGCGACAAAGCCGAAACAGGGCAGGCCGAGGATCGCGGTGAAAAGACCAAAGACGAACGAACCCCATGGTGTGTCGGCTTTGGGGTTGACCATGTACAGACTCTGGGGCAACTGGAGCTGGAACATGCCCATGAGCCCGAGCGACATGATGGCGATGAGCACGCCGATGCCCACGGTCAGCCACCAGATGCCGAAGACACGCGAGGGATCGCTGACCGAACTGGCCAGAGCGACGACCAGCCCGATGCCGAGCCAGAATCCGATGACGCCGAGCGCCATCCAGATTCCGAGCACGAGCATGCGGGCCCGGTTCTCGCCGGCGTGCTGGCTGAGGGTCATGATTTTGATCGGAATGACGGGCAGGACACATGGCGTCAGGTTGAGGATCAGCCCGCCCAGAGCGCCGAGGACACCGAGAAAGACCAGCCCGACAATGCCCCCTCCTGCAGGGATAGCGATACCGAAGAAACTGCTCGATGGGCGGTCGGTTTCGGGAGTGGTCGGGGGTGTGGTTCCGGTCGGATTGCCGGCCTCAGTCGAGGCCGATGCCGAGGGTGCCAACCAATCCCCCCGATCAAAGACGCTCGCGTCAAAGCCCGCAAGGTCGGGGTCGGCGGGTGCCGTCATGGTCGGCTCGGCGACGATATTCAGCGTGACGGTCCGCCGATCATCCTGAGGCATGTAGCATTGCGATTCATCGCAGGCCTGAAGTGTCACATCCACGGTGATCTCGTGCTCGCCGAGGGGGGTATTCCGTCCGATCATCAGCGGGATGTACGCCAGCGCCCGGCCCCTGTAGGTCATGGAATCGACGGATTCGGGGCCGACGCCTGTGACATTGGGGACCTTGGAAATCTGAGGTTCGGGCCACTGGATCGGGCCGACCGCGACGCCCTCGGGGATATTGGAGACGCGGATTTCGGTACGGATCGCGAATTCTTCGATCTCTGGCGCAAGGACATCCTGATCGGCTGAGGGCCAGGAGTGGAGGTCCTCTCCATGATCCAGCACGACGACGAGAAAGGCCCGCTGCCCCGGGGCGTACTGCTGAGCGGAGGCCTTGACTTGGACATCGACGGTCGGGGTATCACCAAAGCCGACCTGCCCCCGGGCGGCTGGTCCGACGGCAATGAGGAGCAGGGCTGATGTGAGGATGCGGGTGAGCATGTGCATGGTCTGGTGGTGCTCCGGTGGGGTAATCGTGTCCGACGGGCTTGTCCGGGCCGGCTTGTTGCCGATCCAATCATCGGGCCTGTGGTGATTGTTCCCGATTTCGGCAAGTTGTGCCGGGTTTGGCCATGGAAT
>DRKT01000101.1 GCA_011053195.1 Phycisphaerales bacterium | reverse complement strand
GGGGGCTGATCGAAAGTGCTTCATCGGCAGCCGTGCTGGTCGCGGAAGTCGGGTCTGAACTACAGATCAGCCGGATTCAGAAAAACCTGGCCATGAACCGGATCGACGATTCTCAAATCGAATTTGTGCGATCCGATGACAGCGGGGGGCCGATCGGTGGGGAGTATGACCTGGTGGTTGTCGAACCGGGGCGATCGGACCCGGCGTTGGTGCGGCGATCCGCCCGGAGTCTGTGTGACCGTGGCGAGATGCTGGTCTGTGCTCGTGTTGATGATCCGGGTTTGGAAGGCGACGATGTGCCCGGGTTCAGTCTGCGTGAGATCTCTGCCCGACTGACGCCGGACGACTTTGAACGGCGCTGGCCCTACAGATCGTGGCAAATCACCCGGTTGTCCGATAGAGGATGAGATTCGATCCGTACGATCGGGCGGGAGGAAATGGCAGTGACCGGCTGGTTGGCTTTGCTTCTGGCGACTCCGATCCTGATCGCCACATCGCTGATCGGTGGTGTGGTGCCGACGGTGATGAAAGCCTCGCATCTGAGGCTTCAACTTGCGCTCAGTTTCGTGAGCGGGCTCATGCTCGGCGTGGCGTTGCTTCACCTGCTGCCGGATGCTGTCGAAAAACTGGGCTCGGTCGAGCGAGGCACCAGCCTGGCGCTTCTCGGTGTGATTACTGTTTTCCTGCTGATGCGATTCATGCACGTCCACGGCGGCGGGCCGGAGTTGGATCCGCACGCAGACTGCGGGCATGCCCATGAACCGGGGAATGCGGGCGGTCCGATCCGATGGCTGACGTTGTTGGCTGGGCTTTCGCTGCACAGCATGGTTGATGGTGCGGCGTTGGCCTCGGCCATCCGCCTCGAATCCGGTGCCGTCTGGCCGGGGATCGTGGTGCTGATCGTGGTGGCGATGCACAAACCGCTGGATTCGATGGCGATCGTGACCATTGTCGAGGATCATGCGCAGCGTCGGCGGACGGTCAACCTTGTGTATGCACTCGTGGCGCCTGCCTCGGCGTGGGCAGCGTATCTCGGGATCGCCAGCGCCGGCGATGCGGGGCAGGTGGTTGCGGGGGTGGCGATGGCGTACTGCGCCGGTGCGTTTTTGTGCGTGGCGTTGGCGGACCTGATGCCGGAGGTCCAGTTCCACACGCACCACCGCATGGTGCTGACGCTGGCTCTGGCACTCGGGGTGGGTGTTTCCGTTTTGCTCGGGCTTGTCGAGGGGCTAGGTGAATCGGGATCCGGGCATCATCATGTTCCCGGACAGAGCACGCACAGAAATCCTTGATCTCAGGTAAATCGCTCTTGTGGTTGCAGAACGGCGTCACTAGAATGGATCGTACAAGAGGAGAGGCCGAAACTGCATCCCAATCGGGTGCTGTTCGGCCATCGGAGATCAGTACCACAAAGGGGATTCCATGCAACGAGTAGTGATGACGGGGGTGGCTATCGCTGTCGCCCTGGCGGGCCAGGCGGCCTCGCAGGATGGGCAGAAACCGGAAGATATCAAAAACACCACGCCATCCGAAATCCGGCGTGAACTGGTGGATCAGGTGTACCACCAGAGCCGGTATACGGGTGCTCAGGAGCGTGTGGTTTATGGCACCGATGATCGCCGCGATGTGTACGAAGTGAGCGACCAGTTTCTGCTCGGGATCGCCCAAGCTGCGGTCGTCGTGGTTGATACGACCGATATCAGCGACAATGGTGACGGGACGTACACACTCAACACGGCCCGGTGGACCGCAGCATGCACGAATGAGCCGTTCTTCAATCAGATGCAGATCGGTTTCTGCTCCGGCTTCCTTGTCGGGACGGATATTCTCGTCACCGCCGGCCATTGCGTGAATGCCGGTGACGTCGGTTCGGTCGCGTTTGTGTTTGGTTTCGACCAGCAGGCAGCGGGCACCGGCCCGGGCAGCGATCCCGAAACAATCGTCCCGGCGTCGAATGTGTACTTCCTGACGCAGGTGATCGACCAGCAGCTCGCGGGCGATCTTGATTATGCGGTCTGCCGGGTCGATCGCGCGGTGAGCGGGCGGACGCCGCTGCCCGTGCGGCGGACAGGCGTGGCTGTGCTGAACGATCCGCTGGTGATGGTGGGGCATCCGACAGTGCTGCCGAAGAAGATTGATGACGGAGGTGTGGTCAAGGACCCGAACGGGACCGCCGGCTTCTTCATGGCCAATGTCGATGCGTACGGCGGCAACTCGGGCTCGATGGTCGTCAGCCAGACGACCGGGATGATCGAGGGCATTCTTGTGCGCGGCAACCAGGACTTTGTGTCCGGTCCGGGCGGATGTCTGCAGAGCAACGTATGCCCGGATAGCGGCTGCCCGTCGTGGGAAGAAATCAGCAAGACGACGACCTTTGCTTCCTCGATCCCGGAGCTCGGTCTGCAGTTCACACCGGTGGGGCAAATCACGCACACGGGCGTGGTTGGCGGGCCGTTCAATGATGAGACGTTCCAGATTACGATTGACAACCCGACAAGCTCGCCCGCGGATTACTCGGTGAGCATTGCGGCCGGCGCTCAGCACACTGTTCTGCTCAATGGTTCGGGCGGTCCGGTGATGGGGACCGTTCCCGCCGGCGGGAACACATCGGTGACGGCGACGCTCTCCGGCGCGGCCGGCATGCCCGCGGGGATCTACACCACCACGATCAACCTTGATGACCTGACCAACTCGCGGATGCTGTCGCTGGACAGCGTGCTCGAGGTCGGGCAGACGGGCATCGACGTCTCGCCGGCGACGGATCTCGTGACCGGCGGCCCGACGGGTGGGCCTTTCACGGGGACGCAGATGTACACGATCACCAGCACCAGGCCCACGCCGGTGACGGTGGATGTCACAGCCGACCAGTCGTGGATCTCGCTCAATGGCTCGGCTTCGCCGCTGAGTATCAACCTCAATGGTGTCGGAGACATGGCCGTCGTGACCGTCGGGATCGACAGCTCGGCCAACGGGCTCGCCAACGGGCTCTACACCGGGACGGTGACCTTCGACAATGTCGAGGGCACGATCGGTGATACTTCGCGGATGGCTTCGCTCGACGTCGGCCGCTTCATCTATGAGGATGCCAACGTCAATCTGCCGATCTCGGACAATTCAACGATCGAGACGACACTCAACGTCCCTGACGCGTTCTGCGTGGCGGATCTCGATGTCGAGATCAACATCACGCACACTTACATCGGTGATCTGATTGTCGAACTCGATTCGCCTCAGGGCACGACGGTTCGGCTGCACGACCGCACCGGCGGCTCGACGGATGATCTGGTGGTGACCTACGACAACGAAGCCGGCACGCAGCCCGATGGACCGGGTGATCTGATCGACTTCGACGGCGAGATTGCCACGGGCGTGTGGACGCTTCGCGTCAGCGACAACGCCGGCGGCGACGTTGGCACGCTGAACTCCTGGAAACTGAAGATCGCTTCACAGTCCAGCGGATGTTTGCCCGTGGCCAATGATGTCACGCTCGATGTGACATCGAACGTGCCTTCATCAGTGATGCTCGATGGGTTCAGTGTCAACGGCCCGGTGACGTTTATCGTGGATTCGCTGCCGGCCAATGGGCAGCTCTTCCACTCGGGTGGATCGCAGATCACCTCGGCCCCGGCGACGCTGACGGGTGACACCCTGACCTACCGGCCGAACGAGAACTTTGCCGGGCTCGATTCGTTCACTTACCACACCGACGATGGTCAGAGCTCGCCGATCGCCACGGTGACACTCGGTGTCGGGCGGACGGTGCTGGCCTCATTCCCGATGGATTCGGATCCGGGCTGGAGCCGAGAGGGGCAATGGGACTTCGGCGTGCCGGCCGGCGTGGGCGGCGACCCGACCAGCGGCTTCACCGGCACCAATGTCTTCGGCTACAACCTCAACGGCGAGTATGCCAACAGCATTCCGCAGTACTCGGCGACAACCGGCGTGATCGATGCAAGCGCTGCTTCGAACGTCACGCTGGACTTCGAGCGCTGGCTCGGCGTTGAGAGTTCGACGTACGACCACGCATCGATCGAGGCGTTCGATGGAACCACCTGGCAGCAGATCTGGGATCACACCAGCGGCTCGTTCAACGACGGCGCCTGGGTCCATCAGAACTTCGACATCTCGGCGCATGCCGATGGGAATTCGGCGCTCCAGCTCCGATGGATCATGGGTACGACCGACAGCTCGGTGACGTACGCGGGCTGGAACATCGATGATGTGGTGCTCCGCGGCTTCGTCGCGCCGAGCGGTGGCTACTGCCTCGCCGATGCCAACCAGAACGGCACGCTTGAAGCATCCGACTTCACGGCGTGGATCGCGGCCTTCAATGCAGGCGATGCGGTGATCGCGGACCAGAACCTCGACGGTACCGTCACGCCGGCGGACTTCACGGCATGGATCGCCAACTTCAACGCCGGTTGCCCGTAAGGTCGATCCGATTGCCCCTTGAATCAAACTCTTGCCCCCCTCTCCAACGTCCGAGAGGGGGGCTTTTTATGTGTATCGTTTTGAGGGTTTGGGTTATGATGGCCCCTGGGGGCATGGGAGAATATCCGATGGTGCTCACAGCAGGTTCGTGGTGGATTGGAGTTGTGCTCGCTGCGGCGATTGCGGGTGTGGCGGCCGGGGCTCAGCCGGCGGGGCAGATCGTGTGGAGCACGGACCATCCCGGCGGGCCGGGCGGCGGCGGGGCGTTTGCCACGATCGGAGCGAGTGCCTCGGGGATCGTTGTTGCTGCGAGCGATCTGTCCGGTGCGTACCTGAGTTTCGACCGCGGGCAGAGTTGGGAGGTTGTCGGGGCTGACCGGGGGCTCGTCACGACCCACGTCGGCGGGCTCGGCTTCCATCCGACCGATGGCGATGTGATCTACTTCGGCGGAGAGGATGGGATCTACCGAACCGAGGACGCTGGGGCCTCGGTGCAGCACGTGCTGAATACCGGATACGTCGAGGACATCGTGATTTCGTCGAACGATCCGAGCATCGGCTATGCCGCATGGCACCCGGTGTATGACTCGACCAGCGGCGGGATCTACAAGACGACCGACAACGGGCTGTCATGGACGCGCGTCGATGTCGATCTGCCCGACGGGCTGCGGATCATCAAGGTGCTGACAGCGCTGGATGATGCCGAGACAGTTTTTCTGCTCTCC
>DRKT01000100.1 GCA_011053195.1 Phycisphaerales bacterium | reverse complement strand
GAATTCATTGCCCCCGAGCGAGTAGAGGACAAAGTCCTCGCGACCGAGGGTCACGCTGAAGTTTGGTCGATTCCGCGGGATGACATTCATCGTGTGCAGCCGGCCGCCGACGGTATCGCGTTCAGGGACGAAATACTTGTATGGCGGCTTGTTGTTCGCGGCGCGGTTGGGGTTGTATGGGTCGATACCGAGCTCGTCGATGTAGCGTGGCCGGATGAGGTAGAGATCGGAAGGCAGGCTGCCGCCGGACTCGATCACGAGCGCCTCGATCGCCAGCGCGAGCCGGGTGCCGATGATCTCGGTTTCAAGCTCTCTTCTCAATACCAGCAGTCCCCCGATGTCCGGGACGATCTCGGCGATCAGGCCAAACGATCTGGTGCTGAGTTTCTCATATTCCGTCGGTGTGCGAAAGGTTGGATCGAACAGGTCGGCGTCCCACCGGAGCGACCAGTCGTTGAAGATCGCACTGAGTTCGTCGGCCGTCTCCTGCTTGGTGGCGTGCCCGGATTCGAGTTTCTGCCACTTGCCGGACTCGGCGAACAACCGCAACGGCCGATCGGTCGCGGCGAGCTCGGCCATCGCGGTCGGAAAGACCGCCGAATCAGGCTCCCCTGTGCGTGCAAACACCCGTTCGATCATCTGCTCGGCCGCGATCTGATCGCCAAGGGGCATTCGGATGCGGTCGAGCCGGAACATGCCCCGTCGGACGTCGATCTTCTTGACCATCTCGGTGAGAAAGTCACTGGTCAGAGCGTGATCGTTCTTCGAATCGACGTAGGCAATGTCGCGCAGGCGAAGCATCGCGGTGCGCATCGTGTCCATGCCCCAGACAACCTCGCGGTGGAGCGAGCGGTCGGCAAGCATCCTGCCGAGCAGCGCCGTGTGGAACATCAGTTCCATGGCCTGCTCGGGCTTGTTCTCATAGAGAAGCCGGGTCGCCTCGATGTGTACGAGCGTCTCAACCCACGCGAGCCGATCGAGGTAGCCGAGCTTGGCGCCGGCGATGGTCGGCGGGTCACCGAGTTCGGCGTGCAGCCCTTTGCGGACCCAGTCCGTCGGGATGCCCCGAATGCCATAGGGCAAGGCAAAGACCATGGCTCGGCGAGGGTTGTTCTCCTGGGTCACCTTGAAGATCGCTTCGAGCATGTCCTGCTGAGGCTGCGCCTGCGCCCATGCGGACGCCGACGCCCAGATCGGACTCGATGGCGTCAACAACAGGACCCGGTCGGCCCGGCCGATCAGGACCGCCGGAGGTTCTTCCAACTGGCCCAGCGCCGGGATCAGGACATTCTCTGCCCGTCGATCCTGCGGGATATTGGCGTAGGCTCTGTTGATGCGGTCGGTGAAGTCATCCGCCCGGGCCGGCCCGAATGAGGAAACCACAGCCGCGACGAGACAGAATACACGCAGAGAGATCACGCTCATCGGCACCCTTTCTTCTACTCGATGCCCTTCTCGGGCCGCGGGAAGATGGTAGCCGAGCCTTGCCCGTGGTACACAGGCAATTCGGCGTTCAATCGACGGGTTGGCCGGTGTATCGCAAACCGCTCTCGGACGATGGACGTTCGCCCTGGATCTGCTCGTTGAGCCTGGCCAGTGCCTCCTCGACGATCTGGCGGACGCGTTCCCGGCTGAGATCCATCTGCGTGGCGATCTGCTTGAGCGTCATGGGCTCCTGCCCGTCGAGCCCGAAGCGGAGCCTGAGGATCTCGGCCTCGCGACCATCGATCGATTCGAGAAGCCGACGCAGGATGCTCAGGTCTTCCTTCTGGAAGGCAGCCTGCTCCGGGGCATCTGTCCGGAAATCCGCGATCATGTCCGCCATCGAGTTCAGATCGCCATCCTCGCCCATCGGCGCCTGGTTCGAGGCCGAGAACACCTTGATCGCCCGTTTGACGATCCTGGCCTTGCGCACCGGCAGGTCCATGATCTCAGCAAGCTCTTCGATGCTCGGCGGGTAGCCCTGCTCGGCCTCGATCCGGCGCGAGTGGGCCTTCCATTTGGCGATGAGTTCGACCATGTACGCGGGCACGTGGATCGGGCGCGTGGCGCTGATCAGGGCCCGCTTGATGCCCTGCTTGATCCACCAGCTGCCATAGGTCGAGAACCGGGCGCCCTGCGCCGGGTCGAACCCCTCGACCGCCCGCATCAGACCGATGTTGCCCTCTTCGATGAGGTCGGTCAGGGGCAGGCCCCGGTTGGCGTAGTTCTTGGCAATGGCAACGACGAGCCTGAGGTTGGCACGGATCATCCGCTCCCTGGCCTCGGGGCAGTTGTCGTTGATGATGCGCCAGCCGAGCTCGCGCTCTTCCTCTGCCGTGAGCAGGGGCGTCTTGTTGATTTCCTTGAGGTACAACTGCAAATCAGATTGCAGCCGACCACCGCCCGATCGGGCCGGTCCGATAGCTTGGCTCACAGATCCCACCTCCCTGTAGGGCCACCGCAAGGCCCATTGATCATCCCGCCCGATCCCCACCAAAGTGAGGGCCGAAACGGAACCTACCGCAAGCTCCGATTCGCAGCTTCTCGGCTCCGGTTGCATCGTCCGGGCGAGTCGTCAAGTCAATCGAAGTCATCTGCGTTTTCCCGCTTCGTCAGTCTATCAGGCATTCCCACCGGATGCTACGGAATTGTCGATGCAGACGGGATATCCGGCCGACCGGTAACCATTCCAAATTACCCAGTTTCCATAGGCTGTCGGTTATTCGACCGATGCCCAATCTGGTGGAGCCCGGCTCCATCAACCGGGACGCATAGAATCGGGCGTGAGCGAGAAACCACAGGCCGACGGGCCGAAGCGAGCATCGCGTATGAATCCTGACCTGACCGAGTTGTTGCAGGGCTGGCACTACGAACCGGGCAAGATCAATGTCCGCCTCATCGAATCCCCGGATGGAACCCAGTTCATCCAGGTCCGACTGGACCTTGGCATCCTTCAGATGGCTCTCGATGGCCGGCCCGACGGGCAGAGGCCCGAAGGCTACGAGAGCATCCTCGATCTCTACGAGAGCTGGATCGAAGAAGCCGAGCGAGAAAACCACGGGGCCGGACCGCTTGAAACCCCGGACGCCGAGCCCATCGAGCAGGGCGATGCCCCACTCGAGCCGCCGCGATCCAACAGCGGCTCCCCCTCCGACAGTCCGTTGCGCCTAACTCATGAGCAGTGCGTGGCCCTGCGCGATGAAGCGATCCAGTATTACCACCGCTATCTGGCCCTTTTAACGCTCGAGGACTACGAGCGTGTGATCCGGGACACGACGCGGAACCTGCGCGTGCTGGATATGCTCGAGAACTATGCCGAGCACGACGAGGACAAGCAGTCCGTCGCCCACACACGGGCGCACGTCACGATGATGCGGGCCCGGGCACTGGCGAGCCTGGCGATGCGAGACAACGAGCCCAAGGCCGCCATCCACGCCATCGACGAGGGGATGGAAGCACTCCGCCGCCATTTCGAGAGCATCGGGCACGAAGAGCTGTTCGAGCAGTCCAGCGAGGTGCAGGTCCTGCAGGGAATGAAACAAGCATTGATGCCCAAGCTGCCCGTCAGCCAGAAGGCGGAGCTGCGCAAACGCCTCGATGAGGCGGTCGTGCAGGAGAACTATCGACTGGCAGCCATCCTGCGCGATGAATTGAACTCGATCCCGGATTAGCTCGGGAGTTCCACCGGCTCCTTCAGGGCCAGTGAAAGAAGCATCGCCACACCGACGAGCATGAGCAGGGCGCCGCTCCCATATCCGATCTGCGACAGTGGTCTGACCAGTCCATACCAGTGCGAAATGCTCGGGGCAATACGGTAAACCTGGTCGGCACCGAATGATCCCGAAACCCGGAGCGAAATCCGGCCATGCTCCGGAGGATCAAAGGCGACCAGAGATCGTCGATGCCGCCCAAATCCAAAGACCGATTGGGTCACCCGCCAGTTCATCGGCCGCGTCTCGACGGGCCGGCCGGTCTCGCGGTCGATGATCCGGATCTCCAGATCCTCCGGCGGCTCTTCCAGAGGACGATTGACCGTGATGTGCGTGCCGATCATCTCCCGCCAGACGGCGTACTCCTCGCCGGGTTCGAGATCGAGATCCAACTCCGCCGGCACGGTGACGCCCGTGCCCGCATCCATGATCGCGTGGAGCGACACAACCATGGCGCCGTAGGTCACCACGGATACAACGGCCCCGAGCGCTATGGCCACAATCGCAACGACGAATCGCCGCCTCCGATTCTTCATCCCGGAAGTATACCGAACGTCACGATTTCCGATCATGACGCACGCGATCGAAGCCGGCCCTGATGGCTACCGACGATGAAACTTCAATGAAGTCCGGGTCCCGATGTTCAAACCGGTCCGCCCGGCCCTCCAGAAACCACTATCCTCCGCAGCCATGAAGCTCATTCCACTGGTCGCTCTCACATTGGAAACCATCCTGACGTCGGCCTTCGCGTCGGCGCAGGCATCGCATCACCCCGACATGGCATCGGCCGACCTCCTTGCCGATGCACAGACCAGAACAAGTCTGTTTGCCGGCTCGCCTCATTCGACCGGAGGGCCCGGTCTTGAGCTGGTCTCGCCCGACGGCTCGGCGAGGGTCAAATTCTCCGAACAGTTCCAGTTCCGCTACATCCTCAACCACCGACAACGCACGGAAGATGCGGGGCTGGATGATGATGACACCGGGTTCGAGTTCCGTCGCATGCGCCTCAAGGCTGCGGGTTCGGTCCTCGATGGTGCGGTCCCGTTCACCGTCAAGGGCGGGTTCGGCAGCACCGGCACGCTCAAACTCGTTGACTCATGGTTCGGCTACATACCCTCGGAGGGCATCAGGATCCGCATCGGCCAATTCACCGCACCATTCACCCGCGAATCCATCATCAGCAGCTCGAAGCTGGTCGGTGTGGACTATGCCTTGGCCAATGCAGTGTTCACCGTTGACCGCTCGCAGGGCATCGAGTACCGCGTTCAGAACGAAAAATGGTCGGCTTCGATCATGCTCGGCGAAGGCGCCAAGGACCTCAACACCCCCTACACCGTCGATGCCGACTGGGGCATCACCGCACGCACGGAACACCTGTTCGGCGGCTCGTGGAAACGATTCAAAGATTATGTCGGCCGGCCCGGCGACGACCTCGCGCTGCTCCTCGGCGGAGCCGTTCATCTCTCGGGCGGCGAGACCGACTCCGACGGCGATGGTTTCACGAATGATACGTTCTATGATGCCAGAGTCACAGCCGATGCCAGTCTCGAAGGCAACGGCTTCAATGCCATGCTCGCGATCTACGGCCAGCAGCTCTCCACCCAGGGCATCCCCGACACCAGCCGGTGGGGCTTCACCTTGCAGGGCGGCGTGTTTCTCTCCGAAGACACCGACATCTTCGCCCAGTACGCGTTCGCCGACGACGATGGTGACCTCGGCACGCTCAGCGTCGCCACCGTCGGCACGACCTGGTACATCGTTTCGCACGACGTCATCCTCACGACGGATGTCAACTACGCCTTCGAGCCCATCACGCCCGCGATCAACAGCAGCTCGCGGGGATTCAGGCCCGATGCGTCGGTCGAAGACGGGCAGATCGTGGTCCGTTCTCAGTTCCAGATTATTTTCTGATCTGCCTTTGTGTTGAATACAGCCCGGGCGCCCTCGAGTTCGAGCAGTCGGCGTTTGACAGACACCCCGCCGCCGAAGCCGCCGAGCGAGCCATCCACCGCGATCACCCGATGACACGGCACCACGATCGGAACCCGGTTCGAGCCATTGGCACCCCCCACCGCCCTCGGCGACGACCCGACGCGCTCGGCAAGCTCCCCGTAGGAAATCGTCTCGCCGAATGGGATTCGCAGCAGTTCCGCCCATACCCGCATCTGGTGGGCCGAGCCGCGTAAATCCAGGGGCAGATCGAAGCTTTGACGCGCACCGGAAAAATATTCGGCCAGTTGGCGATCGACCTCATCGAGCAGTATCGTCGCCGACGTTCCCGACCCGTCCCCGCCCGCCGCTTCGATCTGACAGCCGAACACCCTCGATAGATCCTGCATCTCCATGTGCAAGCGGGACCGGCCGGCAAACGCCAACAGGCACAGAGACGGGGCTTTGGCCCGATCCGCTGGCTCGGCAACCCCGGCGACGAGATCCCCGATGGGCGTCGAGAATGGTCGGGTGACGATGCGAGCAATCAGCATCACGGGAGGATACCGTCGCGATGACATAAACACATTCTATGGATCATACAATATTGATTGATTTGATTCATGCCGTTTCCGGGCCGATGCTATATGAACAGACCGAAAAGGAGCACCATCATGACCACGGACGCATTCGGCGCCAAACAGACCCTCACCGTCGGCAATGAGACATACACCTACTTCCGTGTCCGATCCATCGAAGACAAGGGGCTCGGCTCGATCGACTCGATGCCCTACTCCATCCGCATCCTGCTCGAGGCGCAGCTGCGCAATCTCGACGGGTTCGTCGTCACCAACGACGACATCGCCGGGCTCGCGGGCTACAACGCCAAGCAGGTCAACCGTGTCGAGATGCCCTTCATGCCCGGGCGCGTCGTGCTTCAGGACTTCACCGGCGTCCCGTGCGTCGTCGACCTGGCTGCGATGCGCGATGCCATGAAAAACCTCGGCGGCGATCCGGAAGCCATCAACCCGGAGGTCCAGTGCGATCTCGTCATCGACCATTCCGTGCAGGTCGACGACTTCGCCACGCGCGTGGCCCTGACCATTAATGCCGAAAAAGAATTCGAGCGCAACAACGAACGCTACCGCTTTCTCAAGTGGGGGCAAGAGAGTCTCAACGATTTCAGCGTCGTCCCTCCCGCAACAGGCATCGTCCACCAGGTCAATCTCGAATACCTCGCCCGGGGCGTGCTCACGAAGACAGCCAACGGCGAAACCCAGGTCTTTCCGGATTCACTTGTCGGAACGGACAGCCACACCACGATGATCAACGGGCTCGGCGTGCTGGGCTGGGGCGTCGGCGGGATCGAGGCCGAGGCTGTCATGCTCGGTCAGCCTGTCTACATGCTCACGCCCGAGGTCGTCGGGTTCAAGCTCGTCGGCAAACTCCCCGAGGGAACCACCGCCACCGACCTCGTGCTCACCGTCACGCAGTTGCTCAGAAAGCATGGTGTTGTTGAAAAATTTGTCGAATTCTTCGGCCCCGGCGTGGCGGATCTCAGCCTCCCCGATCGAGCCACCATCGCCAACATGGCGCCGGAATACGGCGCCACCTGCGGCTTCTTCCCCATCGACGAGGTCACCCTCGGCTACCTCCGCCTCACCGCACACACCGAAAAAGAGATCGCCCTCACCGAGGCCTACGCCAAGGCCAACGACCTCTGGTGGGAGCCCGGCAAGCCCGACCCCACCTATGCCGCGGTGCTCGAGCTGGATCTCTCGACCGTCGTACCCAGTCTCGCCGGCCCGAAGCGCCCGCAGGACCGCATCGAGCTGACCAACATGAAACCGGAGTTCCACCGGGCCCTCACGGCACCGGTCGGGCCTCAGGGCCTCGGCGTGCCCACCGACGAGATCGGAAACACGGCCGAGATCATCCACACCGAGGCAAGCCATCCCGATTGTGTGGGCATGAAGAGCACCATCGGCCACGGCTCGGTGGTCATCGCGGCCATCACGAGCTGCACCAACACCTCAAATCCCGACGTCATGATCGCAGCAGGGCTGGTTGCCAAGAAGGCGAACGCCCTCGGCCTTGAACGCAAGCCTTGGGTCAAGACCTCGCTCGCGCCGGGGTCCAAGGTTGTCACCGAATACTTCAAAAAGGCGGGTCTTACGGAAGACCTCGAAGCCCTCGGCTTTGCGACCGTGGGCTATGGATGCACGACCTGCATCGGCAACTCCGGGCCGTTGCCTCCCGAGATCGAGCAGGGCATCGAAGCCGGCAACCTCGCGGTTGCCAGTGTGCTCAGCGGCAACCGCAACTTCGAGGGACGCATCCACCCCAAGATCCGCGCCAATTACCTCGCCAGCCCGCCTCTGGTCGTCGCCTACGCCATCGCCGGCACCGTGGATATCGATTTGCACGCCGATCCGATCGCCCAGACCGCCGACGGCCGGGATGTCTATCTCAAAGACATCTGGCCCACGCAGCAGGAGATCCGCGAGGTCCTCGCCTCGGCGATCTCGCCCGAGCAGTTCAAGGAGAAGTATGCCCATGTCTCCACCGGCAACGAGACATGGAACAATGTCCCGGTCTCGCGGAGCGAGCTCTACCCTTGGGAATCAGATTCAACATATATCCAGAATCCTCCATTCTTCGAGGGCATGACCGAGCAGGCTCCGGGTTTCTCGCCGATCAGTGGCGCCCGTGTGCTCTGCCTGCTCGGCGACAGCGTCACCACCGACCACATCTCTCCCGCAGGCCGGATCGAACCCGAGACACCCGCCGGGCAATACCTCCAGGCTCACGGCGTCAAACCCAGCCAGTTCAACAGCTACGGCTCACGACGGGGCAATGACCGCGTCATGACCCGCGGCACCTTCGCCAACGTCCGCGTCCGAAACCAACTCGCCAAAGATGAATCCGGACGAATCCCCGAGGGCGGCTGGACACGCGATTTCACCAGGGGCCAAGGCTGGGATGCCCCGGTCGGCTACATCTACGACATCGCGCAGAACTACAAGAAGGCCGGCACCACGCTGATCGTTCTCGCCGGCAAGGACTACGGCATGGGCAGCTCGCGCGATTGGGCCGCCAAGGGCACACTCCTGCTCGGAGTCAAGGCCGTCATCGCCACGAGCTTCGAACGCATCCACCGATCGAACCTTGTCTTCATGGGCGTCCTTCCGCTCGAGTTTGCCGACGGCGGCAACGCCGAGAGCCACGGACTCGACGGCACCGAAACCTTCGATATCGCCATGCCCGATTCCATGGCGCCGGGCGCCATCCTCACCGTCACCGCGACCAAACCCGACGGCTCAACCATCACCTTTGAAACCAAGAGCCGAATCGACACCGCCATCGAGATCGAATACTTCAAAAACGGCGGCATCCTCCAGACCGTCATCCGCAAAAAACTCAACGAAGCGAGAAAGATGGCGGGTGTGTAAGGCATCGCATGAAAACAACGGCCTTGGCGTGCTCCAAGGCCGTTGGATTGCCGGCGCACACACGGCGCCCCGGCATTCAGGGAGTCCGATCAGGGCCCCGGTGTTTTCCCAAAACACCGGGGCTCGTTCTATAGGACCCGCCAGACACGGATTGGTTCCCAAAGCATCCAAAATACGTTCCGTCTCAGATCGCCGGTGCCGCGCCGGGCCAGAGCAAGGCGAAGGCGATCCCCGTGGCTCCTGCGTACAGCAGCCCGTCGAAGAAATCGGTGATGAAGAACCTGAGCCGCTTCCCGAACCAGATCCCGTTGGTCCACCCGCCGAGCACATACACCAGACCGGCCGCCGTGGATGCGACCTGGAACACCGCGAGAAATTCCGCCCCCGGTGCCCGGCTCAGCCCGGTCAGATACGCAACCACGACGCTCACGATCAGGAAATACACAAACGTCACCACGAGATTGCGCCCCATGTTGGGCTTGCCTGGCAGGACACTGATCATCCCCCACGGGCCGGACTCGTACAATGCCTTGTATTCTTCCGAACTCCACTCGGCCTTGGTGGCGCAGTTCGGGAACATGTACATCCCGGGCTTGATCGCCGAGACGCGGATCATCTCCATCACCGCATCCTGCTCCGGACAGAACGCCACATCCGCCTGATGGTGAGGCGAAAGCATCCAGAACACAAAGCTCAGGACAAACACACCCACCGTCGCCACGAGAATCGGGACCCACAGATCAACCAACTCAGTCATTGCATCGCTCCCGGAAAAAAGTTCATTCGGACCCAAGCCTCAGAATACCGGACATACCCCGGTCCGCACCAATCCATCAAATCGCCCTTCCGATCGCGGAACCGATCGGCTATGGTGCGTGTATCGTGGGGGAGAGAGTAACCGAGAGCCCCTCGGGAGGGGTTTGTTATGGAGATGAGCGATGCGTAGAGCGATAGGGATGTGTGCTGCGGCGATGACCACGGTCCTCGTTGGCGGCGTTTCCGGGCAAATCACCACCGAACTGGTCGCCTCCGGGATTGATCGGCCGGTCTTCATGACCACCGCCCCCGGCGAACCGGACAAGCTGTTTGTCATCGAACAGGAAGGCGCGATCAGGATCATCGAGAACGGCGTCCTCCTGCCCATCCCCTTCCTCGACATCGACCCGCAGGTCACCGGCGGCTCCAGTGGACAGAGCGAACGGGGGCTCCTCGGACTCGCCTTCAGCCCCGACTACGAAACCAGCGGCCGATTCTTCGTCAACTACACCGGCCCGGTCCAGGGACAGTCCGGCACGCACACGATCATCGCCGAGTACCACCGCTCGAACGTCAACAGCAACATCGCCGACACCACCGAACGCATCATCCTCACATTTCCCCAGCCATTTTCAAACCACAACGGCGGATGGATGGACTTCGGACCTAACGACGGGTTCCTCTACATCGCCACGGGTGACGGCGGAAGCGCCAACGACCCCGGCGACCGTGCCTCGGACCTCAACGAGTTCCTCGGCAAGATCCTCCGTATCGACGTCAGCGATGATCAGGTCACCTACACCATCCCGCCCGGCAATCCTTTCGTAGGTGTTGCCGGTGCTCGGGAAGAAATCTGGGCCTATGGCCTGCGCAACCCCTGGCGCACGAGCTTCGATTCCGCCACCGGCGATCTCTGGATTGCCGACGTCGGGCAGGGTGCCCGAGAAGAAGTCAACTACCAGGCCGCTTCCAGCACCGGCGGCGAGCACTACGGCTGGAGGTGCAGGGAGGGCACAATCGAAAACCCGTCATTCCCCGGGTGTACCATCACACCCTCGCCCTACACCGAACCTGTCCATGACTACCCGCACACGCTCGGACGATGCTCCATCACCGGCGGTTACCTCTACCGTGGATGCGCGGTCCCCGAACTCGACGGCCTGTACCTCTTCGGCGACTACTGCTCGGGCGATGTCTACACACTTGATCCGAACAATGGCTTCGCAGTCAACACCGTTCTCAACGTCCCAAACTTCAGTCTGAGTTCATTCGGAGAGGATGCCATGGGCGAAATCTACGTCATGGACCTCTTTGGAGGCACTATCTCGCGCATCGTCTCGACCAACCCCGTCGATGACAATAATAATGGCATCCCCGATGGCTGTGAAGAAACCTGTCTGCCGGATATCAACATGGATGGGATGCTCGATGCCTCGGATTTCACCGCATGGGTCGCGGCCTTCAACGCCAACGACCCGATTGCTGACCAAAACCTCGATGGTCTCGTCAACGTCCTCGATTTCAACGCTTGGATCGCCAACTTCAACGCCGGCTGCAACTGACCACCTCACCCAGCACCCTCACAACGGCCTATCACAAAGCCGCTCCGAGCTCTCGGGGCGGTTTTTTTGCGCCACGGGGCTGTCCTGCAAAACCATCGGCCGGGGAACAATCCCCCACGGGGGGATATTCTCTTGGTATGCAAAGCAGCACCGATCAGCAGAAAAGGACATATCTCGATGACGGGCAGGCCCGCTCGATTGTCAACGCCCTGAGCCGGATTGAGGGCCATGTCGGCTCGGTCAAGCGCATGGTCGATGAGCGACGCTGCGCCGACGAACTGCTGACCCAGATCGCGGCGATCAAGGCGGCCCTGAACCGGGTGACGGTCAAGCTCGTCGAGGGCGAACTCCGGCTCTGCCTGACCCAGTGCGGCGCTGAGGATGCGGACGAGCGTTTCGCAGCCGCCATGCGCGCCCTGTCGTCCATGCTCAAGCGAAGTTAGGCCCAGCACACCCAAGCCCAAGAAAGGGGAAGCCGATGATTCCTGTTCGTGTCGTCTACTTTGAAGGTTGTCCGAACCTGAAATCAAGTGTCGAGCTGATCCGGGAAACCGCGAAGGAGATCGGTGTTGAGGTCGCCATCGACGAGGTCCGGGTCTCCACGGATGAGCAGGCCAAAGCGGAACGCATGCTCGGCTCGCCGACGATCCAGGTGCGAGGAATCGACATTGATCCCGCCGCCCGGAGCCGGACCGACTACGCCATGAGCTGCCGGGTCTTTGACGGCAACCACGGCCTGCCACCCAGGCCCATGCTTATCGCGGCGCTGACCGACACCCCGTATGCGCCCGATTGCGGCTGCAAGTCCGACACAGGTTCCAAAGGCTGCTGCTCATGAGGAATCCCACACACACCGGGGGGATGCTCGCGGGTGTCTCGGCGGTGCTCACAGCCATCGCTTCGTCCGCATGCTGCTGGTTGCCGCTGACACTCATCGCCTTCGGGGTCTCCGCCGGGAGCATCGGAACATGGTTCGAGCGCTACCGCCTCCCATTTCTGGCGATCACCTTCCTCCTGCTCGCGACCGCGTTTTATATCGTGTATTTTCGAGCACCGAAAGCGTGCGCCGAGGACACCGGCTGCAAGTGCAACAAGCCTTCCGGCCGATGGATCAAGGGCATGCTCTGGGTTTCGACCATCATCGCGATCGCGTTCGCAGCCTTTCCGAGGTATGTCAACGCCTTCATCACTCCAAATAGGCCCGATGCCCCCGCCAAACAGGTTGCAGCAGACCTTGTTTCCAAGACGATTCCCATCCAGGGCATGAGCTGCAAAGCGTGCGCTGTTTCGCTTCAGAATGACCTCCAAAGCCTCCCCGGCGTGGTCGGTGTCGAAGTCTCGTACGAAACCAAATCCGCCACAGTCACGTTTGACCCCGATCAGCTCGAGCCGGTGCCGGCCATCCGCGAATCCATCACCAAAGCCGGATATCGGGTCAGATCTGAATAATCACGCCCGGCATCGGTCATCATCGACCTTCGGTCAGCAGGTCTCGCGGGCTCGTGCGCATGACCAGCACACCGGCGGGGATCGCAGCAAGCACCGTGATCAGCGTCACCAGCACCCAGCCGAGCAGCACACCGCGCACCGGGAATGTGCTGTGCAACTCAACCCCGAGCAAAAGCTTGTACAGCCGGCGCCCGGCGTAGGCGCCCTGAAAGCCCATCGCAGTCCCGAGGACACACGCTGAAACCGCGATCATGAGGGCTTCGCCGACAACAAGCCGGAGCAACATCCCTCGCTGCGCCCCGATGCTGCGGAGCACACCGAACTCGAACCGCCTCGCATCAATGCCCGCTGCGATGAGATTCGCGACTCCGAAACACGCAACGATCATCGCGCAGATGCCCACAATGGTCGAGGCACCGAGCGCCCCGCCAAGGACGAGCTTGAGCGATCGTTTGATCGCCCGCCCGCTGCCGGCATCGAGGATGCCATAGGAAAACAAATCTCTCCTGATCTCCTCGATCGCCTTAGCATCATCGTAGTTCGGGTCGATCTCGACCTGGATCAGGTTGATCGCATCGGTCCCGAAGAGGCTGATCAGGTCCTTCCGCGAGCCGAAGACCGCATGGATCGCCTGGTCGGTGTACTCCTCGCCGATGTTGAAGAACTTGCTGACGATATCCAGCCCAGGGCTGGTCACAACGCCCACAATCTCGAACTCGTACCGATTGCCGTCTTTGTAGCAGACAAACGGATCACCCACACCAAGCCCGCGAGCGACCTGAAACTCCCGTGCCACGATCACCGCGCCGCCTGCTTCGAGCCTTGCCTTGGCGGTCTGAAGATCACCCTCGACGAATGTGATCTCAGCCAGCTCAAAGAACCGCTCCGGCTCAAACGCGATGAAGGTCGATCGGTACCGCGTCAAGCCCTTGATACCGAACGCATCGGTCTCGATCGGCAGCAGCGTGATCGCGCACGTGCCTTGCACAAAGGGCATCTGATCGAGTGTGTGCTGCGCCTCGGGCGAGAGCGCCAGCCCGCTGACGAAGGCATCCGGGAATTTCAGGCTCCCGAGCCAGTCGCGCATGATCGCCCCGCCGTGAACCCAGATCGAGACCATCAACGCCAGCCCGCCCATCATCGCGCCCGCGGTGAACCCAAATCGGAACGGCGTCTGTTCAATCGTGCGCACGAACAGCCTCGGCGGCATGCGCAGCATCCTGCCGATCACGGGTCCAACCACGCGCGAAGTCACCAGAATCATCGGCACGCCGAGTAAAAAATACCCGATGAACATCGCCGGCAATCCTACCAGCACGTACGCATAAAACGCGACATTCCCATCGTTCGGCAGCCCGACCGCGAGAAGCTGAATCCCGATCCCGAGCAGGCCGAACAACGAAATCGCGACAACCGTGCGCCGACGCACCGGCGAAGTCCGCGGACTGAGTGCCCGAAGCGGGCTCGTCCGTGATGCCCGCCACGCCGGCCACAACGCACCGATCAGACCCGAAACAATCGCGCCGCCCGAAGCCAGCACCACCGGCGACCACGAAAGCACCAGCCCCGCGCGGAGCTGATCCCGCAACAGATGGATCAACACACCGCACAGCGCGATGCCCAGCGGCGTGCCGATGATGGCGCCGAACGCTCCGATGAACAGCCCCGAGAGCAGTTGACTCATCGCCAGTTGAGCCCGCTTGCCGCCGATACAGCGGAGCACCGCAAGCTCGCGCTGACGCTGCGACACATCGACGGTCATCCCCGTCATGATGATGAACGATGCAGACAGGAACGCGATCGCCGAGGCGAGCACCATCCCGATCCTGCTTGATTCCATGTTCTTGTTCAGGCCCGAGGTGACGACCGCTGTCGTCTGGATCAGCACGCGGCGTTCGGTTTCCGGATCAAGCTGGGTTCGATGCTTCCGCACGAACGCCTCGGCATCTACACCCGGTTCGAGCAGGATCTCGATGCTCGACGCCCGCCCCTCCATGCCGGCCAAGGAGGCGAGCGCCCGATATTCGACATACGCCTGCGGCCTCCCCCCCAGCGGCGGGGGCTCGACGATCCCGACCACCCTCAGCACGGTTGCCTTGCGCCGAAGGAAACCCGACATCTGCTCGATCGAATCACCAACACCAATCTTGATTGAGTTGTTGTGTCGCTCGGCCTCGGCCTGGTCGACCATCGGGGCTTCGATGACCTGACTTGCATCAAGCAGCACGTTGCGCATCGCGATCGCCCCGCCGAGGGCGCCGGACTCTCCCTTGCGACCGGCAAGCCGATCCGCAAGCAAGGTGTCGATGGCGATCTCCCCCTCGCCGGTGGGCAACCTCCCCTCGACAAGTCGCAACGGATGGAATTGATCCGTCACCTCGGCCAATACACTGTGGCCCATCGCGTTGATCAGCGTGTGCGTGCGCACCAATCGGAACTTCTCAGGATCTTTGCGCGATGGCTGGTACAGCTCGATCGTGGCGCGCAGCGCCAACGGCGTCTCGATCGTGGCCTCCGCCCGGCGCACGCCCGGCCAGGACCGCGCTTCATCGAGCCAAGATTCGTCGATGGTCAGCCCGGAGCCCCGGCCCTGGATGACGACATCCGCTCGCCCGATGGTTGCCGTGATGCGCTCGGCGATCGACCCGTGGATCGACGCCATGGCCGTCGCCACTGCCGCGATGAGCAGCGCCGAGAGCGCGACCGCGGCAATGAGCAGGGCCGTGCGCCTAGGCCTGGCGCGTAAGCTGCGAGTAGCGAGCCGCCACGCCGACCTCATCACCATTCTCCACATCAAAGGAACCCGTCACCCGGCCGTCGGCGAGCACGATCACATGCCGACAATGTGCCGCGGCCGAGGGCTCGTGCGTCACCATGAGCACCGTCATCTCCTCTTGCTCGGCGATCTCCCGCAGCAGCGACCAGAGCTTTTCACTCGATGCCGAGTCCAGATTGCCTGTCGGCTCGTCGGCGAAGACCACGGGCGGATTGAACAACAGCGCCCTTGCGATGGCGACGCGCTGCTGCTCGCCGCCGGAGAGCGCCTGAGGCCTGTGTTCCATCCGATCGCCCAATCCGAGCCGATCGAGCAGTTCCCCGCTGCGGGCGCGCAGTTGTCCCGGATCATCGCCCCGCAGGTCACCGGGCAGCTCGACGTTCTCGCGGGCGTTCAATGTCGAAATGAGGTTGAACTGCTGGAAAACAATGCCGATCTCTCGGCCACGAAACTCGGTCGCATCGCGTTCGTTGAGCGCATGGATCGGTCGGCCCGCGATGTGGATTTCACCGGCGTCGGGACGATCGAGAGCCGCGAGCAGGTGGAGCAGCGTGCTCTTGCCGCTGCCGGATCGGCCCATGACGGCATAGAATCCGGGCTCGGCGATCTCAAAATCAACGCCCCGTAGCGCCTCGACGCGCCGGGACTCGAGGTCGTATGACTTGGTGACGCCGGTACAACGGATCATGCGTCAATCTGTTCTGATTCTGGTCCGGTCGGTTTCACGCCGATCAGCTCGGGTTCTTCTGTTCGTAGGCGGCCGCATCCATGAGCGCCTCGAGCGTGGCGTCGTCGTCGGGATTGATCTTGACCAGCCAGCCCTCGCCATAGGGGTCGGTGTTGAGCAGGCCCGGCTCATCGGTGAGCCTCTCATTGATCTCAACGATCTCGCCCGCAACGGCGGAATAGACATCGCTGGTCGTCTTGACGGACTCGACCTCGCCGATTTCCTCGCCCGCCTCGACCACGGTGCCCTCGGGCTTGAGCTCGACGAAGGTGACATCGGTGAGTTGGTCCACCGCGAACTGGGTCAGCCCGATGACGATCAGATCGCCCTCGGTCATGTGCCATTCGTGGGATTCGGCATAACGACGATCGGTTGGTACGGGCATGGGCGGCTCCTCCACGCGCTGGGCGCTCTCGATTCCGGACGTGCCCATGCTAGCGACCAGAGCGCTTCCCGTCCGAGATCACCATTTCCGGGCTGGCCTATCCGCTGTTGTGGCCATACGCTGGTCCAAGCATGCTGCTCACCCTCCACACCGATTCCGTTGCGTCCCTGCTCAAGCCGACCCGCAAGGGCGCCAAGCCGAGGCTGGCGCTGCCCGATCTGCCGGCCTTTGCCAGGCAGACGCTGGATCTGCACGGGCTGAACATCACGACGGATCTGCTCGCCGGTGCGACCCGATCGACCCTGGCCCAACTCCGCGAACGGGCCGACAAGGAGCGATGCGCCTGCCTGCTGCTGATCGAGCCCGAGCCGATGAAGCTCGCCAGCGAGGATGACGCGATCGGAAATATCGGTGTCGAACGTGCCCGCAAGGTGCTTCAGGCGGCGCACATCCTCGGGTGCAACGCGGCTGCCATCTCCATCGACAGCATCGACACCGAGGACTTTCTGGACTTCTCCGTCGACCGGATCCGCCAGATCGTGGAATTCGGCGAGAAAATCGACATGAACCTGCTCATCTCGCCCCGCAAGGGTCTGACCGCCAAGCCCGAGCGCGTCACCGAGATGATCAAGAAAATCGGCGGCTTCCGCGTCGGCACGTTCCCCGATTTCCAGGCTGCGATCGACTCCGGCGATGCCAACGCCTACCTGCGCAAGCTCGTGCCCTATGCCTCGGTGATCTCGGCGACCACGGTCGAACTGACCGAGCCCGAGGAACCCGTCGCGGCCAAACCCGACAAAAAACCCAAGGCGAAACAGGCCCCCACGGAAGAGCCCGGTCTTGAGGAACTCGAAGCCGCCGAGGATGAACTCGACGAGCCCGTGGGGGACGATGCCCTCCGCGAGTTGATCGACGCGGTGATGGCCGAGGATGTCGAGGAGGAGATCCCCCCGCCGGAGCACAAGCCCTACGAACTCCAGCCGTTGGTGAGCACGATCGCCTCGGTCGGATTCGACGGCACGGTCGCGGTGCGGTATATAGGCAAGGGTGACAAGACCAAGGGGACCGACCTCAGCCGATGGGCATTGGAACACGCCATCGGTGTGGCGACGGCGAAGAAATAATCCCCCGTTGCCCCGGCGGGCGACGGAGCAGGACAGGTGAGGAACGCGTGGCCATCTTGACCGATACTCAGCAGAGCCCGCCAGATACCGGCCAGCCCGGACCGATCCCGGGGCCGATCGTCGTGACGGTCGATGGGCCCGCGGGAACCGGAAAGTCCACCGTCGCCCGGCAGCTCGCGGCGAGGCTCGGGCTTGATTTCCTCGACACCGGCGCGATGTACCGTGCCGCGGCTGCCATCGTGATCGACCATCAGATCGACCCGACGGACACGGACGCCGTGCTCAGGATCGTCACCGATGCCGATCTGCACTTTGACTGGACGACCGATCCACCGGCGATTTTGGCCTGGCTCAAGCCGTTGAACAAGCGCATCCGGGATGCCGACGTGACGCGGCTCGTGTCGCAGATCGCTGCGATCGGGCCCCTGCGTGAGCACATGGTCATGAAGCAGCGGCTGATCGCCCAGCAACATCCGAAGCTCGTCAGCGAGGGTCGAGATCAGGGCTCGGTCGTATTTCCCGATGCGCTCGTGAAGTTTTATCTCGATGCCGACCCGGAAGTCCGCGCTAAGCGCCGGGGCGAGCAGCTTCGTGCTGCCGGGCGCACACCAGCCAGTGATGAGGTGCTGCTCCAACACATTCTTTTGCGCGATGCCCGCGACTCGACCCGGCAGCAGGGGCCACTGGTCTGTCCGAAGGATGCGATCCGCGTGGACACCGGGCCGTTGTCGATACATCAGGTGGTCGATCGGCTTGAGCACCTTGTGCGTGAACGGATCGCCGGCACCAAGGCATGACGGACGACTCTCCCCAACGGGTCCGCTTCATCTATCGCTTCGGGCGGATCTTCGCCAAGGGTGTGCTTCGGCTGATCTGCCGGATGAAGATCATCCATGCCGACCGCGTGCCGGCAACCGGCCCGGTGCTGATCGTCGCCAACCACGTTTCGTATCTTGATCCGCCGTTGGTCGGGTGCGACATTACGCAGCGCGAGGTGACCTACCTGGCGCGGGCCGGTTTGTTCAAGGTGCCCGTGTTCGGGCGGATCATCCGGGCGGTCAACTCCGTGCCGATCCGTGAAGGGCAGGGCGATGTGCGCGCCATCCGCGATATCCTCGAACGGATCAAGCGAGGCGAAGCGGTGCTGATCTTTCCCGAGGGTTCGCGCTCATACGACGGCGCCATGACACCCTTTCGCAGCGGGGCCTCGCTGATCATCCGACGCGCCAAATGCCCGGTCATCCCCGTCGGCATCGAGGGCGCGTTCGACGCCTGGCCTCGGACAAGGGCCTTTCCAAGGCTCGGCAAGCGCGTGATGGTGCTCTTCGGCGACCCGATCCCGCCGGAAGAACTGATCGGAGCCGAGGGCACGAAAAAGCTTCAGCGCGAGGTGGATCGGCTCAGACTCGCGTGCCGGGCGGAGCTGCGCCGAAGCTCGGGCGGACGCTATCCCGCGCCGGGCCCGGCCGATGAACCCTTCTCCGATTCATCCTCAGTCTCATCTCCGGCCCCATCTTCGGATTGATCCTCGGCCGGCATCTCCCCATCCTCAGCCTCGGCTTCGGGCTCATCCGGGTCCCACCGCTTGATCCCAAACCAGTCCAGCTCGAAATCAAACTCCACCATCGGACCGATGAAGGGCGGAAACTCGAAGATCCCCCGCGTTTGACGTTCCGGGTTGAAAACGGGCTTGGCAATCACGATGGCGGTCAGCAGCCAGCGATCGTTCTCCGGACCGATGTCCAGCTTGTCCAGATACCGCTTGGGCACGCGCACGTCGACAGCCTCACCGATGGGCAGTCCCCCCGAATCCTCATCCAGCACCGTCATGGAGGCCACCGAAGAATCGCGGTCCACCGGCTCGATGTCGGTCAGCTTCACCAGCCACGTGCGTTTGCCACGCAGCTCCCGGTTGGTCAGCTTGCACCAGAGTTGAACCTGCTCGGCATAGTCGGCCCGTTCTTCGGGTGTCGAGTTGGGAACGCCGAGCATCGCCACGTGGTATCGGCTGCGAAGCTCACGCAGGAGCGAAGCGGGCGAACTGAGCGGATCCGCACCGACTGGCGCCCGGGCGATCGGTGTCGGCGGGGCATCGATCCGTCCCATCTCGGCGCGGAGCTGGGCGATCATGCTCTCGGTCTGGCTGAGGCGCCCCTCCAGACCCCGCCGCTCGTTGAGCAGCGCTGCGAGCCGACTCTCGAGCTCATCCGCACGGGCCCTCACCCGGCGAAGCTCCTCACGCAGGGCTGCGTTCTCCTCGCGCAGCTGGGTCGGCGTCTTGCTCTGCGCCAGGCACGCCCCCGCCGACGCCTGCGCCCACAATACCAGCCCGATTCCAATGGCTCGCACGACCCGCATCCATCCTCCTTCGGCCCGAATCATTCAACCCGCACGGACGCCCTCTGGCTGCACTGACCCAGACACTACACTCTACCGCGCCGAGACCCGGAGCACCCCCATGATCGCAGGCCAGCCAGAACACCGACCCGCCTCCCGAGAGGAACTCATCACCCCGGAGCTCTCCGCCCGTCTTGATCGGTTGGACGTGCGAAGCCGAAAGATGTTCCCCGGCACCCTCCCGGGCGAGCGCCGATCCAAACGCCGGGGCCGATCCGTCGAGTTTGACGACTACCGCACCTACGTCCCCGGCGACGACCTGCGGCACATCGACTGGAATGTCTACGCCCGGCTCGATCGGCTGTTTATCAAGCTCTTCCGCGAGGAGGAAGACCTCGCGGTGCAGATTCTGCTGGACAACTCAGGCTCGATGGATGCGGGCTCTCCGAGCAAACTCATCTTTGCCCATCGGCTTGCCATGGCACTAGGCTACCTTGGGCTGGTCAGCAACAACCGGGTGGGCGTGATGAGCTTCGGCTCGCCGGCGGGGCTGCGCCAGATGCCCCAGGGGCGGGGTCGAAAGCATGTCAAACTGCTCGGGCAGTTCCTCATCGAGAACCTGAGACTGACGCCTGATAGCCCGGGACAGACCGGCACCGGATTCACCGAGGCCATGCGCACGTTCGCACGAAGCCGAACCGGCAAGGGTGTCGTCATCGTCATCAGCGACTTTCTCATACGTGAGGGCTATCGACCGGGGTTGGCGTTGCTCGCTGATACGGGACGGGGCGGGTATGACACGACATGCCTTCAGGTGCTCTCGCCGGGCGAGAACGACCCGGCAGCCGAGGGCGATCGCATGACGGGCGACCTGAACCTGACGGACGTCGAAACCGGCTTCGGTGCGGAGGTCACCGTCTCGGCCGAGCTGCTCGAAAGCTACCGGCGGGCGGTCACCGACTACTGCGACGAACTGGCGCACTTCTGCCGATCCCGGAAAATGAAATACGCCAAGGTGCTCAGCGATGCACCGATCGAGGAGTTGATGCTGAGCACCTTCCGCCGGATCGGGCTGTTGGATCGGCGATGAGCGCCGGCCTCAGACGTGCCCGCGTGGTTTCTCGCCGGTGATCTGCTCGTACATCTCGTCATCGACGCCGAGAAACTCGCGCATGTGCGCGTCGTAGGTGTCGCTGTCGGCATCCTGCGAGAGATCAAGCCGGAGCTCGTTGATGACCTTGGTCCCCTGCCTGATCCACGCGGCGAATGTTTCCTGCGCAATGTTGTCCTTGATCCACTGCCCGAAGGGACCACGGAATGGCGGCGACTCCATCGGTGTGCCCGGCTGACCCGTGCGCCGGCAGATGAACGAGCCGTCCGGCGCCGGCCCCGCCTGTTGCTCTTCGACCTCGGGCACGGGCAGGCCGAGCTGTTCGAGCATGTCACCCATCGCCCGCTTGGGCATCAGATCGCCCCGGCCGGCGGCTGCAGCGTACCCCTCCGTCAACACCTCCCCCGCACGCTCCGGTTGATCGGTCGCAATCAGGGCGGCCCCGGCGAGCTGGTACGCCTTGGACATCCCCGGATTCAGTTCCACACATTTCAGATAGCTCTCGGCGGCCTCGGCAAACCGGCCCGCCTGCTGATACGCCCCGCCCAGCGAGAAATGAGCCATGTCGTTGCTCGGGTCATCGTGGGCCATTTTCTCGAACTGTGCGATCCGTGTCTCGATATCCATGATTCGGGTCTCCAGTGTCGCAACCATAGGGACGCTCGGGCCGGATCGGGCTAGCCTGTCGTCGTGACCCGATCCGACGACCCAAGGCTCCGGACCGATCTTGCGGGGATTTCGCTGCGCAATCCGGTGATCCTCGCTGCGGGGACCGCTGGGCTGTGCGACGAGCTGGCGGGCGTGCTGGATCTCTCAAGGGTCGGCGCGGTCGTCACCAAGTCCATCACCCGTGAGCCTCGCACGGGCAACCCGACCTGGCGAATCGTGCCCACCAAGGCGGGCCTGCTCAACGCCATCGGGCTGGCCAACCCGGGGATCGACCGATTCATGGACGAGATCGCTCCCCGGCTCGCCGATGTCCCGACCAAGGTCATCGGCTCCATCGCCGGCACGAGCATCGAGGACTACGCCCATGTCGCTGGAGCCATGGACACACTGACCGAGATCCCGGCGGTCGAGCTGAATGTGAGCTGCCCGAATGTTCATGGCGGGACCGAGTTCGGAACCGACCCGGAAGTGTTGCATCGGCTTGTCGCTGAAGTCCGGGCCCGCTTGGGTCAGACCAAACTGTGCGTGAAGCTCAGCCCGATCGCGGTTGGCCGGCCCGGGATGGTCGAGGTCGCCGCTGCCGCGATCGAGGCCGGCGCCGACATTCTGACGATTGCCAACACGATCCCGGCGATGGGTATCGACGTGCGCACGCGCCGGCCGGTGCTCTCGAACATCACCGGCGGGCTCTCGGGCCCGGCGGTCCATCCGGTCGCGGTCAAGCTTGTCCACGACGTGTACGTCGGGGTCGCGAAGAAGGCGCGCGTGCCGATCGTTGGCGTCGGGGGCGTGTCGTCGTGGGATGATGCAGCCGAGCTGATCCTGGCCGGCGCTGGGGCTGTGCAGGTCGGCACCATCCTCTTCGCCGATCCGAAAGCGCCGATCAGGATCGCGCGGGGTCTGGGCCGATGGCTCGACTCGCAGCGCATCGGCACCATCGGGGGCATGGTCGGGCAGGTGCTCGACGGTCGGTGAATCTACGCCGGCTGGTTCTCGGCTCGCATCGAGGCCAATGCGGAACGCAAGGGCTTCTCCGGCGTTGCTTCTTCCGTTGCCTTCGATTCCTTGATCTGTCCGTTCTCGAACACATCGTTGACGTTGACCGTGACACGCTTGGAGACGCCCCGCTCCTGCATCGTGATGCCATAGAGCCGGTCGGCCTCCTGCATGGTGCGTTTGTTGTGCGTGATGACGATGAAGTGTGAACGGTCCACAAACGAGCGGACCACGTTGCAGTAGCGATCAACATTGGCATCGTCGAGGGCGGCATCGACTTCGTCAAGGATGCAGAAGCAGCTCGGTTTGGTCTGGAAGATCGAGAGCAGCAGCGCGACAGCCGTCATGGTCTTCTCGCCGCCGGAGAGCTGGTTGATGGTGCGTGGTTCTTTGCCGGGCGGGCGGGCGATGACTTCGACGCCGGACTCGAGCAGGTCGATCTCGTCGGTCTGCACCTTCTCGCCGTCGATTTCTTTGATCAGGGGCATGAGCCGGACCTCGGCCTTTCCGCCGCCGAAAAGCCGGCGGAACATCCCGTTCGGTCCGGCGAAGTTCTCGCTGACCGCGGTGAAGGTCTCCTCGAAGCGTTCCTTGCTGGCCGTGTTGAGACGTTCGATCAGATCGACCAGCCTTGTGCGCGCCTCGTCGAGATCCTTAACCTGCGCGATCAGGTCCTCGTTGCGCCCGGCGAGTTGGCTTTCTTCGTCGATCGCGTCGAGGTTGACGTTGCCGAGTTTCTTGATCTCGGAGCGCAGGGCTTCGCATTCGGCCTGGGCCTCGTTCTGATCCAGCGTCAGCAGATCACCGGCAACGAGAAGCAGACTGTATTCCTCATATTCTGCATCAATCTGGATTCCGAGTTCCTCGGCTGTGCGCTCCTCCGTGTGCTCCCGCTTGACCTCGACCTCTCGCCGGGCGACCTCGAGCGAGTGCCAGTTGCGTTCGATGCGCTGAGCGTGCTCGCGCGTGCCGGCGAGCCGCTGCGCCAGCTCATCGACTCGCTCGCCCGCCTGCGCCAGCGAAACACGGGCGTGTTCGATGGATTCTGAAAGCTCGGCCTGACGCCTTGCTGCGGCCTCCTGATCGTCGCGGGCGGTCTGAATTGCCCGTTGATGCTCCTGGATCGCTCCCTTGGCCCGCTCGGTGTGCTCGACCAGTTCCCGATACCGACGGTCCACCTGCTCGGCCTCGTCGATGAGCCGAGACAGTTCTCGCCTGGCGCTGGAGAGTTGTTCACGCACGGCCCCGGCCTCGACTCGGGCCGCGGTGACCTGCTCGGCCATCTGGTCTGCCTGGATTTGGAGTCGGGTCAGTTGGGCATCGAGCGATTCGGCGCCGGCGCGCTGCTCGAGCAGCAGGCTTTCCAACCGATCGGCGCGGCCCCGGAGTTCTTCGCCCTCACGCTGGATCGTTTCGAGCCGGGAACTCAGTTGATCCCGGTCCTGCGCCAGCGATTCGATCGCCTCGGCTTGTCGTCGGCGCTCAGAATCGAGCCGTTCGCAACGGGCCTGCACCGCAGCGAGTTGCCGCTCTTCGCCGGCGAGCTGAGAACGCAACTCCGCACGGAGCCCGCTCAGCCGCGAAGCCCGCTCATCGGTCTCGGCCAGCTCGGCTCGGCTCGATTGAAGTTCAGAGTCGAGCCGATCGAGTTTCATCCGCAGATCATCCAGCTCGGCGTGTCGGCGCAGCACGCCCTCGCCGCCGGTTTCGACGGAGTTCGGCCCGGCGATGATTCGGCCATCGGCTTCGAGCACCGAACCGTCGCTGGTCACAAAGCGAGCGCCCGCGCCGAGCACGCCGGTCGAGAGCAGCATCGCCGCGTCGAGGTCTTCAACGAGGAACGTTCGCCCAAGCAGGCGATCGAGCAGACGCTGACCATCTTCGCCGAGGGTGTCCACAACCTCGGGTCGAAGGCGAACGAGCGGCCTGATCGCCGTCACCCGGCCCGCGGCGAGGACGGCATCAATCGGTGCCCTCGCCTCGACCGTGCACGACTCGATCCCGATCGGGATCATGGGCAGGAACGTCACCCGCCCGTCGAGTGCTGCGATGTCGTCACGGCAAGGCAGGTCCATGGGTGAACGCACCACGAGTGACTGGAGGCTCGAACCGAGCGCCGCCTCGACCGCCGAGGCCGAGTGGTGATCCGTCTCGATCAGATCGGCGACGGCTCCGAGCACACCGGCGAACCCTTCGCCCCGGTCGCGGTGTTCGAGCACGGTGCGGACCGCATCCCCGAAGCCGGCGCGGTTGGCGTCCATTTCTTCAAGCGTCAATCGGCGCGAGTCAAGCCGAACGCGCTGCTGTTCGAGTTCATTGACCCGCTCGGCCAACTCCGAACGACCGGCGGCCAGGCTCGAAGCCTGCGCTTCTTTTCCGGCCAACTCGCTCGAAAGTCTTTCGACCGTCTCACGGTGGGATGCCACCAATCGCTGCGCTTCGTCGTATTCGGTGTTCAGTCTTTGCTGCTCGGTTGTCGCCGAGGATTGTTTGCGTTCGATACCGGTGATCTGCTCACACAAGTGCTCGCACCGCTGCGTGTCGGCCTGGATCGAGGCGAGCAGCGAGGCCCGTTCGCGTTCGACACCCGCGACCGCCGCCTGCCGCTCGGCAAGCTCGGCGCGCGTGTCGGCGAGCTGTTCGAGCACCGCGGCCCGGGCTTCGCCGGCCTGCGTCATCGCCTGCTCGGTCTGTTCGAGCCGGGCCTGTGCTGTTTCGATCTGGCTTCTGAGCCGGCCTTCGGTGCGTTGGAGTTCTTCCCGGCGTGCCTGCATCTCACGGATCTGGGCGGCATCGGTCTCGAGCCGGGCCTGCGCCTCGGCGATCGCGGCCTCGGTCATCTTCACGCGCTGCTCGGCTTGCTCGGCGTCATGAATGGCCGACTGACGATCCGCCTCGATCCGGCGCACAGTCTCGGCAAGTTCGTGCCGATCGATCTCGGCCTGCTGCTTCTGTGCTTCCATCTGCGCAAGCTGCTCGTGCGCCTCGGTTCGGACCGCTTCAAGAGCCGTCAGTTCACTGGTCAGCCCGTCGAGCCGCTGACGAAGGTCGTGGTATTGGTCGAACGCGACCGCCATGCGGATGGCGCTCAGTTCCGAGTCGAGTTCACGGAACCGACGGGCGCGGGCGGCCTGTCCCTTGACGATCCGAAGCCGACGCTCGGTTGATTCGAGCTGCTCACGCGCCCGTGTCAGGTTGACCTCGGTGCGGTCGAGCTTGCGGGTCGATTCGATCCGGCGCTGCTTGTACCGCGCGATGCCGGCCGCCTCCTCGAAAATCGTCCGCCGATCCTGCGGCGAGGCGAGCAACATCGCGTCCACCTTGCCCTGTTCGATGATCGAATAG
>DRKT01000099.1 GCA_011053195.1 Phycisphaerales bacterium | reverse complement strand
GCCTTTGAGACCTCGATCCCGGACGATCAGGCCGAGAACATCAAGACTGTTGGCCAGGCCATCGAGTTCATCAAGGGCGCCCAGGGCACCGACTGATGCCCATGACGGCACGGGTTCGCGCACGAGATGTGTGCATGTCGGGGCGCGCCTGAATTGTGTCTCTCACGGAGCACCGGCTCATGAAGAAGATCCGCGAAGTGGTCATCACGGGTATCGGCGCTGTCACCAACCAGGGAACGGACGCCGGGACCATCTGGGAAGCCATGCGCGAGGGCCGGAGCGGGATCTCGACCATCTCCGACCCTGCGTTCAAGGGCTACGAGGGATGGAACGTCGCGATCGACGGCGCCATCGAGGGCTGGGATCCCTACACACGTCTGGACAAACGAGAGGCCAAACGGCTTGACCGCTGCGCTCAGCTCGGGCTCTTTGCCGCCCAGGAAGCCATCGAGCATTCAGGCCTCGATCTGTCCAAAGAGGACCCGACCCGTTGCGGCGTCGTCGTGGGCTCGGGCGTCGGGGGCATCTCGACCATCGAGCAGAACGTCATGACGCTCATCGAAAAGGGCCCGTCACGGATCAGCCCGTTCACGGTGCCGAGGCTCATGGTGAATGCGGTTGCCGGGAACATCTCGATCCAGCACAACCTCCAGGGACCGGCGTCGGCGCATGCGACGGCCTGCGCCAGTTCGGGCCACGCCATCGGCGATGCGATGGGCTACATCCAGCGGGGTCTGGCCGATGTGATGATCGCGGGCGGCGCCGAGGCAGCATGCACGCCATTGTGTGTCGGGGCGTTCATGACCATGAAAGCGCTCAGCACGCGCAACGATGATCCGGAGGGCGCGAGCAGGCCCTTCGATGTTGACCGCGACGGGTTCATCCTGTCGGAGGGAGCCTCGATCTGTGTGCTCGAGAGCGAAGAGCACGCCAAAGCCCGCGGCGCCACGATCCTGGCCAAGCTCGTCGGGTTCGGCAACTCCTGCGATGCCTCGCACATTACGGCCCCGAATGCTCAAGGACTTGGCGCCAGCCGATCCATGATGGGAGCGCTCCGCGACGCGGGCATCTCGCCGGAGGAGGTGGACTACGTCAACGCGCACGGGACTTCCACGCCGCTCGGCGATGCGGCCGAGGTCGCGGCAGCCTACAACGTCTTCGGGAGCCACGCCCGAAAATCAGAGGGTGGTCGGCTCTTGATGAGTTCCACAAAGTCGATGCACGGCCACACGCTCGGGGCCTCGGGGGCCGTCGAGATGATTGCCTGCATCCACGCCTGCCGGGATGGGGTCATCGCACCGACGATCAACCTCACCACTGCGGGCACCCGACGCGAGGACGGCTCGATCGAGCTGTTCGACATGGACTTTGTCCCAAACGAGGCCCGCGAGAGGCCCATCAAGTACGCCATGAACAACACGTTCGGCTTCGGGGGGCACAATGTCACGCTCATCATCGCCCGTTATGACGGCTGACCGACGATTCTACTCATTTCTCGCAGATCCTCAGCGATTCGAGCCGATATCCCACCGGCTGTGAACAATAAGCTCGACACCATCTTGAAGCTCGAAGTCCCCCTGATCGTGCGGGTCGGGCGCAAGACGATGAGGCTCCAGGACGTGATGTCGCTCGTGCCGGGCACCATCATCGAACTGGCCAAGTCCGCCGATGAGGAGCTTGATCTGCTGGTGAACAACGTCCCTATGGGCCAAGGAGCCGTCGTCAAGGTGGGCGAGAACTTCGGGATCTCGATCTCGTTCATCGGGGATGTTCGCTCACGGATCGAGGCGATGGGCGGAGCACCCCAGATCGCCACAATGCCCGAACCGGGCGGTGAGATCAGCGACGACGAGGCGGCTGCGCTGGCTGAACAATTCCTCAACGGTTAGCAAATCCGACCACACCGGCGACGGAAATCGACCGATATCCTTGTGTCGGTCTGCTTGAGGCCGGCGGAAACGGGCAGCGCTGCCCGAGAGGAAACCATCCATGCCCCGCGATATCCCAGTCGGCAACGGCTCGCTGCTGATCACCTTTGACGATCTGTACCGTGTCCGAGATATCTACTACCCCTGCGTCGGCCAGCCGAACCACACACAGGGCAATATCCAGCGATTCGGGGTCTGGGCCGATGGTGAGTTTGCCTGGATCGAGGACGACGGCTGGACCCGGGAGAAACGCTACAAGCCCGACACGCTCGTCACCGAGGTCCGGCTGGTTCACGAAAGGCTCGGGCTCGAGATCACCTGCAACGATGCGGTTGACCAGACCGAGCCCGTCTACTTCCGAAGGTCGGTCGTCCGCGATCTGCTCGGCAGGGACCGCGATGTGCGTCTCTTCTTCCACTACGACCTGTCCATCGGCGGCAACCCGGTCGGTGACACTGCGAACTACGACCCAAACACCAACGGTGTCGTCTTCTACAAGGACGGGTTCTACTTCATCGTCAACGCGTGCGACCAGCACAAATGCGGCATCGACCACTGGGCCATCGGGACCAAACGCATCGGTGGCGCGGAAGGAACCTGGCGCGATGCCGAGGATGGCCACCTCGGGCGAAACACCATCGCCCAGGGGTCAGTCGACGCCACCATCGGGTTCAACCTGCACATCCCCGCCAACGGCGAGACACACGTCACCAACTGGTTCGCCTGCGGCCGATCCTATGAACAGATCGAACGACTCAATCAGCGCATCTGGGAGACCGGCGCCGACAGAATGATCTTCCAGACTGAGGCCTACTGGAGAATCTGGGCGCACAAAGAAGGTATCGACACCTCGAGCCTGCCCGAATCAGTCGCGGATATGTACTACCGATCCGCACTCATCCTGCGCACGCAGGTCGACAACGGCGGCGCCATCATCGCGGCCAATGATTCCGACATCGCACAGTTCGGCGGCGACCACTACTCCTACTGCTGGCCCCGCGATGGCGCCCTGTGCGCCTACGCCCTGATCCTGACGGGACAGAGCGAACTCAGCCGACGCTTCTTCCGATTCTGCGCCGGGGTCATCGAGAAACAGGGCTATTTCCTGCATAAATACAACCCATCCGGCTCGCTCGCGTCGAGCTGGCATCCGTGGACGCTCGACGGCCAGAAAATCCTGCCGATCCAGCAGGACGAAACCTCGCTGGTCATCTGGGCCCTGCGCAAGCACTTCGAGACTTACCGCGATGTCGAGTTCATCAAGAGCGTCTACGACGAGTTGATCGTCAGACCCGCGGACTGGATCGTGGAATATCGCGACGCCAACGGCTTGCCCAAGCAGTCGTGGGACCTCTGGGAAGAACGCCGGGGCGTGCACACGTTTACCGTGGCCAGCACGATCGGGGCGCTCAAGGCGGCTGCGGCGTTCTGCCACGACTTCGGAGAACCGGACCGGTCCGCGACCTATACCGAGGCGGCCGAGCGGATGACACTCTCGTTCCAGCGTCATTTCTGGCATGAGCCCTCGCAGCGATTCGCCCGACGCGTCGTGCCTCAGGAGGACGGCAGCTACCGGCTCGACATGGTCGCCGACGCCTCGAACTTTGCCCTGTTCGCCATCGCAGGGCTCGATCCGAACGACCCGAAAATCGATGCAGACCTGACGAATATCCGAAAGGTCCTCTCCGTGCAGACCGAGATCGGCGGCGTGGCACGCTACCAGAACGACTACTACCATCAGATCGAATCGAAAGAGATCGACCTCGTCCCCGGCAACCCATGGGTGATCTGCACGCTGTGGCAAGCGCAGCACATTATCGCCAAGGCAACCACCCGGGCCGACCTGACACCCGCGATGGATCTGATCAATTGGTGCTGCTATCGGCAGATGGACTCCGGCGTGCTCGCCGAACAGTTCGACCCGTATTCGGGTGAACCGATCTCGGTCAGCCCGCTGACCTGGAGCCACGCCACGGTCATGATTGTGGTGAGTGAATACCTGAACAAACTTCAAGCCCTGACACACGCAGGCACCGGCACGCCACACCCGTCGTTTTTCGGTGTAAAGTGACCGATACTCACCGGGAAAGAAGCCGGACCTTCCCGCTGCCGGCCCTGATCTCACCCAGCGTGTAGACAGTTTCGCCCGATCTGGAGAGCCTCCTCGCGACCGCCTCGGCAAACGCGGGCCGAACGATCAGCACATACCCGATGCCCATGTTGAAGACACGATCCATCTCGTGTTGTTCGATCTTGCCCTGTTCTTGAAGAAACCGGAAGACCGGCGGAACCTCCCACGCCTTTCTTCGCAGAACAGCATCGGTCCTGTCGTTAAGCACACGTTCGAGGTTCTGAGCCAGCCCGCCGCCGGTGATGTGCGCCATCCCGCTGATGACTTTCTTCACCCTGTAGGATCGAAGAAGCCTGACAATCGGTTCGGCATAGAGCCTCGTCGGTGTGAGCAGGACTTCGCCGAGGGTTCGATCGGGGTCGAGGTCGCTTCGGATTGAATCCAGTTTGAGCTTTCTCGTCTTGACAATCTTGCGCACGAGGCTGAACCCGTTGGAATGGAGTCCATCCGAAGCGAGCCCGAGCACGACATCACCCGGCGCGACGCGCAATGGGTCGATGGCCTTTTTCAACTCGACCACCCCCACCGCAAAGCCGGCCATATCGAACTCGTTCTTGTCGTAGATGTCGGGCATCTCCGCCGTTTCGCCGCCGATGAGCGAACAGCCCGATGCAAGGCACGCCTCGGCGACGCCCCGGACCAGAGCATTAAGCTGCTCGGGCACAACCTTGGGCACCGCGATGTAGTCGAGAAAGAACAGCGGCTCGGCACCCTGCACGATCAGGTCATTGACGCTCATGGCCACCAGATCGATGCCGACGGTGTCGTACCGTCCCATCTGCGAAGCGAGCTTGAGCTTGGTTCCCACGCCGTCGCAACAGGCGACGAGCACGGGGTCGGTGTAGTTGCGCTGAAAGAGTTTCTGGTTGAAATCAAGGCGAAAGAGGCCCGCGAATCCACCGGGGTTGTGGATCACACGCGGGCCATGGGTTCGGCGGACCATCGAGCCGATACCGGCGATCAACGCGTCGTAGGTTGCGAGATCGACCCCGGCATCGGCGTAGGTGAGCCCTGGGGCGGGGGCGGATTTGGCGGGTCGCTTGGCCATGCGCCAACCATAGCCGATGGAGTCACGACCCGTCGGGAGCGCTTGATCTATCGAGCGATCCGTTCCGGCCTTCTTCCACGGGCCGTGAGGCTGATCTGGTGGAGCAACTCGTAGTAGGCGGGCTTGGGCAAGCCGTCACTCCGCACCGCGCCCAGAGTGCTCAGATACTCGACAAACTCAGGAACGTCCAAGTCGTAATACGCCACCAACGCGGCAACGACCTCGCTCGGCCAATCCGCGACATGCAGGTACGAGGCAAAGCGGAACTGGGGTCGATTGCGGATCTGCTGGAACATGGCAGCGGTCCACCGCCGCTGGATCTCGTATGACGTGAAGATTGTGCTCTTAGCAAACAGCGGTCCGGACGGACACCCGACCTCCTGCATCAGGATGTCTTTGCCATCGGCCATGGAAACCAGAGCATCGAATTCATGCTTGGCGAGCAAGGGGTCGAGCACGATGCCCCCGAACAGCGGGTAGTACGTAAACGAGACCGCATCCGAAACGGCGACCAGCGGCTGATAAATCCAGGGCTTGTCGCGGGCCTCGCTGGTCATCGTCGGGCCTACAGCCATCTCGGGCTCCCACGCGTGGATCCGCTCGCGGGCCGCCTGCGCAAACGCGGTGTATCCCGCAATCTCATCGGGTCGGGGCGCAAGCCAGATATCCACTTCATTGCCGACCGAGAAATAAAACGCGCCGTTCTGAACGAGCATCGGCATCAGCACGTCGATCAGGTTCATGTATGAGCCGACCACCTCGGGCGAATCGAACGACAACCCCGGCGCCAGCTCGCGGGCATCGTTCGGATCGAGAAAGATCGCGGGGATCTGCAGGTTGTTGGTGTCGATCGTCGCCAGACCGAAGTAGATCTGCAAGCCGAATTGATTCAGTTGTGCGATCGTGCTCGAGAGATTGGCGATCGCGACCGGATCGGGCGTGCCGAAGTCATCGGTCAGGTCCGACCATGATATCGTGAATGCATAGGAATCCATCCCCGCGGCAACCAACTGCTGCCACGCCAGATCCACCGCGGGTTGAACACCCGGATCGACCTCCGTGTAGAGCACCCCCACCGACACATCTCGAGACAGCAGCGGCACATTTCCAGGTTCCGCCAACACAGCATCGGACATCAGAGCAGCAACGACAGCAACGATTCGTATCAACATCGTTCATCCTCCCGGCACACCGTGACGGTGCCGACCTGTGGTACGCCCCCGTCCCGGCTGCGTTACATCCCACCATGATCTGCAATGGAACTCGGGAATGATGGCTAGAATACGGCCGATTCAGACCATTCCCCGAAGGAGCGACCGTGCCGAACTATCTCTTTACCTCCGAATCCGTTTCGATGGGCCACCCGGACAAGGTCGCCGACCAGATCTCCGACGCGGTGCTCGATGCCATGCTCACGCAGGACCCGACCAGCCGGGTCGCGTGCGAGACCATGGTGTCCACCGGGATGGCGATCGTCGCCGGCGAGGTCCGGACCGAGGCCTACGTCGAGATTCCTGACATCGTGCGCGACACCATCGAACGCATCGGGTACACCTCGGGCGATATGGCCTTCGATCACGTCTCCTGTGCGGTGCTCAGCTCGATCAAGTCGCAGAGCCCAGACATTGCGATGGGGGTGGACTCGGGCAGCAAGGGCGAAGAGGGCGCTGGCGATCAGGGGATGATGTTCGGCTTCGCCTGCCGGGAGACACCGGAACTGATGCCGCTGCCGATTCAGCTCGCGCATCATCTGGTCGAGAAGCACGCAGCCGTCCGCCGGGAAAACGTCGTCGAGGGGCTCCGGCCCGACGCCAAGAGCCAGGTGACCGTCGAATACGACGACGCCGGCAAACCCAGGCGCATCGACACCGTGGTGCTCTCCACCCAGCACGCCCCGAAGTGGAACAACGACCAGACCGGGCTGATGTGTCAGGTCAAGGACCACATCATCAAGCCCGTGCTCGGCGAGCTCTGGAACGACGACATCACCATCCACGTCAACCCGACCGGGAAGTTCGAGATCGGCGGCCCCCACGGCGACGTCGGGCTCACCGGTCGCAAGATCATCGTCGATACCTACGGCGGTCGCGGCCGCCACGGCGGCGGCGCCTTCTCGGGCAAAGACCCAACCAAGGTCGACCGTTCAGCAGCCTACATGGCTCGATACATCGCCAAGAATGTCGTCGCCGCGGGCTTGGCCGACCAATGCGAGATCCAGCTCTCCTATGCCATTGGTGTCCCGGAACCGACCAGTGTGCACGTTGATACCTTCGGTTCTGAGCAGGCCGACCCGGCGAAGATATCCGAGGCCATCCGCAGCGCCTTCAAACTCACGCCCAGAGGCATCATCGACTCGCTCAAGCTCACTTCGCCGATCTATACCCACACCGCCTACCACGGGCACTTCGGCCGAACGCCCGGATCGGTCGAGGTGAAGACGCCGATGGGCATGAAGGCCTACGAGACCTTCACCTGGGAAAAAACCGACAAAGCCGACGCACTCAAGGCTGCGGTCAAGTAGCTAACCCGATCGGTACAGCCCGTGTCCAATGATGTACGCGAGGACCGCGGGATGCAGCATCCAGCGAACCGGGTCCACGTCGCCGACCGCTAAAGATCGGCGCACATCCGTGGAGCTGATCTCCAATGCCGGCACCTCGCACCACGCCGACAGCAGCCGATCGGCGTGTGCACAATCCCCAAGGTGTTCCGCAAGCTCGGACCGCGTCGAGACAGCCCCTCGGTTGATGACGATCGGGTCCGCCAGCTCCAGAATCCGCCCCGGCTCACGCCAGCGATCAAAGCTCGCCGCCTGATCAGCGCCGATCAGGAACATCATCGGGCGCTCCGGCCCGAGGATCGCCCGGGCCCGCTCCAGCGTGGTCACCCAATAGCTGGGTTCACCATCCTGCGCACGATCCAACTCATCCGTCCACACCGAGGCTCGATCCATACCGGCGGTCGCCAACCGAATCATGGCCAAGCGGTCGGCATCGGTGACGCTCGGGCGTTCGGCCTTGTGTGGCGAGCGGGCCGCGGGAACAAAGATCATGTCGGCATCGGGTGCCGTGCTCCGTCTGGCCGCCTCGGCGAGCTCGGTATGGGCCCGGTGCGGCGGGTCGAACGTCCCGCCGACGAAGATCAAGGGGCGATGGCCATCGGCATCTGTTCCCGGGATCTGGAGAGTATCGCTCAACCCATCGGCTCCACGAGACGGAACGACTTTGCCCCGCTAGACTCTGGCCACGACAGCGAAGGCCCCGTCGTCTAGCCTGGTCCAGGACTCCAGGTTTTCATCCTGGCAACGCGGGTTCAAATCCCGCCGGGGTCATTGGCGCCCGCCTCCATCGGCGGGCGTTTTCTCTTTCAAACCCCCGAACGACAATGGAGCGGAGGGGACTCGAACCCCCAACTTCCAGCTTGCAAAGCTGGCACTCTACCAATTGAGTTACCACCCCTCGGTCGGCTAGTTTAGCCACCAACTCGACCCGATCGCCACCATTTCCGGCGCTGGTCCTATACTCGCCCACGCCGGCAGCAACACGCCGGCCGATCCACGGAGCCATCGACCATGCACCGACTTCTCTTGCCGACTCTTCTCGTTGCCGGGCTGGCCATGCCGGCCGCCGCCCAGGGCTTTGCCGATGACACCATCGACACCGGCGCCACACGCGACGCCGGCCCCGCCATCGCGCCCGCACGACAAACCAGCTTCTTCGCCTCGGGCTACGCCGATCTCTACATCCCCGCGCGCGCCAAGGGCTCCAACGGCGGCGACCTCGACTCCTACTCCTTCGGTGCCCAGATCACCGCCGACATCCCCATCGGCGATCGAAATCAACTCTCACTCCGCCTCGACCAGACCTCCACCGGCTACGGCTTCGACTCCTTCACGGCCTTCGGGCCCTTCTCATCCGAACCCATCGACTTCGGACTCGACACGGGGTTGACCGCGATCTTCTCCCGAGCCCTCGAGAACCAGTGGACACTCTCGGCCGGTGCCCGTGTCAGCTTCGCCGGTGAAATCGGCTCCGACGTCGGCGATTCGCTGATCTACGGCGCCTTCCTCGGCGCCAAGTACCGATACTCCGAAGCCCTCTCACTCGGATTCATCCTCGGCGTCTTCTCCCAGCTCGAAGACGACCTCGTCGTCGTCCCCCTGCCCGTCGTCGAATGGCAGATCGACACCTACTGGCGACTCGACGCCGGCTTTGTCGACAGCTCCGGCCGACCCGGCGTCAGAGTCACCAACCAACTCGACGATCAGTGGAGCATCGGGGCCTCGGCGACCACGGGCTTCAAGCAGTTCCGCCTCGAAGACGACAACTCCGCAGCACCCGGTGGCACATTCAGCGACTTCACCATCCCGCTCATGTTCGTCGCCACATACAAGCCCGAGACGAACATCACCTTCACGGGACAGGTCGGCACCATGCTCTACCGCGAGGTCGAACTCCAGACCTCCGGCGGCTCACGCATCGGAAATACCGAACTCAAGCCAACGCTCGGCTTCGGTCTTGGCGCTGAAATCTCGTTCTGATCCCGATCAACGCCCGCCCGATGAATCCGACGACTCCGGCTTCGTCACCGGCTCAGGGCCCGTGCCACGCGGCGGAGCATCGACCAGTTCGACCGATCGGATCACCGGCGGATTGACCGGCCTTTGCGAGCCCTGTTCGTCGGTGAGCTCCGTATCGGCAATCTTCAAAATCACATCGGCACCGCCCACTGCCTCGCCGAAGCTGGTGTATCGACCGTCGAGCATCTTCGTGAACTCCCGGCTGAGGCAGACAAAAATCTGCGAACCGTTGGAGTTCGGATTCCCGGACCGAGCCATCGAGAGCACGCCGAAATCATGCGGCAGTGTGCTCGGTTCGAGATCAATGAAATACCCCGGCCCGCCGTTGCCTTCGCCCCGCGGGTCGCCCGCCTGGATCACAAACGGATTGGGCTTGGTCACGACGCGGTGGAAGATGATGTCGGTGTAGAACCCGCCATCGGAGAGTGTCATGAAGTTCCAGACTGTGTTGGGCGCCTTGTCTGGCCTGAAGCGGAAGGTGATGTCGCCCTCGCTCGTGTGCATGATTGCGTGCTTCTCGGTGTACGCACGGTAGCCGGAAAAAACCGGCTGACTCGGAGGCCAGACCACCTGCCCCGTACGCTGATCGAGCGAGGCGAGCGGGGGCGAGAGCATCGGCTGAAGCACGATCGCGGCCCCCACCGGCGAATCGCCGGCAAAGAGTTGGGCATACAACACACCCTTCTGCCCCTGATCCTTCCAGAGCGATGGAAACAGGGCCGCGAGATCGACCTCGCCCGGCTGGACATCCGACTCCTTGATCGTCTCGTCGGACACACCCAGGAGATGGATGCTGAGCGCCCCCCCTGCTTCCGGCGCCGAGACCGAAATCGGCATGGACCGGTTGACGCCGTAGTACGTCCGCTGGGTCGTCAATTGTGACTGGGCGGTCATGGTGAGTACTCCTGAAGCCACGGTCGCCGCAGCCCAAAACACATTTCGACTCATCAGTTTCATGGTTTCAACTCCGATACGGTCTCTTGCCCCTCGCTGGAGCGAGGAACTCTAGCCCCGCCCAGCATACGGGCACACCGCCAGCGTCTCGAGCAGCCGGATGTGGTTTTCCAGATGTCGTGATTGGATCAGCCGCCGCTGACGAAGCCGTCAAACTCTCGCCAGACGCGGGACGTGGATGCGGAATCGTCGGAGCTCAGGAGCGCCCGAACCTCGGGGGTGAGCTCGCTGAACCAGAAGACCGCCAGATCGGCTCGGAGGATGTTCATTCCGCTTTCGTGGTTCAGGTCGGATTCCGAGCGGATCGAGTCGGACACGATCGCCGCCCGCCGGGGAACGATCTGGAAGAGCTTGGTGTTGCCGTCGGGTCCCTCACCCCGGAACTGGTAGTTGCCGAAGATATCCGAATCCGTCTCGCGCCAGGCCTCGGTCTGGTCCTTGAGGCCGTGCTCGCCCTGATGCGATGGGCAGTAGAAGACACCGGGCGTTTCGAGATAGCCCTCGTGGTACAACAGGCCGAGCCCATCCCAAGAGCCAGTGTTGTCGCCGCGGCCGTTGAATCGGCTCGAATACGACGACCCGGCAGCAACCCGCAGACGTGTGGTTTCATTCGGTACACGATCAAAGCCGACGTTCACGAACACGGTCGAAGGCAGCATGCCGTGGTTGTCGTCCGCAAACATCGAGATCCCGAGACCCATCTGGCGGATGTTGGAACTGCACACCACCCGGCGAGTCGTTTCGCGCACCACCGCCATCGACGGGAGCATGATTCCAATCAGCACCCCGATCACGACCATCGTCACGAGCACATCAATCAGGGTGAATGCACGGCGCACCGGACAGATCCGATCAGAACACACAGAGTTCTCCCCCCTGCTCTGATTCAACCTATTTCTCCCCATCGGCCACCAAATCCGAAGATCCTGGCCTGAACTCTTCCGTCCTGAGTGTAGCGAACCCCACAACACTCTGCAATACCCTCCCTCGGTATCCACACGTTTGTTTGTCGCCCTCGGCTTTCTGGGACCCGGATTCCCCGATTCCACGGATCCCATGGCCATTCGATGCGTACAAGTTCTACACCAGCAGGTGTTTGAACAGACCGAACAAGGTACAAACATGGCAAGCCCTTCCGACAAACAAGCCGATCTTGTGTTGATGCAGCGGATTGCTTCGGGCGAGGAGTCCGCGGTGGCCGAGCTGTACGACCGATTCGGGTCGCTGGTGTTTCGGCTGGCGTATCAGTCGATGCCGACGCGCGACGAGGCTGAGGATGCCGTTCAGGAAGTCTTTGTTCGGCTCTGGAAAACGGCGGACCGGTACGACCCGAGCCGGGCCGCACTGGTGACCTGGGTCTTGCTGATCACCCGTCGGCACCTGGTCGATCGGCTGCGCCGGGCCCAGTCCCGGATCCATCCGACCAAGATGTCCGAAGCCGTCCATCCGCCCGTCACCAATCCAGTTGACGCGGCGGACATGGAGCAGCAGGAACGTTTCGCCTCGCTGATGGAGCGGGTCTCGGCCCTGCCCGATCTTCAGCGCACCGTCGTCATGCGTGCATATCTCGGTGGACAAACCCTGCGACAGATCGGTGAAGAACTGAACACCCCGATCGGAACCGTCAAATCCGCGCTCAGCCGGGCGCTGGTCAGATTGCGTGAACGTCAAAGTACAGAGGAAGTTGTGTTATGAACGCTCAGGAGTTGCTCGAGAATGCGTTGATGGATGCCTGTGGCCTGCTGGAAAGCGACGAACAGGCGTCCTTCGAAGAAGCGTTCGCCCGGGCGCCGGAATCGATCAAGGCCCAGATCCGTCGGGAACAGTCCCGGTTCGCCGACCTGACGGAGCTGCTCCCGAACGTCAAGCCCCGCCCGGAGTTGCGGCGTCTGGTGATCGACGCCGTGCGCCAGGCGGCGAATGAACACCACGGCCGACTGGCCCTGACCTCGGCGGATCCGGAATCGTCCATCCTGCCGGGTGATATTCACCGTCGAAGGACGGTCCGGTACTGGCGTGTGGCGACAATCGTTCTGGCCGCGTCCACGGTCTTCGTCAGTGCCGTGACGCTCGAACTCAAGGACCAGATCAACCGGCTCGGCGATCAACTCTCGACCAACACCTCGGCCGACTTCTTTCTCCGCTTCGGCGAGATGCCCGGACTCAGGCAGGCCATGCTCAACCCGTCCTCGCAGCGCATCACCTTCAAGCCGGTCGATGCTTCAAGCGAGGCAACGGCTGCCCTCTTCCTCGATCCCGATCAGGGCATCGGCTACCTCGTCTCCAACAGGCTGCCCAAGCTCGAATCGGGCTCCTACGAGATCGTCGCCATCGGTGAAAATAACGAGATCCTCAGGTCCATCTCGTCGTTCGACTCCAATGGTGAAACCGATGGCCACGAGTTCAAGCTCACGCCCGACGTCGGCCGAGCGCTCGCCATTGCCACACGCAACGCCTCCGGTGCGCTCGAGCTGGTCATGATCATCGCCTGATGTCGGCTACGCACCGATGAGGCCCTGCTCGTACGCCGCGTGCTGCGCCCTAAGTCGGCGGTACGCAAGGAAACCGCCAAACCCGAAGACGACCGAGATCCCGCCGGCGATCATGCCCGCGTACTCCAGCCGGTCATCGGTCAGCGGGTCCGGGTCAACCTTGGCATCGAACCCGACTTTCGTGCCCGCGCCGCCGGCGCGCTGGTCTTTGGTGCCGTTAGCCAGAGACACGATCGAGACGACGTAGGTATCGAGGCTCCTTCGGGTCAGGCCGGCGCCATCGCCCCGGAGTTCGAGGACCAGCCGGCCCGGTTCAGGCGAAGAGCTGCTCAGGTTTGCCTTGATGGTTGCAGCAAGATCGCCGGGACGGGCGAGCGCTTCGATCCCCCGCTTGCCCATCCGGTCCGAGGCCAGCTCCATCAACGATGGATTCGTCAGTATTGAAGTGTGGTAGCGCTGCCATTCGTCCAGTTCATCCGGTGAGAGCGTTCGGCCCCGGCCATCGGCGACCAGCTCCGCGGTGACGGCGTACCGAGCCGGCGCGATCTGATCCGCGATCGCCCAGCTCAGCACCGATATCACGCCGAGCGAGGCGATCATGTAGAACATCATCGAAACGATCTTGTATCGGCTCTGCTTGGCGATGACCCGCTTCTCACGTTTCTCGAGGTCGGCTGCCAGCTTGGAAAGCTCGCGACGATGCGCCAGAACCTGGTCTGCTTCGCGGGCTCGTTCTTCCAGCACAGCCTCGGCCCGCTCGAACCGCAAATACCGGTCGCGTAGCGCCCGCCTGACCCGCGCCAGCCGGGCTCGACGACGCTGAAGATGCTCGGGCATCACCGCCCGCTGGGTGGTTTCGCGTTCTTTGGCCTTGATGGCCTCGGCATGCTCGCGGAGTTCGTGCGCCATCGTGGCGCTCATCTCGGCGAACTCCCGTTCGCGCCGTTCAAGCTCGGCCTCGGCTCGCTCGACCGCGCGAAGCCTGGCTTCCACATCGGCCAGCTTGTCAGCCGGCGAGACATCCCCCTCAGGCCGGGCAGGCGAGACGGATTCGAATATCGGTTTCTGATCGGGTTCCAGCATGTCAACGCCTTCTCCCCGCACAGGCCTGCGCCGCCCGGCTTCGAGCTCGAACGGCTTGCGGGGCTTTGGTCCGGGTATCGACCCGATCCACCCCCAACTCAAGGCCAATCCACCCGAACCACCCCCCACCCAGACCGCACGGGGCCCTGAGCCTCCCTGTTTTTTTCCATGAACTGGAAACTTATCGCAACCATGCGGCCGAATCGGATATGATCGTGCGTCTGGTGGCGGGTTTGCCGCCGGTCCTAGTGAAAGGTTCTCTGATGAAAATGAGTCGTGGTGCCGGTCTGACTTCGGTTGTTTTGGGTCTTGCTGCAGCGGTTGGGCTTGGCTATGGGGGCTACACGCTGCTGGCGGGCTCCTGCTCATCGTGCGGGGCCGCCGAATCGACGTCCGAGGTCGCTCTAGCCGAAAGCATGCTGGTGAGTGCCGCACCAGCGGTCGAAACTGAGACTGCGGTGGAAGTCGCTTCGTCATGCTGTGCCGAAGACGAAGCAGCCGAGGCTGTTGCCCTTGCCGAGCCCGATTGCAATCAATGCGATGCCGACATGGCCAAGGACTGCCCCATGGCGGGCGGTAACTGCGAGGGCGACATCGCCAACTGCCCGCACGCCACCGGCGACTGCCCGATGAATGGCGCCAAGGACTGCCCGATGGGCTCGATGGACAACTGCCCGAAGCAAGGCGCCGAGGACTGCCCCATGGGCTCGATGGACAACTGCCCCATGAAGGGCACCCCCGACTGCCCGTTCGAAAAGACTGCCGAAACCGAGACAGAAACGGCCGCCGGCAACGGCTGAAGCCGGATCCGACGCCCAACCCAACCATCCCCGCACGCCCCATCCCCGGGGCGTGTTTCTTTTTCCCTTCTACACTCCGATCATGGCGACATGGCTCATCAAAACAGAACCCGATGACTACGCATACGACGACCTCGTCCGCGACAAACGCGAACCCTGGGATGGCGTCACCAGCCCCGCAGCCCAGAAGCACATGCGCTCAATCAGGAAGGGCGACGACGTGCTCATCTACCACACCGGCAAGGAACGTCGAATCGCGGGGCTCGGCAAGGTCGTTCGCGGGGCGTACCCCGACCCGGACAAGCCGGCACTGCTCAAAAGCGGCGAGCCGAAGTTTGTGCTCTTTGATGTCTCGCCGGTCCGGGCTGCGACGAAGCGTTGCACCCTCGCCGACATCAAGGCCGATGGTCGCTTCGATGACTTTGCTCTTGTCCGCGAACCCCGCCTGAGCGTGATGCCCGTGCCGGCGAAACTGGACAAGATCCTGCGCACAATGTCCGGACTTTCCTGAATATACGATCAATCACCCTGGAGCGTTGGATTCTCTGGCCTTGCGCTCGGCTTCGATCGTGCTCAGCACATCGGCCTGGTGGTCCGCGTGGTAGCTCGATCGCACCATCGGGCCCGATTCCACGACCTTCAGCCCGCGTTTGAGGCCCTCTTCTCGGAAAAACTCGAACGTGTCCGGGTGCACCCACCGCTCGATGGGCAGGTGGTTTCGTGTCGGCTGAAGATACTGGCCGATGGTCAGCACATCGCACGGGTCGCCGGGGTGCGGGCCTGTGTGCTTGCTCGTTTTGTCCACCAGTTCGCTCATCAGGTCGAGCACTTCCTCGTCCTTCTCGCCGATGCCGACCATGATGCCCGTCTTGACGACCCGGCCCTGTTCCTTGACCCGGCGCAGCAGCTCGATCGACTGGTCGTAATCGGCGCTCGGGCGGACCGCCGGGTACATGCGCCGGACCGTTTCGATGTTGTGGTTGATGATGTGCGGCTCGGCATCGATCACCATCTGCAACGCCGCCGGATCGCCCTGAAAGTCCGGTATCAACACCTCGATGGACATATCCGGGCAGGCCTGCTTCGTGCGGATGATCATCTCGGCCCAGATGCCCGCCCCACCGTCGGGCAGCTCGTCGCGGTTGACGCTGGTGACGACGACATGCTTGAGCCCCATCAGCGCCAGGCTCTCGGCGACGCGCCGGGGTTCATCCTTGTCGAGGACGGGTGGTTTGCCGGTTTTGACATTGCAGAAGCCGCAGGCGCGGGTGCAGGTGTCGCCGAGGATCATGATGGTGGCCACGCCCCTGGCCCAGCATTCGCCCATGTTCGGGCATCCCGCCTCGCCGCAGACGGTGAAGAGTTTGTGTTCGTCGAGGATGGCCCTGAGGCGGTCGTATCCGGGGCCGCCGGGCATTTTGGCCTTGAGCCACTTGGGTTTGCGTTTGGTGGAGAGCTGCTGGACCGAGTCGTTCTGGTTGTTGAGCACCATGTCGGTCAGGCTGACAACGGGGGCCCTGGCTTGGCGCATCGGGTCGCCGCCGAGGGGTCTCGGATGACGGGCCAGTGTCCGATCCAGCGCCGTGGCCCGGCGGGTGTCGGCCTGATCCGAGCCGTTGCTCGACTCGCGGTCTGTGGGCTCGGTTCTCATGTGGAACTCTAGTCGGCGTTTGGGATCGGCCCGGCCTGAGAGATCGGGATATCGCCGAGCTCTGGCGCGAAGTCTGCGCTCCTTGAAGAAAGGGGCATTCGATCCACGCAGGTTGACCCCGTGAACGGTCGATAAAAGATGGGAGTGCGGGCCGAGCGGGCCGAGGTTGGTGCCGCTAGACTCGCATCCCACAAGGGCGAAGGTCCGATAGAAGAGACATCCCGCCAACGGACGGCGGGTCGAACCGAGCCATCCGAAGACCGGATCCACACGACATGACCAACACACCGATGCGTCGCCGAACCCTGCACCGATCGATGATCCTCCCCCTCTCGGCCGGCCTGACCCTGACCGGGCTGGTGATGGGCGGGTGCGAGGTGGATTCTTACCTCGATCCCTCCAGCATCGGGCGATTCGAGCACACGCCCACGACCATGCCCATCCTCCACCGGATCGCAGCCATCGAGCCGGACGACAGCGAGTACGTCCAGGTGACGCAGGTCCAGCCCGAGGATCTTCGGCCGTTGGTGACCGATTACCGCCTCGTTCCGGGTGACACGCTGGATGTGATCATCTTCAACTACCCGACCACGAACACAAACACACCTTTCCAGGTTCGTGTCGAGAACGATGGCACGATCGAGTTGCCGGGCATCGGCAAGTTCTTCGTTCTGCGAGGCACAAGTGACGAGGTCCGCCGGATCGTGTCGGATGGATTGATCGCCCAAGACCTAATCCGCCGGCCGGAGCTCTCGGTCAACATCACGGGTCGGAGCGAGCAGCAGTTCAGCGTGATCGGGTCGGTCCGGGCGCCGGGTCCCTATTTCATCCCCGAGCCCTCGTATCGCCTGCTCGACGCCATCGCGGCTGCCGGTGGACTGATCGATGAAAGCACACAGGAAATCTTTGTCATCCGCCAAGTTGCCCTTTCGGACGAGTACGGCAACGTCGGCGCCCCGGGCACGAGCCAGACCATCGACCCCACCACCGGCAATCCGACCAACGAAGCGCCGCAGGACGACTCGAGCAAGCTGCTCGACCTCATCGACGAGCTCTCCGACCCGGCCAATGGCAATGATGACCCGTCGCCCTCGATCATCCGACCCACCAACTGGACGCCGCGCCAGCCGGAAGACACTGCATCAGACCAGACCAAGGACCCGGCCGTGGATCTTGTTCAGCCGGCCGGTGATGTGGACAACCCGCTGAGCCCGTTCGACACCGCCTCGAGCCAGTGGATCTTCATTGATGGCCGGTGGGTTCAGATCAAGGACACCACGACCGATTCCGCCGGCCGAAGCCTGCGCGAACGGGCCGATGCCGAGCTGGCAGCCGAGGACCTCGTCACCCAGCGGATCATCAGCATCCCGGTTGATCGCCTGCTCCAGGGTGATGCGCGTCAGAACATCGTGATCCGGCCGGGGGACATCCTCCGCGTGCCCTCGCAGCGTGGCGGCACCGTCTACCTCGGCGGCCAGATCGTCCGACCCGGAGCATTTGATGTGAATCCGAAGCTGACCCTGCTCAGGCTGATTGATGCCGCCGGCGGACTCGGCGGACTGGCCATCCCCGAGCGGGTCGACCTGATGCGCATGGTCGGCCCGGACCGGCAGGCGACGATCAGGCTCAACCTCCGGGCCATCGCCGACCAGACCCAGCCCGACATCTTCATCAAGCCCAACGACCGGATCACCATCGGCACCAACTTCTGGGCCTTCCCGCTCGCGGTCGTCCGGGGTGGGTTCCGAACCTCGTATGGCTTCGGCTTCCTGCTGGACCGGAACTTCGGCAACGATGTCTTCGGTGCCCCGCCGAGGAACACGAATTTCTAACCCAAGTCGCCCCCCGAAAACAGACTTTCCGGGTCTGATCGACTGATTTCCGGGGGTATTCCCTGTCCTCGGTCCTCAGAGAGGGCAACAATCCGGGACTTGGATAAGCGGGAGAGATGGAGCTCCCGGCATCGGGCCGAACCGGGGCCCGGACACGGACGTACCACGACCGATCCTGCAGGATGGGGCCGGCAGCTCTGAAAACGCTGACGACTCCGGGGTGTTCGCGTTGATTTCACACTCGACGTGACGAAGCCCATCCGAGGGGCCGATCTACGATTGGAGCGTACAGGGGATGCGCCTCCCCTTTTTTGGTGGTATCGGCTTGTCGTTGGGCGAGTCGGGGAGAGTTCTGGACCAATGTCAAGTGTGCCGACAAGCCGACAGGCCATCGCAACCTCGGAGCAGCGTCAGCGAGCCTGGATGACACCGGGCAACGTGGTGATGTTCACGCTGCTGATGGCCGGTTTCATCGGACTCTTCTTCCGCTGGTTCACACTCCAAAGCCAACTGAGCTGGCGGTTCTTGGAGGACTGGGGCCACGCGTTCTTTGTCCCGGTCATCGCGGGCTATCTGGTCTGGCAGCGTCGTGAGCAGATTCTGGCTGCCCGGCCGATGGTTTTCTGGCCGGGGATTATCCCCGTTCTGACCGGGATCTTGGGCTACTACACGCTCTCGATCGGTCCGATCATCGGCGTTCACATGGGGCAGGGGCTCTTTGTCGTGCTGACGCTGTGGGGCGGCTGCCTGCTGCTGCTCGGCCCCGAGGTGACGCGATGGCTGATGCTGCCAATTGCCTACTTGCTTTTTATGATCACGGTTTCCGAGGCCATCATGCTCCAGATCACGTGGCCATTGCAGCTTTTAGCCAGCGAGGGTGCGTACGTACTGCTCGGGCTGGTCGGCATGGTCTTCGGGTTCTCGGTGAGTGTTGATGGGAACATACTCAACGTCGTCTCGAGCGACGGGGTGATGCACGCGTTGAATGTCGCCGAGGCGTGCAGCGGGATGCGCATGGTCGTGGCGTTCATTGCGCTGGCGGCTGCGATTGCGCTGCTGGCCAGCCGAGAGTGGTGGCAGCGTCTGGCGCTGCTGATGCTCAGTGTCCCGGTGGCGCTGCTCATGAACATCATCCGTGTGGCGGTACTCGGGCTGGCGACGTTGGGCAACTCAGATCTGGCGCAGGGCCAGGCGCACACCCTGATCGGGACGCTGCTGTTGATTCCGGGTCTGGCTCTGTTTCTGGG
>DRKT01000098.1 GCA_011053195.1 Phycisphaerales bacterium | reverse complement strand
GAGTCTGCCGAAGAGCGGGCTTTGTTCGACGAACGGATCGCCCTGCATGGTCCGGTCGATGCACATCCGGAGACGGGCGAGAGCCTCGGAGAACGAGATGGAATCATTCGGGAGTAGGAAGGCGGCCTTGCTCGGGATCGGAAAGCCCGGAGGCGGGGGCTGCCCGGACACGGCCTTCTTCTTGAATAACATCTGCATAAGGACCCTGATTGGCAGCGGCGGCTTGCCGGGTGGGAAGCCATCGAGCGAATGCGCCCAGAACGCGGCCAGGTGGTCGCAGATCTGGGCGGGCGTCCAGTTGCCGGTGTGCTCCAGATCGCCCGAGGCGTGCGCCGATTCGATGCGGTCCAGATCGGCCTTCAGCTCATCGAGCGACGTGAAGGCGAGTGCCCGCCGATCTGCTTCTTTGGTGTTTACCATACTGACATGCTCCGGTGGTCGATGGACATAAGTCTAGACCTACGAGGTGCGCGGCGCGAATCGATTGAAATAGACCATCGAGATCCGTAATGCCGCGATGGCCATGAGAATCTGAATACCTACGTGCAGGAAAACATACAGCGCAAAGGTGTTCGAACCGACCGTCTGATTGCCCACATCGTAGTTGCGGGTTGACCCGAACGGGCTGTAGAACTGGTCATAGCCGACTGCAGTTGCCAGCATCATCAGCGGGTTGAAGATATGAATGGAGAACTGCACCATGTTGTCTGCGGCCGAGTTGGTACCGACCATGTCCAAAAACATGATCGCGGTCAGGATCGGAAGGATCACCCACCACAGCGACACCAGCGACACGTTGAGGATACTGGCCAGAATCGTGCGGCGAACCACGAGACTGAACATGAGCCCCGTTGCAAGATAGAGCAGTGACGGCGATATCACGAGCACGATGATCTCAATCGCGTTCAGGATGGAGATGGAACCCAGGACCATGGCCAGCACGAAATGGGCTGTCAGGAGTGCGACGAATGGCCAGATTCGGCGCAGTGCTGCGATGTATTTCTGAAGGATGATCTGGCCGCCGGAGATTGGCGTGGTGAGCAGGACATCCCAAGAGCCTGCCTCGCGTTCAGCGCCGATATCGCTGGTGGTTTGAACCGCTGCGATCAACGTCAGAACGATCAGGGCGACGAATGAGATCAGGATGTGAAGCGTTGGGTCGTCGAAGTCGGTTGAGGTGTAGGCCAGGACGAGCCCGGCACCGCCGACGATGCAGAGGATGGCCAGGTAGAAACGGTTGCCGATGAATGGCAGTTTCGCTTCGCGCCAGAGAATCGGGCGATTTCGAAGTTTTTTGATGGAATCCTTTCGAGAACGTCGTGTCGTCGTTGCATTCTCTGCCGGCGGTTTGCCGATCGTTTCATCAAGCACAATGCTGCGGAATGTCCGCACAGCCAGCAGAATCATCACCATCGAGATGACGAGGAGATAGATCAACGAATCTACCCAGATCTTGTCAAACACCGTTCCAGTCAGGAGGGGCAATCCGGTGTGGGTGATCCCGCCCTCGGTGACATGCATCAGAACCAGCGGCGGGCAGGTTGCCATACCAATCGGTGCAAAGAAGTCGATTGCGGCTCCGGACAGGCCGAAGTAGTCAAACCGCCGGAGAGCGGCATACAGGATCGGCGGAGTGAAGAACAACAACGCGAGTGAGATCAGAGCAAAGATCGCGGCGGGGGCTGCTTTGGTGTGCCACATCGAAAACAAAAGCCCGAGCGAGCCGCCGAGCAGCCCGACGCCGAGCGTCAGGACGGTGAATGCGATGATTGTTTCGGTGGGTATGCCGCCGAAGATGCGCAGCACCAGAAGCAGCGGAACACTGACCAGCACGAGCACGATGATCTGGTACAGCCGAGCCGAGAGTTTGCCCACGATGATCTGTGTGGCGCTGAGCGGGGTTGAAACCAGCGTCAGCAGCGTGCGGGCCCGGCGTTCTTCGCAGATTGTAGAACTGGTCAGAGCCGGGGCGATGGCGCTGATGAGCAAAAACTGAAACCAGGTCAGGAACAGGACGATTTCTTCAGCGATCATCGTCAGGACCTGAGATCGTTCGGTCATAGAGACGAGATCATAGTCGCGAATGAACGAGGCCAACACCATGAGGACGCCAAGAGCAAAGAGGGCCACGTATCCGCCGCGGACGATGTAGGTTGAGCGGCGTCGCCCCGAACTGCGGAGCTCGCGCTGGAGAACCGCGCCGAACAGCACGCCTCGGAACCAGCGGAGCGGCCCAGTGAGCCGATGCCCCGGAATCATTGGACCTGTCCCCTGGTCAACGAGAGGAAGGCATCTTCGAGCCTTGGCTTTCTCGGGGAGAATGAAGCAATGTGGATGCCACGCCCGACCAACAGTTCGATGACGAAGTGAGCGCCTTGCTGATCAGGAACCAGCTCGATGTCGATCCGATCACCGACGATCTCGGCCCGGGCGATTCGTGGATGACCCTTGAGCATTTGGAAGGCTCGGTTGATATCTTCATCGGGTTCTTCGAGGCATATGGCGATGGTTTTGCCGACGCCGATTTTTCGGTATGCACTTTCGATATCACCTGCGTACATGAGTTTTCCGCGTTCGATGATGCCGATGGATGTGCAGAGTTGGGCAAGCTCTGAGAGGATGTGGCTCGAGATCATGATGCACTTGCCCATTCGACCGAGTTCGGCCAGGAGTTCGCGGATTTCGATGCGGGCGCGGGGGTCGAGCCCACTGGCTGGTTCATCGAGGAGGAGGACCTTCGGGTCGTGGACCAGCACACGCGCGATGCCGAGCCTTTGCTGCATTCCGCGCGAGAGGCTTTCGACCATGGCTCTTTTTTTCTCGGTGAGATCGGTGAGTTCGAGGACGCCGTCGATGGTGGATCGTCTTTTCTTTCTGGGCAGTCTGTAGGCGGCAGCGAAGAAGTGCAGGTATTCCTCGACGGTGAGGTCCTGATACACCCCGAGAACATCGGGCATGTAGCCAAGTCGTTGCCGGATGGCATCACCGTCTTCGGTGACATCGAGACCGTCGATCTCGGCGGTACCGGCATCGGGCCTCAGTAGGCAGGCGAGGATTTTCATGGTCGTGCTCTTACCGGCGCCGTTGGGGCCGATGAATCCGAATATCTCACCCGCAGCGATATTGAGCGTGATGTTGTCCACAGCGACCAGGTTGCCGAACTTCTTGGTGACACAGGCGAGATCAATCATCGGACGCCTCCACAGCTTGGCTCACGATCGGCACCACGATGCGGTAGACGGTGGTTTGTTTGGTGACGAGGTCATTGATAGGTATAGTAAGATCCAATGGCATATCTGTATATTCCAGATAGAGCAGTGCGTATTGTCCGGTACTGACCAGCGCATTGATGGCAGCTGTTCGCTCGATCGGTCCGATCAAGTGCACGCCGAGCGCTGGTGAGACACTTTCATCATCGACAACAGCCCGGGGATAATACCTGCCCATCTGCCGAATGTTGAGACTGCCCGGATTCCACGGCGGCGATGGTTCGGCTTGAGCGTAATCTTCGTCGAAGACAAGACGCCAGCCTGAGCCGTCAACGGCTCGGTTTGTACCGAGCCTTGCATTTGAAAGAGGAATATGTGTCTGTTGGTGCTGGAGCTCGGCGGCGATCAGGCGCGAAGAATCGGGGAGCCCGGAGAGTGTGGCTTCCCATCTTCCACCGGGGATTCGTTTCAGCGAGACATCCAGCCCGGAACGAACGGATCCACGGTCCACCAATGTGTCGACGGCCCAGATCCCCGGCTGGATCGGCCCTGGCCAAGCGGTGTGCACAGCCTCGAGCCCGCCCGAGTTTGGCCGTTCCTTGAGGAGGAGCGGACGGAGAATCCGTGAACCCTCCGTGAGCCGAAATCGCGACCAGTACGCGCCTGACCCGTCGGGCTCGATCCTGAATGGTTCGCTGGAGCCGGCGAAAATGGTCGTCAATCCCGTGCGCCATGAGCGGAGGCCATCGGGTATGGCAGCGATGGTGCGGTTGGCGGGGTGTCTTTCCAATCCGGGCAATGCTGCATTCGGGGCGAGTTGATCGACGATTGTGAACCGCCCAACCGCCGAGGGCAATCCCCGCACTCTTTCGGGCAGAACATATGCGACAACCGAAGCCGAGGCGATCCACACGATCGCGCTCAGCCATGACAAATGCCTGAGATTGAATATTCTGAGAATAAAATAATCAAGAGGTCCAAGCGTGAGCGTCAGAAACACCATGACACCCCCGACAATGATAAATGCTGATGATCCGATCGGCGGAACAAGGGATATGGTGTCGAGGATATTCGACGCGACAAGCTGAATGGATTGTCGCGAACTCCATGGTTCGCTCTGTGGAGAACCGAAGTTTCTCACCCTGCTCGAACCACTCGAAGCCGAAGCAACACACCCAGAGAGCGCATCGGCCCACGTCGTCCAGTTGGCACCGGCTCCGCCGGACGAGATGGTGTCCGGGTGGACCGAGAGAATCGTCACCCATCCGAATCCGACCGGCCCCTCGGCGAGCATGGCCGAGCCGTCGTCGCCCCAGCGGAGCGACCATCCGAGGTCCATCGCTCGCAGATCCATGGATATCGGCCTTGCCTGGACTGTTCCTCGAACGTCATGAATCGGAACATTGGCCAGGTCCTCGGGAATCGGGACCTGCTGGACCGGGCCAAGATGGAGCGCGTCGACGGGGCTCGCATCTGGCAGGAGCCGGCGCCAGAGGGTGCTGTGGGAATCGGCAAGGATCAGGAGTCGGCCGCCACCGATGACCCACCGCTGGAGCGCCGCGATCGATCGTGGATCGGCCAGTTGAGCCGTTGTGCCGTCGGCGATCACCACAAGAGCGCCGTCGTACGTCATTCGAGACAATGGAAGGTCCGATGCGGGCAACGTCGCTGACCGGGCGCGCCCGAGCAGCTCCATGGCCTTGTCGATCCGCTGGCTGAATCGAATCTCCTTCGGTGCGGCTTGTTTTTCGGCCCGTGTCCGCCAATACACCTCCTTGTTCTCGATGATCCCCATTCCAGATTGACGCCATCGCGTTGAGATTCCCTTCAGCACAGCGCGCGGCGTCAGAGACACAACCAACTCGTCGCCGCTGCTAAGCATCGGCGGGAGTTGGATCTGCGTAAGGCTGGGAAATGAGGCGTACTCGATTGATGCAAGCCGACCACCATCCTCTTCATAGAGTGTGACGGAAAGCTCGTTGATGAGTTCTGGAAATTTGACAACAAATGGAACTGGAACCATCACGCCGGCGGCAGCAGCACACGGCGCTGTCAGTCGGACCGATCGACCGCCCATGCCGTCGTACTGGACCACGAGCGTGCCGGAAACGGGTTCGTCGGCAGTCTGAACCCAGACCCTCATCGGGGAGAACCGCTCAACGGGCGTGATGCCCTGAAAGCCGAAGTCTGCGGAGAGCATGATTTCTTTGGAAACGCTCGTGTCCTGAGCTGTCACCGAGAACACCGTCAGTATGGCGAAGAGATGTGCAACGATCCGTTTCATAGATATACGCGACGGTTGTAGACCCACCACTCAAACAGGCAAATCAGCAGCGCCGCGAGCAGGAACCATGGCCAGAGCCGGCGCGGCGATGCCGAAGAACCCTGCTGCGAAGCCGCGATGTCACCCGAGGCAAAGGGAAGAACCGGGGCGCTGCGCACGTCCGACTCAAGCGAATCGAGCAGGTTGACGGGGATCAGACGCTCGGCCCGCCCGTCCTCGACCGTGTCCCCGGGCGCAGCCGATCCGATCCATGAGAGCTTCAGGATGCCGGCACGCGGGATCGGGCCATAGGCGACGCGTCCATCCGGTGCGGGCTCGAGCTGGATGCCATTCTGGCCGGGCAGAGTCAATGTCACATCACGAGCTCCGATCGGCAGTCGGACCGAGAGCGTCCCACCGGGCTGGATAGTGCCGGAACTGGCACTGCCTGTGACCCCTCCAAGTGAGTCGATCGCCGAAGCCAGAAACACGACATAGCTGACATCAAACGGCCAACTCGAGGCATCGGGATCAAACGCGACGCAGACCGCTCGAGATCGGGCATTGGCCATGTCGAAAATGACGGGCCCGACATTGGTCTCAGCCAGAACCTCGACCGAGGCATCATTCCCAACACGCACCGTCGGGACGCGGGCAATCGTCACCCGACCACCAAGCTCGATGCTGCGCATGATCGGGCTTTCCTCATCCCAATCAACAATCTCGCCCGAGCCCGTGCCCGGCTCGACTTGCAAGCCAAACCCTTCGGGCACGGCCCCGAGCACGAGGAAGTTCCCGGCCGGGAGTGAACCGCTCGGCACCCAACCATCGAAGACCACCACGTCGTACGAGAGTGCGCCATGTTGCGTTTGTTCTTCATATTGCTCAGGTGTGAGTTTATCCAGAAGGGCCAGATTCATGCCCTCCAGGGCGAGCGAGGTGAAAAAATCATCCGGGGAGACGAGGGCGACCTTCAGCTTTTTCGAGGGCGGCACGACGAGCCAGCCGACATTATCGACCGCGAGCAAGTCATCGCCGCCGTCGCTCGGCTTGACGCGGACCTCGACCACCGCACGCCCGGCCCGTTCAAACCGAAAAACAACGCCCCCGGTGCCCGGCTGATCCTGCCCGCCCGAGACGGGTCCGGTCGCGGGGGCGATCTCCGCAGTGCGAACGCTGGCCAGTGAGCCGTTGACGATGAACTGGACATCCACCGTTCTTTTTTTGGTATCGGTATTGACCAGCCCGACAAAGATCGAGAGCTCGCGGGGGTTGCGGAACGACCGCTCGGCCCGCAGACCCGTGAGGCCGATGTTGGCCGAGGTGCGTTCTCCGACCTCGTTATAAACAACCAGATCCTCCGGGCCGGGCACGACATCGCGGGCATCTTTGATTCTACCATCGCTCCAGAAATGAACCGTACCGACGGCCGGCGGAAGGTTGATCATCGTCCCGTCACGATCCGGCACAGCGCGGGGCGGAGCCTGGGCGATGGCAAGCCGATAGGCCTGGCTTGCGGATGTCGGGGCATCGCTCGGCTGGATCGACTCAACCGCGAGCCGGAGCAGCCCCTTGTCCGCGGTCATGGGTTGGCGGATCTCGCCCCGGCTGTCGAACACGATGACGGTGGCCTTGTCCGCCCCGGCGTCAGCGCCGCCGAAAACACCATCGAGCCACGTCGGCTCGGCAAGCGAATCGATCAGCTCCAATGCCTCGCGCTTGGCCTGTTCGAGCCGGGTGACCGCTTTCCCCTTCCACTGCCCGTCCTCGGTCTGCATCGAGGCGGATCGGTCGATCATGATGACATTGCGGTCACCAGCCGACTGTTTTTCGCTCAGCATCGGCTGCGCCAGCGCGAGCAGACCGGCCGCCAAGACCAGCAACTGCAAAAACAACAGCAGGTTCTTGCGCAGTTTCTGGAACGGTGCATTGGCCTGCATGTCATGGACCGTGCGCTTCCACAGCAGCGTCGAGGAAACCTCCACATCCCGTCGGCGGAGCTTGAGAAAGTACAAGATCAACAGCGAGGGAATGGCGATTGCTGCTGCGATCGCGGCGAGTCCAGGAGTCAGCCAGCTCATCGGATCAGCCCCCGCCGGCGGAGATAGTCAAAGACCATCTTGTCCACGGGTGTGCTGCTTGGAACGGTCAGCAGCATGATGTCGCGCCGCGCGCAGAAGTCGCGGAGCTGGTTGGTGTACGCCGCCAATGTGTGCTTGTAGCGTTTGATCAGCGGCATGGAAATCGTGACTTCCTCCCGATCGCCATCCTCGATATCTTTCAGCCGAAGATCGCCCGCCAGATCGGGCTCGAGTTCCTGCGGGCTGAGCACCTGGATGATGAAGACGTCGTATCCCCGGCCGACGAGCATTTTCAGCCCCGCCTCGTAGCCCTCCTTGATGAGCATGTCGCTGAACAGAACCATGACCCCCTTGCCCCGGCGTGAGAGCGCGATGCGCCGACATGCCTCGCCGAAGCCGCCCGAGGCACCGTCGCCGCCCGGGTCGGGCTCGAGCGAGCAGAGGAAGCGGGACAGGTCATGCACCCGGCGTTTGCCCCGCAGATCGCGCAGGCTCTTGACCAGTTCGGCGGGTTGTGCATCGCTGTCCTGATCAGAGGCCGGCCCGATCGCGCTGCACGCGACGCGGTTGTACTTGACCAGCCCGACATACCCGAGCGCCATGGCGAGCTGCTGCATGAACAGAAACTTGTTCGGCTCCCCCGTATCCACGCTTGCCGAGCAATCGAGCACGAGGTGCAGGCTCAGATCCTCCTCTTCGAGAAAGAGCTTGAGAAAGAGCATGTCGAGCCGGCCGAAGATGTTCCAGTCGATGTGCCGAAGGTCATCGCCCACGACGTATGGCCTGTGGTCGGCGAACTCGACGCTCTCGCCCCGCTTCTTTGATCGGCGTTCGCCCTTGAGCTTGCCGCGGAAGACCTTTCGGCTGGCGACATCAAGCGCCTCAAGCCGTGCGATGAGCTTCGGATCGAGCAGATCCTCGAGCGATTCCGGCCGGGTTGGGCTTGGTGTACGAAGCATGGATCAGGCCATCGCCCCCACCGGCTCGGTCGGT
>DRKT01000097.1 GCA_011053195.1 Phycisphaerales bacterium | reverse complement strand
CCAGCGCACTGTCGGCCAGCTCACCCATCAGCCCGAGCCGGCCCCCGCCGTAGACGACATCAAGGCCGCGCTCGGCAATTTCCCGCCCGGCGGTGCGCGCTGCCTCGGCCCACTGATTGCCCTGGCCGCCACGGGCGCCGAGATAGACACAGACAGCTTGGTTTGGGTGTTGCATTGGTCCTGACTCTGCCTCGAATATGAAAGTGGAATGGCCCGGTGGAGATCAGCGGCTCGGGATGTCGACGTTCCTCTCGCCGGCGCACCGCTCGGCCGTGGGATAGCCCGCATCGACGTGGCGGAAGATGCCCATCATCGGGTCGTTGGTGAGCACGCGGGCCAGTCGTGCTGCAGCGCCTTCGGTGCCGTCGGCAACCGTCACCTGCCCGGCATGCTGGCTGAACCCGATCCCCACGCCCCCGCCGTGGTGGAAGCTGACCCAGCTCGCCCCGCTGGCGACGTTGACCATCGCGTTGAGCAGCGCCCAGTCCGAGATGGCATCGGACCCGTCGAGCATGCCCTCGGTCTCGCGGTTCGGGCTGGCAACCGAGCCGCAGTCGAGGTGATCCCGCCCGATGACGATGGGGGCGGAAATCTCACCCGAAGCAACCATCTCGTTGAACTTCAGCCCCGCCCGGTCCCGCTCGCCGAGGCCGAACCAGCAGATCCGCGCGGGCAGGCCCTGCCAGCCGAATCGAGGTTCGCAGTTGGCATAGTCGCCGGCGAGCAGGGCCTCGGGGTTCTTGTGACAGCCCAGAATCCAGCGGTGCAGGCGCTGGTTGTACATATTCTCATGCTCGGGAAAAAGATTGAGCAGGGCGTGGTCCGTCTTGTAAATGTCCGTCGGCTCGCCCGAGAGCGCCACCCACCGGAACGGCCCGCGCCCGACACAGAATTGCTCGCGGATGTAGGCGGGCACGAAGCCGGGAAAGGCAAAGGCATCGGCAAAGCCGTTGTCCAGCGCCCGCTGGCGTATGTTGTTGCCATAGTCGAACGCGACCGAGCCCCGCTTCTGAAGCTCGACCATCGCGCGCACGTGCCGGACCATCGACGCCAGGCTCAGCCGCTGGTAGGCCTCGGGGTCTTCCTTGCGGGCGATCTCGGCCTGCTCGAATGAATACTCCACCGGGACGTAGCCCTGAAGCGGGTCATGCGCCGAGGTCTGGTCCGTCAGCACATCGGGCGTGATGCCCCGCTCGAGGAGCCTTTCGAGCAGGTCCACCGCATTGGCGTGTACACCGACGGAAACGGCCCTGCTCGATCCGGTCAGCTCAACAGCGCGGTCGATCGCGGCATCGAGCCCATCGACGACCTCATCGAGATACGCGTCATCCAATCGCCGTTGCAGCCGGGACCGATCCACATCCGCGATCAGACACGTCCCCTCGGCCAGCGTCACCGCCAGAGGCTGGGCGCCGCCCATCCCCCCGCAGCCGGCCGTCACGCACAGCTTACCTGCGAGCGACCCGCCAAAGTCCTTCCGCCCGCACTCGGCGAAGGTTTCGTAGGTGCCTTGAAGAATCCCCTGCGTGCCGATGTAGATCCATGAGCCGGCGGTCATCTGGCCGAAGATCATCAGGCCCTGCGCCTCGTACTGATCGAACTGATCCTGCGTGGCCCAGTGGGGAACGATGTTGCTGTTAGCGATCAGTACGCGCGGGGCCTCTTTATGCGTGCGCACCACGCCCACCGGTTTGCCGGACTGCACCAACAGCGTCTCGTCGGATTCCAGCCGCTTGAGCGTTGCTACGATCGCATCAAACGCGGCCCATGATCGGGCCGCCCGCCCCCGGCCGCCATAGACGACCAGCGCATCCGGGTGCTCGGCGACTTCTGGATCGAGATTGTTCATGAGCAGCCGCATCGCCGCCTCGGCCTGCCAGGATCGGCAGGACAGACCGCTCCCGCGGGGTGCCCGCACCGGCCGTGCCCCCTTGGTGAAATCGAAGGCCTCGACTTTCGTAGAAGATGTGGTCACGGGAGATGGATGGGTGGACGAGTGGGGGTGGGAGGTCGGGTGCATGCTCGGACTCCTTGGAATGCCGTGATTCTAGACAGGGCGGCCGATTTTCGCATACACACTTGGACAACGCGCACTCCGTGGGTTCTTTCTGGTAGTCTGTGCTTGTCCAGTCTGCATCTGACATCACACATCAACGGGGAGAAACTTGGAATGATGCGATCGTACCGAACCGTACTCATGGTGGCTGTGCTGGTGTCCCTGGCCCGGATGTCAGGGGTGCAGGCTCAGGATGATGTGCTGGTGGAAATCCGCTTTGCGGGTCTCGGACAGGTGGAGCCCACAGCCAAGGACGCCGCGGCGTATCGCGCCGTTCTGATGCTCGGCGACCGGCTGGCTGAACTGCCCGCAGAATTCGGAGGGCCCGTTGAAGCCGGGCGGGCAATCGAGCTCGGCTGGGAAGCATTGATCGCCCGATCCGGTCTTCGGATCGAGATGGTCGACGACGAGCCGCCGGTCGCATTCTCTCTGAGCCTCTCACCGAGCGGTGATGAGCATGCCGCCAAGCGATACCTTGATCGGCTGCACACGTTGATCGAGGACACGGGCGGCCCGATCGAGGCGGATGGTGACGGATTCATTCTCGATATGCCGGACATGCCGGTGCGTCTTTTCAATGAACAGATCGACGGAAGGCCGAGCGTGCTGGTGATCTCTGGTGGACTTGCACCTGCCGAGGTTTCGCCTCAGCAGTTCGACCTGCCGAACTCCGCCACCGCGGCCATGTCCGGGATGATTGACCTCGGCAAACTGTTCGACCTGCTCCGGCAGGCCATTCAACGTGAGAACGGCAATGACGCAGCGGCATTCTTCGAGGAGAACGCCTGGCTCTTTGATGGTGCCCCGGCCTTGGATTTTGCGTACGGTTCGGACGATGAGTACGCCTATGTCACCACGCGTTTCCATGAATCTGCAGATTGGTTCGACAGAATGGGAACCGACCCTGATATCGTGTTCACGCCTGATGACTTTGCGGGCGTGCCGAGGGACGCCACAGGACTCACAGCGACACCCATCTCGTTCGACTTCATTGTCAAGGCGTTGGACCGGTACGAAAAAGAAACAGGCGAGAACGTGTTTGAGGAGATTGATGAGGCACTCGGGATCGACCTCCGCCACGGCGTGCTGGAGAACCTCGGGCCGAGGCTGATCGCATACGAATCGGATCGGACGGGCGGCGGGGGATTTCTTTCGGGTGTCGTCCTGTGCGAGATCCGCGATGCTGCAGCCTTGGCGCGCGTCCACAGCGAACTGCGTCGCAAACTCAATGATGCTGCGGCGGATCGAGCCAGAGGGTATTTCAAGATCCGAACGTGGAGCACTGCGGGCCACGACGCCTATTCCATTGCAACACCGGGCCTGCCTATTCCAATCGAGGTCTCGTGGACCATTCTTGGTGAGCAGCTCGTGCTGGCTGTCTCGCCGAGGGGGCTGGTCGAGGCGGTGAACCAGATCGAGCATGGCCGAGACTCGATCGTGGACAACCGAGACTTTGCCGAGGCGGTGCTCGATCTGATGGATGGCCGGCGCGTCTCCTCGATCTCGTACCGCGACTCGGCCCGCTTTGCCGCAGGTGGCTACAGCGGGCTCAACATCCTGCTTTCAGGATTGGCCAACACGGTCCGTTCGCCCGCCGGCGCCGACCGCGAGCCGGGCGTGCTTATACCGCCGTACGCGGAACTCATCGAAGGAGTCAAGCGGGTTTGTGTGCTGACGTATTGGGACGATCGGGATTATGTGATGTTTGCAAGGACGGATCCTTCCACGCTGGTTCAGGTCGCCGACGCGATCGGGCAGTATGGCGGGGCCATGGGCATCGGTCAGCTCACCGCCATTCAGGCTGCGGTCCTGATCCCGGCGATTGCAAAGGCCCGGGAATCGGCCAATCAACTCAAGAGTGCTTCGCAGGTTCGGACGATCGCGATGGCGATGATTCAGTATAAGAGCGAAAACAATAAATCACCGAAATCGATGCAAGAACTGATGAATGCCGGCTACCTTCCACTCGAAATCCAGGATTCGCCCTACGGCCCGTGCTCCGTCGGCGGCCCGGGCATCGCGATGCGGACCGATCTTGATGCCGAGCAGCTCGAATCATTCAACCCCCGACTCATTGTTGCCCTCGATCGGACAATGTATTTTCAGGCCATGGGCAAGGTTAATGTCGGGTTCGCCGACGGTCATGTTGAAACGATGTACCTGTGGGATTTTGACATCCTCCTGAACGAGGACATCAACAAGGGCGCCCGGCAGACTCTCGATCTCTAATCAAACAATTCTGAGAATGCGTCGCTGCGGATCAGTTCAGCCAGTGTCTCGATGTCCGGTGCAGGGGACCGATCCGCCTTCAATGCCGGCACGTGCTCGCGGATGACCCGGTGCGCATGTTCGAGCCTTTCTCCCGTTTTCAGTGGCCGATGCGATTCGATGGCCTGCGCTGCTGTGAGCAATTCGATGGCCACGACGATCTCGGCGAGCTCAACGGCCCGTGCCGCCTTGGATGCGGCACGTGGGCCGAAGGAGTTGTAGTCTTCGATCCCGGCGCTGGTCGAGATGTTGGCGACTGTGGCCGGGGTGCATAGGCCGATGAGTTCATTGCAGCACGCGGCTGCGGTGTACTGCGTGATCATCAGCCCTGATGTGACACCCGGCTCCGTTGCCAGGTATGGCGTCAGGCCAGACTGCGGATCACTCCCCGAAAGCATGTGAAAGACCCGGCGTTCTGACATACCGGCGATGTGCGTGATCGCCAGCGTAAGATGATCCAACGGCAAGGCGATCGGCATGCCGTGAAAGTTGCCTGCGGAGACGAGTTCCTCCCGCCCTTGCTCGCCGACGAGCAGCGGGTTGTCCGTCACCGCACCGAGTTCCTGTTCGAGTTCCTTGCGAACATACGAGATACCGTCGAGAACCGCCCCAAGCACCGCCGGCTGGCATCGGAAGGAATATGGATCCTGCACCCGAGGATCCGCTTCGCGATGGGAGGGGAGAATCTCACTTCCGGAGAGCAGCATGCGCAGGATATGTGCTGCCGTCGAGACGCCCTCATGCCGGCGAGCCTCGGCAACGTGTGCGTTGAGGTAGCTATCGGTTGCCTTGCATCCGTCGATCGACATCGCCCCGGCAACACATGCTGACCGGAGGAGCCGATCGGTATCGTGGACGAGCAAAGCACCCCGGGCTGCCATGAGGTGTGTGCCGTTGATGAGTGCCAGGCCCTCCTTTGCATGCAGTGCAATCGGCCTGAGGTTCTTCTCGGCAAGGGCCCGGGATGCCGACACCCGTCTGCCGCCCAAGAACACATCACCCTCACCGAGGAGCGTCAGGGCGATGTGCGCCAGTGGTGCAAGATCCCCCGATGCCCCGACCGACCCAACAGAAGGAACGATCGGCGTGATGCCGGCGTTGAGTAAATCGATGATTGATTCAACGACGACCGGTCGAACACCGCTTAATCCCCTACTGAGTGATGCTGCCAGCAGGAGCATCGTGGCGCGAACGACATCGACAGGCAGCGGATCTCCAGCACCGGCTGCATGCGACCGGATCAGGTTCAGTTGAAGATCTGCGAGCTGGTTGTCATTGACTCGGCATCGTGAGAGCGAGCCAAACCCGGTGTTCACGCCATAATGGGGTTCGCCATCGGCGGCGATCTGTTCGAGACGGGCCCGCTTGGTCGCCAATTGATCGAGCGTCTGACCTGGAGCCCCGACAGGCGTCGAGTTCCGTGCCACCGCACAGACGTCAGAGATGGAGAGGGCAGAACCGTCGAGATGGATGCAATCAGCCATGCCCAAGTGTCGCACCCGAAAGGGTCCCCGGCAAATCAGAGGAACGCGGTGGGATTATTTCGGCTCGCCCGCAACCTGCTTGGCAGACAGAATCGAAGCCATCTCATTGCGGATCATCTCGCGCTGACCCGCTGAGGACGGAACCCGATCGTTGGCATCGAGCATCGCAAGTGCCTGTGCAGCCAGGTCGAGTGCCCGGTCGTGTCGGCCCGCCAGGTCATAGGCTGCCGCCTTGCGTGCCAGAACGCTGACCGTCCGGCGGGGCTTGATCGCATCCGCCTGATCAAGCAGATCGGCAGCGCGTGCACCCTGCCCGGCATTGAGCGCCAGCGTTCCAAGATTTCGTACGATCCGGGACCACCGATCCCGCTCCGGAGGCGTCAGTTCGGTCATCGAATCAAGCTCGGCGTAGTGCTCGGCCAGTTCGCTGTAAGCCGCCTGTGCTTTCGGCTCGCGATCAGGGTCGAGCAGCTCGAGCAGTTCAAGCGTACGCGCTCGCTCGCCGGCGATCCGGCAGATATCACGCCGGTACAGCACAGCCTCGTCATCAAGACCCGCGAGCCATTGACAAGTCGATAGTGATTCGGTGTAGTGCCCGAGCGATGCCGATAGCTGATCGGTCAATGCTCCGAGGCGATCGGCATCCGGTGCATCGGACTTGGAAAGTCTGATCACTTCTTTTTCAATTGAAATGCGGTCGATCTGCCCCAGCAATTCCTGCGCGAGCGCCACCCGGCGGTGCTTGATTAGATCGGTTGGATCAGCCTCGGCGTCGATCTGGGCCGCCGAGAGGAAGGCCTCGGCACTGCGCCGAGCAATATCGTAGTTCTTCAGTTGCAACTCGGCGTGCGCGATGGCGTCATGAGCAGTCATGACCGCCACACGCGCCTTGCTGTCGTACGGGTCATCATGCATCAGCCGAGAGGCCAGGCGGAGTCTTTCCCTGTGGTATTCAAGTGCCCGGTCGAAATCCGCATCTTCCTCAACACGCTCTGCAGCGAAATACAGCAACTCAATCAACCGATGTCGCCCTACAACATCGAGCGGATGGGATTCGACGTAGGCTCGGCGAAGATCGATCGCCCTCTGAAAGAGCCGGGTGGACTCATCATTGCGACCGAGTTCATCGAGCACAATCGCCTGCCCGCGGATTGCCCGTGCCGATTCGTCGGCGAGATCATCGGAATGCTCTTGCCCGGCATCGAGTGTTGTGAGCACATGCTCGGCTTCTCGGTAGCTCGCAAGTGCTTCATCAAGTCGGCCCTGGACACGCAGCACACCGCCGCGCTGGATCAGCGTTTGCGCCAACAGGATCGCCGAGGGCGTATCGCTATTGGTATCGGCAAACAGCGATCGCGCTGCATTCTCGGCCTGCACCGAATGCGAAACCGCGGCCTGTGTCGAGCCCTGCCTGAGATACGACCCGCTCAGGCCCGTCGTGGCTTTGATCATGCCCGATCGGGAAGTAAAATCGTCCGGGTCATCTTCAAGCAGCGCTTGGTAGAGTTTCGCCGATCTCGCGAAGGCATCTTTGGCGACATCGAGGGTCGATTGATCCCGTTGGGCGATTCGTCCAACACTCAGGTATGAATCGGCAAGACTGCGTGTGATCCACGGGTAATGCTCACCGGCGGATTCGAGTCGCTGAAGGACATCCCGGGCACTCTGCGCCAAGACCTTGCGTGCCAGCGTGGCGCCCTCCAGCCTTTGGATCGATGTTTCAAACTGTTGGAAGACCGAGGTCAGATCGTGAAGGTTGCCCAGCGCCAGCTCGGCCCGATCTCGCTGGGTGGTGGCCTCGGTGAGGGCCCGGCTGAGTTGCCCGTTGGCGCTGCGCAGGGAACTCTCGGCCGATTGGGCCCGCTGAAGCTGCCACAAGGCGACTCCAAGACCGATGACGATCCCGCATGCAGCCAACGCCACACCTCCAGCGAGCACACGGTTGCGACGGACAAGCTTGGTCACCTGATACCAGGCGCTGGCCGGTCTGGCCGAGATGGGTTCGTCGTTCAAAAATCTCGTGATGTCCGACGAGAACTCGGAAGCGGACTGGTATCGCCGAGAACGCTCCTTGGCCAACGCCTTGTTGACGATCGTCTCGATATCGCCTCGGTAGACCTTGCTGACGTGCGAGAGGCTTTCCGGCTCGGTCTCGCGGATGACACGGACCGCCTCCTGAATAAGTATCCGCTCAAGGTTGTATG
>DRKT01000096.1 GCA_011053195.1 Phycisphaerales bacterium | reverse complement strand
TCGGACTTTCTGCTTGATGATCTGGTCTACCAGCCACCCGAGGAACGATTCAGCGACATCGTGTCGAATCGTGTGTTTGGTGCCTACGTTCGCATCACGGGGCAGATCGGGTCGACGGTTCAGATTCTGGACCTCTATGGCCGGGAGATGCGGCAGACCATCCAGCTCGGCAATCCGGGTGCGAACACCAACTTCGTCTTTGGTGACTTCGACGGCAACGGCATCCCCGAATACAACGACGGCATCGGACAGGTCAACATCTCGAACACGGGTGATGGAACCGTACCGACGTCGGTCTACATGGCGGGCGGCCTGATTCAGCCTTTCGGGGTGGGCGCGCCGCCACAGAACGCTGAATTCATCGAGGGCGGATTCGCGTGGCTCTTCGCCAATCAGATGTCGATCAACGACCAGTTCGATCAGCAGGCCGGGTTCGGGTTCACCGCCATCACGGCCAACAACGCAAGGGATGTGAGCGGCCTGCCCGAGCAGAATGCGCAGTTGATCATCGGGTCGCCGTTTGTCCGGCCTCTGTCGAACTACAACCCCGGCGGGCTGGCGCAAGACGCGTTTGATTTTACCAGAGACGACCAGGGGATCTTCATCACCGATGGGTCCTCGATCGATTCGGTGATCACCAATGCCAACCTGTTCGGGTCGAGCCGGTTTACCGGTTCGGTCGGCACGCTGGCCATCGGTGTGAATTTTTCAGATGTTTCGGTCGATGGCGACCTCGGTTCGTTCATTGTCGCAACGGATTCCGGGCTGTGGGAAATCGATCCAGACGATGCCGGGGGCACGACCACCAACGGACCTGTGAATACGTTCGGGTCGGAGCTGAGTGTCGGACGGAGCCTGGGCGAGTTCGCGGTCGGCGGACGGAACCTGACCTCGATCGTGGTCGATGGCGATCTGAGTTCGCCAGACACGGCCCCACCGAGGGATGTCCTGTTGCACGACGAACGAGAAGCCGTCTTCGGGATCGACCCGGCCAACCCGGCCGGGATTTTGGCGACGCTCCGAGCCAGCCGAGATGGACTTTTCGTCAGCCCGATTTTCACACAGCTCGGCGTGCTGAACTTTGATCTCGGTGTCGCACATGCGGTCACATTCGGCGATACCAACTTCCGAAACGACACGATCCTGAGCGCCGAGTTCGTCAACACCACCGCGACCTCGGTCATCCTGCGCGGCTCGACGGGCGGGCAGGACACCGTCAGCACCGGCGAAGATGCGGCGGATGTCTATGGCATCGCGGTCGACGGCACAACCGACATCGTGATCGAGTCCATCTCGCTCACCAGCGCCTTCAATGCCTCGATCCGAATCCTCGATGAATCGGGACAGACCGTCGCGGCCAACAGCGGTGGGGTGGATACCGCATTCGGCACGACCTTCCGCTATCGTCCGACCACGCCGGGTGTGTACTACATCGCCATCACGCACGGCGCCGGTGTTGCGGTGGATCCTGCGATCAACCTGCGCTATGCGATCCTGGTTTCGGGCTTGGCGCCGACCACGCTCGGGTCGTATCGCTCCGGGCTCGGTCTTGGCAGTGTGAACGACAACCGTGCAACCGCGTCCGATGGTTTCCTCGAGCGGCCGGTGGTCGTGCTCAACTCGGGCAGCGCGGGGTCGATCCGTGTCGGCACGGGCTACGTCACCGGGGCCGGGGCCGAGGCAAGCGCCACAGGTCTGATCAACACATTCGAGGTCAGCGACGACGACCTGATGCAGATGTCCGGCTTCTCATTCTCGGCGCCGGGCAACCTGTACAACATTACCGCCGGCGGCGATATCAATGCCAACAGTCGCGACGGCGGGGCGGCTCCTGCAGACTTCTTTGTCGGGGGCGACTTCGGATCGCTCTACACCGGGCTTTCCGGCGTGATCGGTGTTGGGAACACGCAGGGCGACATCTCCAACTTCTCGCTGACCACAGGCGGGCGAATCGCGATGATCGACATCAGCGGCGCCATTGGCGCCGAGCAGGACGGCAACGACGGCCTGCCGCTCGGGCGACTCGTTGGACAGAACGTGGTGTTCCGCACGGGCACCGATCCCGATCTCAGCGGCGACATCGGGATGATCCGCGTCGGCGCGCACGTGGCCGGCAATATCCTGACGATCGACACCAGCGCCTCGCCCGGCTCGGTCGTCGGCGGACTGCTGATTGCTCAGGATGTCTTCCCGTTTGGAGATGATGGGACTCGCAGCGATACTTACGGGATCTACGACGGATTCAACGGGATCAATCTGAATCTTGGCCAGGACTCGGACATCCGTTTCGTGGATACTCCCAGGATCGACCTTGTTGGTTCGCAGGATGCCTCGCTGCCGATCATCACGGGCGAGACGCTCAAACTCGTTGATGATGCCGGTGGTCGGGTTGAAATCTCGGTCGATGTGCCGAGCGCGTTCCCGGTGACGGTCGGGCGTGTGATCGTGGTGCCCGTGGACGGCTCGGAAGGTGTCGCCATTGCCCGGATCGAGATCTTCAACCTCGCGGGTACGGGTGTCTTTACCGGCGGCGCGACGCTGCGCATCAAGGGCGAAAATGGCCAGAGCGAACAGGATGTCATCTCCATCGGCCGGATCCTGATCCGCAACTCTGACGCATTCAGCGCGATCGATATCTCGGGCCCGGCGCAGATCGACGTCTGGCGGATCGATGCGCCGCAGGGCCTGAACATCATCGATCAGGACACGCCCGGCGGCGACATCGTGGCGATCGACACCGCATCCCTGACCACGCTGCGCATCCAGCAGGGCAGCTTGGGGCAGACCCAGGTCCCGGCATGGGGCCCGGCACAGATCGGGCCCAACCTGGGCTTGGCTGCCGCACCCGTCACGGCGGTCGAGGGCGCCCTCGGCGCCACGCAGACGCAGTTCGATGCCGATTACAACGGCCAGGCCTTCCGCCCGACCACCGATTCCAACATCGCTACTGGCAACGCCTACCTTGATGACATTGGTTCACCGTTTGATTCGTACCTGAACGGATTGGTTGTCCGCACCGGCGGCATCCAGCTCGTCGAGGTCGCCGGCGCCGTCGGGGATGTCATCAGTCAGGATGCCAACGGCATCATCCAGACCGTCAGGGCCAACGAGGATGGCATCACAGCCGATGGCGAGTTTGACGGGATCATCGGCACCATCTATTCCGCGCAGGATATCGACCTCATCGAGATCGGCGATGGGCTGAGAGCATCCACGACCAGTCCTTTGGCCACCTCGGGCATCTTCGCCGAGGGCAGCATTCGGGAGATCTCGGAAACCAGCGGCGTCGTCGGGGCCTCGATCAATGGCATCATCACCGCCACAACGATCAACCCAACCAGCACAATCGTCAATGAAGTCGGTATCGACCGGATCGAGCTGACCACCGGCGGGAGCATCAAGGACTCATTCATCGCGACCACAGCCAACCTTGACGAGTTCTGGATCGGTGTTTTCTACGGCAACGACGGCGTCTTCCGGGGTACCATCAACGACATCCTCGTCACCGGCGGCGATATCTTCCGATCCGAAATCACAACGGTCACGCTCGACACGCTCCGTATCACCGGCGGCTTCTACGACGCGACGGATCTCAATGTCGTCAATGATGCGCGCACGCTCATCGAGGCCGACGGATTCCGAAACACGACCGCCGACGGCAGCCTGCTTGAGTTCCGCATCAGCCGGATTCTCATCGGTGAGGATCTCGAACAGCTCACCGTCACGCCCGGCGGCGACATCAGCGACACGACCATTCAGGTCACCGGGTCGGTCATCAAAGACATCACCGCAGCCAACTTCATCCGAGCCAACATCGGCGTCAACAACGTCATCGAATCCATCGAGCTCACGGGCAACATGCTCGCCAGTTCGATCACCGCCGGTCAGCTTGTCGCATTGAGCATCGGCGACAGCATCCGCACCTCGACCATCAGCATCTCGGGTCCGATCGAGAGCATTCTGGTCGGCAATGAAGTGTCGCGGACGGACATCACCGTCTCCGGTCCGGATGGTCGGATCGACGAGATCACCGTTCTCAACACGCTCGATGCCAACATCACCTCGTCCGGCGCGATCGGGACGATCTCCTCGACGGCCTCGGATATCCGGGGCTCGATTCGCACGACCACGGAACGCGGCGATGTGGCGCTCATCTCGGCTTTCAGAGACCTTTCGATCGAGACGGACATCGCGGGCAACCTCTCCCAGCTTGTCGCCGGCCGAAACATCGGCGATCCCGACAACCGCAGTGTTGTGCTCGTTCGCGGCGACGTCGGGCTGTTCGACGTCTCGGGCGGCCGGCTCTTCTCGGATCTGCGCGTCGGCGGCTCGGTCACCACGGGCGTCGTGCTCGGACCGGTGAGCAACCTGCCGACCGATGCCAAGGAACTGGATGGCGATATCGAAGCCTTCGGACGCATCGAATCCGTCACCGTGACGGGCGACTACGACGGTCGGATCATCTCGCAGACCAACGGCATCGGCACCGTCACCATCACCAACGGCTCGCTGCTCGCCGAATCGGCCATCATCGCGCGAGACGGCGGCATCGGAAGCGTCGTCATCGTCGCGGGCCACCTGCTCGGCGACATCTTCGCGGAACAGTCCATCGGGCTTGTGCGCGTCGAGGCGTCGTCCGACGGCGTCTTCGGCGACATCGGAATCAACCCTGCGCTCTCGTCGGGCGTGGCTACCTCGGACTCCGGCCGAAACCAGCTCCCGCCGAATGTCGAGGCGACCAGTGCCCTCGACGGTCCAACCATCGCCGCCCTGCGCGGGATCAACAGCATCGTCGTCACCAACGGCTCGATCTTCGATTCCTTCATCTACGCCGGCACCAACCTCGGCTCGCTCAGCGTGACGGGCAATGTCCAGTCCGACGGACAGCAGGCGGATGATGATTCCGTCGTCATCGCGGCCGGCGATCAGATCCAGAGCGTCAACGTCACGGGCAACGTGGCGGACACGCTCTTCCTCGCCGGTGTCACCAGCTTCGGCTCCATGCCCATCTTCAACATCGTTGAGGCGCTCTACACCGATCGGCCGGGCGGGACGGGCGCCGATGCCGACACGATTAAACCCGGACGCATCCAGTCCGTGACCATCGGAGGCAACGCCACGGATGTCGCCTTCAGCGCCGGCATGACCGCCGGGGCGGACGGCATCTACGCCACGGGTGACGAGCAGCACGTCATTGGTTTGAGTTTCGTTGATGATCTGAATATCTCGGGCACACGGACGAACATGACCGTCAGCGCCGATCGCAAGTTCTATCGGCTCAACGGGCAGGTCATCACCCCCGTGATCCAGGCCGGCGATGCCACACTCAACAACGCCGGTCGCAACGCGGCCAACGCGGACGGGCTGCTTGAGCCGCTGACCGCAGCCTTCACCGGCGGCTCGGTGAATCTGGCCAACCTCGGGACGGTCGTTAGCTTCGGCACGACGAGCACGTTTACATGGAACGGGACGACGTTCACGCTTGCAGCGACCTCGACCGAGGCCGGCGTCGCCAACGCCGACGCGGGCCGGGGCATCATCTGGGATGCCGCCCGAGGCCGGGTGGTCCTTGCCAACACGCGCATGGCCGATGGCGTGACGATCACGGTGCAGGACGATGGCAACCCCAACACGCCGCTGCCGGAACTGATCGATTTCGACATCGTGTCCAACGACGACGCCTCGATCGGGTTGATCCGTATCGTCGGCGACCTCCGGGGCGGGTCCGACATCATCGTCGACAACTACGTCCGAACCATCGACATCGACGACTACGACGGCACGGGACAGATCACCGTCGGCGTTGATGTGGGCTCACTGACCGTCGGGCGTTTCGCCGGCGGCTCGATCAATGCCAACTTTGTCCAGACGCTCACCGTCAACCAGAGTCTGGTCGTTTCCAACGGCAACAAGCCGAGCATCTCGCTTCGAGGCGTCGGAACGCTCTCAATCGCGCAGAACTCGTCGGCCACGATCTCGATCGACCGCTCGGTCCGCACGGGCCTGTTCGTCAGCGGCGATCTGGCCGGCACACTGTTCCGCGCCGGCGGGTCCGTCACCTCGCTCACCGCCGGCAGCATGACACGCAGCCGAATCAGTGTGGGCGATTCCATCGGCAGCATCGATGTCGTGGGCGATGTCTTCGACACCTCGATCCTCGCCGGCGGCGATCTCGGCTCCGATGCCCAGTTCGGCTCCGATGGCACCTCGTCGAGCATCGACCACGCCACCAGCGGGAACATCGGGCCCGTCCACGTCGGCGGAAACTTCACACAGTCCGATCTTGTTGCGGGCTTCCTCAGAGGGCCCGACGGGTTCTTCGGCACAGCCGACGACACCACCGCCTCGGGCATCTCGACCATCGGCATCGTCACCATCGACGGCACGGGCTTCGGCTCCAATACCAATTCTGAATCGTTTGCCATTGCCTCGGCCGGAACGCTCGGTTTCGTCTCCTTTGCGGGACAGACCGGTGAGACCACCGGCAACTTCGAGATCGACCAGCTCGATGGTGAGCCGCTGCCGATCCAGGTCCTCAGTTTTGATGTCGAGCAGGATGCCCGCGTCTACACCGCGTCGTTCTCATTCAATCAGGACATCGACACCAGCACCTTTATCAATGCCATCTCCATCAAGGAGGTCCTCTCCGAGGGCAACTTCATCGACCTGGTCAACCCGACCGAGGGCGTCCCCGGCTCGGGCGATTTCAGTATCGAGTTTGACGAGGCATCCAGAATCATCCGTGTCACCATCGACCGCGAGGTGACCGATCGCGATCTGCTCGACAACGGCGACGGAACCTTCTCCCACCCGGCCGAGGCCGCGGCTGGCGTCTACAGAATCTCACTCGACGCCGACATCCTCCGCGCACGAATCAGCCAGGCCCGGCTCGACGGCAACGGCGACGGGTTCAGCACCGAGGGCGACGACTTCTCGATCGACGACATCATCGGTGATGCCGGCGATTCCGGCGCCACCCGAGATCCGGAACAGGTCGATGTCAACGGTGACGGCTCGCTGCTCGTGGACTTCTTCGGTCCGGTCAGCCTCGATCAGGTCCTTGATTCCAACGCCGCCCCCGATGGCGTTCCCGATACCAACACGACATTCACCATCCGCGGAGCCATGGGCGACCACCCGGACCGCGATCTCAACAACTTCGGATTCGGCGGCGACATCGACGTCTATTCCATCACACTCCAGGCCGGCCAGATTCTCAAGCTCGGCGAAATGTCCGGCCCCGCCTTCCAGGCCCAGCGAAGCCTCTACTTCCAGGACGACAGCGGCGCCCTGCAACTCGTCTTCAACCAGATCGGAACAGGGTTCAGCAACAACTTCTTCGCCAACAGCACCGGCGTCGAGAATGATCTTGTGCTCCCGCTTCCCGTCAGAACCGCCCAGATCACCGATCGATCAGATCCCGCGGCTCTGCTCGTCAAAGAAACCGGATCGTACTTCATCGTCATCGAGGCCGGAAGCACACCTTCTTCGACGTGGTTCCTGCCGGGCACGGTCAACAACGTCGACAACCAGCCGAACCAGGTCGGCAACTACGCCTTCGATATCGAGATCTTCGACGATGGCAACTCGGGATTTGCAGCGGGTACCGACGCGGGCAATGGCACCAACGTCGTTCATGCCCCGCCGCTGTCGCTCTTCTCAAATCCGGACGACACCGTCGTCATCGACGAGTTCACCTTCCAACGCTTGGCCGGCGCCGATGGCATCTTCGGCAACTCCGATGATATCGTCAGCGGCACAAGCAACGACGGGCAGATCACATCGGTCCGCAACGGGACCAAGCTGACCAACACCATTACATCATCGCTCGGAAACTCGGGTGTCTCGGGCCTTCCCGGAAACGTCTCCTCGGATGTCGACATCTGGCACCTCAACAACGGTCAGGCCATCGCGCCGGGTACCGCCATCACCATCACCGTCAAGCTCGCGGACATCGGGGCCGATCTCGGCTCGACGCTCGCACTCGACCGAGGCAACTTCACCTCGCTGGCCGACTTCTCAAACTTCAGCAAGGATGTCGAGTTCGCTCTCTTCGACACCACCAACGCCACCGACATCGACGATGCACAGCTCGTCTTCAGCCCCACCGACTTCACCTCGCGGGCCGGTACGCCGAACACGACCATCGCCGAGAACGGTCCGAACCGTTACGGCTTCGATGCCAACGGTGACTTCTTCATCAGCTTCGTCGTCCCGCCGGCGCTCGGTGGCGGGGTCAATGATTCGGGATCGTTCGCGGTCTACCTCCAGGGCGCCTTCCAGAGCGATTACCAGATCGAGGTCGTCACACAGGGCACCGGTTCGCAGCAGGTTCGGAGCCAGAATGTCCTCATCGAAACCTCCGGCGGCACGCTCGACTGGCTGACCGTCGGCAGCGATCCCGTCACCATCGGCGGGTTCGATGCCGCCTCGCTCGGCTTCACCGGTCGCGCCAACAACATTCCGGTCAATGACTTCATCCTCAGCGAACTGACCAACAACCTCAATGCCATCTATGCCGCTGCCGGTCTGGACATCACCTTCTCGACCAATCCCGCGGACTTCGAGTTCCAGGAATTCTCTACGGTCTTCCTCTCGGCGGACCACAGCCCGACCGATCTGATCGTCGCATCGGACTTCGGGTTCGCCGAGCACTCCGATCCGTTCAACACGGACCGCGAGGATGAGGCTGTCGTCTTTGCCCCGGATCTCTCGATCCTCGGCTACACGCCCTCGGATTCCGATCTCGATGCATTCATCGATTCGCTCACAGCCGCCACGGGCCGGCGCGTCGGCGAACTCGTGGGCCTGCGGCTGACCGACCCGCAGACCGGCGCAGGCGATCTCGACCTCTTCAACGAGAACTCCGTCGCCGTCACACCCGGGATCAACGACTACATCATTCCCACATCCGGGCGCAGCCTCGCCAGCAACCTCTCCTCCTTCGAGGACACCGGGTTCTACCTCGGCCAGCAGTCCGCCGCCTCGCTGCTTGACCGGATCCTGTCCAACTGATCCTGTCGGAACATCCCAATGCCACGACGGGCCCCACCTCCAGCGTGGGGTCCGTTTTTATTTTGTGAAGGCTTTGGCGAATAAATCAGGCCGTTGCAGCGGTCTTGGTTCGTGAGGAAGTCTTCTTCGCTTTGCTGGTCGCAGCTTTCTTCTTGGTGGTGGATTTGGTCGATTTTCTGGTTGCCACTTTCTTCCGCGTCGTCGGCTTGCTTGCTTTCCGCGGACTCGGTTTCCGCTTGACCGTGGTGACCACGATCGGCTCCGGCTCTGCGGTCGATTCGGGCTCGGACTGTTCCAACGCCTCAAGCCGCCGGGTCAGGCTTTCGATGAGCGACGTCATCGGTTCGAGTCTTGCCGCGATGCCGTGCTGGATCCGGCTTTCGATGTGGGCCGCGAGCTCGGATTCCCGGCCATGAAGCGCCTCCGAGAGCGAGCGGAGTTCGGTGTGTTCCCGGCGCGCCTGCTCTGCCGTCTCGGCTGCACGTGCTGCCCGGTCGAGCAGTTCTTCGAGCCGGGCCTCGACATCGGTCATCGACGCATGGACGGAATCGCGAGCCCCGGCCGCACGGGCCTCGGCCTCGGCAGCCGCGGCCTTGATCGTCTCGCGGTGTTCGCGCACCGCCCGCTCGCCGGTGCGGATCAACCGCTCCAGTTCAAGCGTTTGCTCCTGCACACCAGTCTGGGCTCGACCGATGGCCAGCTCCGCAGCACGTTCGATCGTGTCCCGATGCGCCGAGCCCGCTGCGATCGCCTCGCGCATCGAACGCGCCGCCGCATCAAGCTCGCGCTGGATTCGGCCGCCCACGGTTTCGATCTCATCCCGGCTCTGCTCGCTGCGATTCGCCAATTTGTCGATCGAACATTTGGCTTCTTCCGTGATGGCGCCTCTGGCCGCCTCGGCGGTTTCGAGCATCGCGGGGACGCCATCGGCGATCGTCGTTGCCCGATGCTCCAGCGCACCGAGCATCGTCTCGCCGCGGGATCGGAGTTCTTCGAGCCGATCAACCAGATCGCGCCGCATGGTTGCCGCCGAGGCGCTCAGATCACTTTGTGCCTGTTCGAACCGATCCATCTCGGCGTTGATGATCGCGCCGAGCCTCGCGTGAAAGGCCTCGGCGCGCTCGGTGGCAGCCCGCTCGAGCTCGCGTCCTGCCGCCTCGGCGAGTTCGGTCTGCCGCCGGAGCAGCCCGAGCAACTCCTGCGAACGATCCTGCCGATCATCGATCGAGTTAAGCAGTTGGTTGGCGCGCTCGAAGACATCGCTGTGCGAGCCGACAAATCGTTCGAGCCGTTCGAGGATGCACGCCGCCGCCTCGGCCCGCCGGGCAAGCAGGTCGCTCTCGCGGGTGGTCTGTTCAATCATCCCCCGAAGGGCGGTCGAGTAGTGCTCGAAGGCGCTCGAATCGAGCACCCGGGGTGTCAGAAAGATGGCATCCGCCTCGTTCGGGTTCGCAGCGGGTTGGTCCGCACCCACCAGATCCGGGATGTCATTGAATGGCCTCGCCACGCTGCCCGCCTCCGGCCGGTCCAAGCTCCGGATTCCACCGGAGCGTCCACCCCGCGCGCACCCGGCGCACGGAGCCTCCCCCATCCAATCGACTTCCCACGCCGGGGCAGGCCACATTTCCGACCCGTCCGCATAGACTCTGCCGATGCCACGCCTCGATCCTGACGATATCCCGGCCCGCTACGACGACAAATCCCGCGGCCCCCGGCTCCAGCGCACGCTCGCAGAGGCCGGTGTTGCCGCCAGAAGGGTCTGCGAACAGCTCATCCTCGATGGCGAGGTCGAGGTCAATGGCACCATCGTCGACACACTCCCGGCCTTCGTCGATCCCGAACGCGATCGCATCACCGTGCAGGGGCGACCCATCAAGCGTCGGAGCCGAAAGCTCTACATCATGCTCAACAAGCCGACGCACACGGTGACCACAACCGCCGACGAGCCCGATCTCGACCGTCGAACCGTCCTCGATCTCGTCGATCACCCGACCGCGGACCGCCTCTTCCCAGTCGGTCGGCTGGATTTCGATACCACCGGCCTGATCCTCCTGACCAACGATGGTGAACTGGCCAACAAACTCACCCATCCGCGGTTCGGCGTCGTAAAGACGTACCACGCTGTGGTCAAGGGGCGCCTCTCGGACGAGGATGCCGCCGAGCTTGCCCGGGGCATCTACCTCGCCGAGCGCAAGGCCGGCCGGACCGAGGGCGCCAGCCGGACTGCGCGCGTCGAGGTGCGCGTCCACAAACGAGATCGCGACCGGACGGTGCTCGAGCTCAAACTGCGCGAGGGCCGCAACCGCCAGGTCCGCCGGATGCTGGCCGCCGTCGGCTGCCCGGTGAAAAAACTCGAACGCGTCGCGATGGGCCCGGTCAAGCTCAAAGGTTTGCCCAGAGGCGCATGGCGCGAGCTCAGTCGAGGCGAGATCGACGCCCTTCGCCGGGCGATCACCCGAGGCAAGGGCGATGCCGAAAAAGCAGAGCCCAAACGGGCCCCGGTTCGAGATCAGGGCGAGGTCAGATCCAGAGTCGACAAACGCCGGATGAAAAACGCCGTCGCCCGTGCCGGCAAGCCGGAAAGAACCAGGCGCCCGAGGCGAGATGATGGCGGGTCGCGCCGATGAACGCTCCGAAGGAACAATCGCCCGGCCTGCGCGACACCATTACCGTCATGCGCGCGGGCCTGCGCGGCATCTACCGCTCGCGCCTGCCGCAGATGTCCGCCGCACTCGCCTTTCGCACGCTGTTTGCGCTGATCCCGATGCTCGTGATCTCGATCGCTGCTATTGGCGCGTTCGCCGAGCCGGACGATGTGCGCACGATTCTCAACCGCGCCTTCGATTCCGCGGGGATTTCGAGCATCATGGTGCAGGACCCGATCGAGCCTTTGACGACCAACGAATCCGAGGCCGCCACCGGCGTTCCATCCAAGATCAGTTTCAAGCCGGTGCTCAAAGTGCCCGAGCACGAGCCCGAGCCGGATCTTTCCGTATCCGAAGAAGAGCCCGTCCGCCTCGAAGCCTTCATCACCGAGCTTGTCGATCGACTGATGACGATCCCCTTCGGCGCCATCGGAGCGGTGGGGGTGCTCACGCTGATCTATGCGGCCATCTCGATGCTCACCGAGATCGAGCGCGCGTTCAACCAGGTCTATCGGGCGCAGGTCGGCCGATCCTGGGGACGACGGATCACGCAATACTGGACGATCCTCACGCTCGGCTCGATCCTGCTCTTTGCGACGTTTTATGTTTCTGAGCAATTCCGGGGCCTCGGCGCCGGGGCTGCCGGTTCGGTCGTCAGCGTTGCCATCACCGCGCTGCTCCTGCTGCTCGCCTACACCATGATCCCGAACACGAGGGTCCACGTGCGCACGGCTGTGGTCGGCGCCATCATCGCGGCGATCCTGTGGGAAGTCGCCAAGTGGGGATTCAGGCAATATGTCGGCTATTCGGTTAGCTACGCCAAGATCTATGGTTCGCTCGCCATCCTGCCGCTGTTCATGCTCTGGATCTACTTCACATGGCTCATCGTCCTCTTCGGGATGCAGGTTAGTTATGGCCTGCAATACATCGCCTCGGCGCGCAAGATCATCGGCGAGGATGACACCCCCAGCCTGATCGACCCCGCCTCGGTCATTGCCCTGCTCGCGCTCATCGCCACGCGATTCAACGCCGGAAAGACCGCTCACGCCGACCGGCTCGCCGATGAGCTCGGGCTCCCCGCAGCAACCATCGACGCCATGCTCGACCGTCTCACTCGTGACGGGTTCCTCCGAGCCGTGGATGGCGGCGACGACCGCTATGTTCTCGCTCGTCCGCCGGAGAAAATCAATCTCACCGATGCCGTCGATTCCATTCAGTCGATCGCCGATACCATCGAACTCGACGGCCGACCCTGGGCCAGACCACTCCAGGCCATCCGAGATGCCCGCCACGATGCCCTCAAGGGGCTTTCACTCGCCAAGGTGCTCGGGCTCGACACACCATCCGGAGAATCGGCATGAAAAAGAGGTTCAGACCGGTCATTCTGATGCTCGTGCTGCTCTCGGCCTCGGGGTGCTATTCCAAGGTCATCGCATCCAGGGGCATCGGAGCCGACGCCACCGACCCGCGAGACATCCACGATCGCAAGCCGATCCAGCGGGTCACCACCGTTCATAAAGAGAAGCCCAAGAAGAGTTTCTGGGACTCGTTGATCTTCTGGTAGCACCCGCCGAATTGTTCTCGTCCCGGCTCGGCCGACGGTGATACGATCTGGCCAACGGAGGACCGCATCCATGGGCATCGAAGCCGCACTCCCGACCGATATCGTGCTGACCACCCAGCTCCAGCGTGTCATCAACTGGGCCCGCCGGAGCTCCGTCTGGCCGATTCCCTTTGCCACGGCGTGCTGCGGCATCGAACTCATGGCGACCGCCTCAAGCCGGTACGACCTCGCCCGGTTCGGGGCCGAGGTCATGCGCTTCAGCCCGAGACAGTCCGACCTGCTCATCGTCGCCGGCCGGGTTTCTGTCAAAATGATGCCCGTCCTCCAGCGCATCTACCAGCAGATGACCGAGCCGAGGTGGGTCCTTTCGATGGGGGCGTGCGCCTCCACCGGCGGCGTGTTCGACACCTACGCCGTCGTCCAGGGCGTCGACCAGTTCATCCCCGTCGATGTCTACGTCCCCGGATGCCCGCCCAGACCAGAACAACTCATCGAGGGCGTCATGGCCATCCAGCGCATCATCGACGAGGACCGCATCCCGCCGACAGGGCCCAACGGCCTGCGTGAAGGGCTCGGCATCGCCATCGACCCCACACACGCACCAGCCCCGCAACCCGTCGGCGTGGGTGTGCCGGGCGTCTCGCGCGGCTGAGGTCGTGATCGTTGCCGGGGGTGTTGCGGGCGCACGCAGACACGCCAAACCCGTCCGGGACCTGTCCCGAAGTCGGCTCTGTCAATCCAAGACGGACGGGCTGTCCGATCAGGCCTTGAAGCCGATTCGGCGACCGATGCGCCGGCGGGCGTTGATGATCTTCCGGCCGCTCTTCGTGCGCATCCGTGCCCGGAAACCCATCGCACGCTTCTTCTTCAACGTGCTCACCCGACGCGGATAGTGCATGGCCATCGTAAACGCTCCACTTGCTCTGGCTTCCCGGCAACCCACGCGCCGGGCGGTAGTTGTAGCGCCCATCGCCCACCGCGTCCAGTTTCGGTCCAGATCAAAATACCAAACAATACCCGATTTTCCGGGCCGTCTCTGGTCCCGTCCGCAATCTTCCGATACAACACAACATCGGGCCGCCGAGTGCGGGTGGTCCGATGAGGGTTGGCGTCGTCGCCCAGTCGCTCGGAACCGATCGCGGTGTGGTCGGTGGTTCGAGCGGCCGGGCGTGGTGCCGCCGGTTGTTCACAAGCGGGATTTCCCGCGCTGACTCCATGAACCACGCCGTCGCATCGGATCGCACACCCGGATGCCGCCGGCGTCGATCGGCACCGTGCCCATGCTGCAGGATGATCCCGTCGCCAAGGTCGAGCAGATCCTCGGCTACACCTTCAACGATCCGCAACTCATGCGCCTGGCGCTCATGCACGCCTCGGTGGTGGACGACCGGATCGAGTCCAACGAGCGGCTCGAGTTCCTCGGCGATGCCGTCCTCGGGCTCATCACATGCCAACGAATCTATGAACTCTTTCCGAATCTGCTCGAAGGTGAGATGACCAAGATCAAGTCCGTCACGGTCAGCCGAAAGACGTGCGCCAAAATCGCGCGTCAGCTCGGCCTCGAAGACCTGATCATGCTGGGCAAGGGCATCCGCGGGCGGGGCGGGGCCCTGCCGCACTCGCTCGCCGCAGCCGCTCTGGAATCGACCATCGCCGCGGTCTACCTCGACAGCGGGCTCGATGCCGTTTGCCGGTGGCTTGTTCCATTGCTGGATGAGTCCATCCTGCGCGCCCATTCCAGCGGCCACCAGCAGAACTTCAAGAGCGTCCTCCAGCAGTATGCCCAGCGGCAATTCCAGACCACGCCCGAGTACATCCTGATCGAACAGAAAGGCCCCGACCACGCCAAGACCTTTCGCGTTGCTGTTCGCGTCGGCGGAACGACCTACGACCCCGGCGAGGGCAACTCAAAGAAACAGGCCGAGCAGCGGGCGGCACTTCTTGCCCTGCGGGCGCTGCACATCGTCGAGCAGCACGAGAGCGGCATCGTCCGATTCATCGATCACAACCAGCCCAACGGCTCTACGGCGCCCGAAGATCAAGCACCAGCGGCCGATGATCGCTCGCCATCCCGTCAAGCACCTGAAGGTTGAGCTCGTGAAGGGTCTTATCCGAAAGCCTCGCCGGGTCGAAGATGAACGCATGGTCGATCACAGCCGAAGAATCTGAATACACCGCATAGTCAAGCCGGCCCGGCAGGAAGTTGCTCGTCGGCGAGGTCCACGTGTACATCGCGTTGTCGCCGAGAACATATGGCTCCACGATCGAGGCATTGGAACGATCCACATCCAAACGCCTGGCCAGCGTCAACAGCGGATCACGACCGCCGACGAGGTTGCAATCGCCGATCACCACACGCACGTGCGGCCCGATGTCCGCGGTCTGTTCCTCGATCATCGCGGCGATGGCCTCGGCCTCCGCGTTGCGGATGCGGTCCTCCCGGCTGTTCAGGCTCCCGCAGCACTTCAGATGGATCGATGCAACCGCCATCGGCCCGATCGGGGTCTCGACCAGCGCCGGGGTCACCCGCACCGTCCGGTCTTCACCCTCGGGCTGGATCACCAGCGCCGGCGGCCCGATCGGCGCGATCTCGAGCCGACTCACCACCGCCACGCCGCGACCCTCGCTCGTCACCGCGCGCCATTGACCCTCGATCGGGAGCTCGCGGTTGAACCACGCCGCCATCTCATCTGCCGGCGTGTTGTACCACTCCTGCACCAGCACGATGTCCGGATCAAGCGCCCGAAGCATCCTGCTGAACGGCTCGGGCTTATCCATCGGCGTCGCGTTAAGCACGTTGTACGACACGATGCGCACCGTCCCCAGCGATTTCCGAGGAACGATTACATGGGCACGATGCATATCTGCCGCAGCCTGCGGAAGATCAACGAAAAACTCGGGCGCTTCAGCAACGCGCCGACCCGAGGCGTTGTACATCGACATCCGCCCCCGCACCCGGCCCGAACTCAGCAGCCCGGCCTCGGGGAGGACGCCATCGCTTGGCATGCGCCGCGCGATCCGCATCTCGAACCAACTGGCAGCATGGGTCGGCGCAACACTGATATCCAGAAGCCCCGCCGGCAGCCTGACCCGCTCACCCTCGGGTGAGATGGCCGTGATCCGTGTGCCGCGCCCGGGTGTGCCGTCCTCGCGAGGGGGGCTGAAGGCGATCTCGAGATCAATGCCGAGGTCGCCAAGCGCTTCGCCGGTCGCCGGAGAATCATCCGTATCCAGAGCGATCACCAGCGATTCCTTGTACGACTGGAGTGATATCGGATCCACAGGGCTGAATCGAAGATACAGATACTGGTCGTCGCCAACAGCCACCTCGTCCGAGGGCCAGTCGTCCATCGAGCCATCAAGCACGATGGTCATCGGGGGCGTGCCCAGAGCCGCTGCGGGCTCAACTGTCGGTGAACTACTGCACCCGGCGAAGGACCCGATGAGCCCGAGAGCCAGCGTTCCAAACCAACCACACTTCAATATCGGATTCTGCATCGGTGTACTATCTCCGCATCAGGGCCGACGTGCAACCTCGCGAGATCATTGTGGACCACACCGACGACAATCAACCCGCCTCGGCGATCAACGCCCACCAGACCGACTGGGAGCGTCGTCTGCACGAAGTCACCGAGATGATGCGCGAAATGTCCAGCGAGGACGACCCGCAGGAAATGGTCAAGCACTATCGGGAACGGGCCAATCGAATCTTCCCCGTCGATGCCTACGTCTCGCTCAGCAGGCGCGGGCTGGAATACCCATTCTTCCGCATCACTCGGGCCTCGATCTGGGACGATGAACTCGACCCCTGGAAGCACACCGACAAACTCCCCATCTACGACCGGGGCATCTTTCAGGAATTGCTCTACACAGGACTGCCCGTCTACCTGCCCAACCTTAAAATCGACGAAGCCGACCCCGCGCATGAATACATGGGCGACTGCGCCTCCGTCATCGCCATACCCGCGTTCGACGACGGCGTCGCCCGGAACATGTACGTCATGGCGCAGAAATCCTGCGATGCGTTCAACGCCGAGGAGATCCCCGACATGGTCTGGCGGACCAACCTCTTCGGCCGGGCCACGCACAACCTCGTCCTCAAGCGTGAACGCGACCGCGCCTACGAACAGGTCGACAGCGAACTCCGGACCGTCGCCGGGATACAGCGTTCACTCCTCCCCGCGGAACTGCCCAAAATCGAAACGCTTGACATCGCGGCGCACTACGAAACATCAACCCGCGCCGGCGGCGATTACTACGACGTCTTCAACCTCTCCGACGGGCGACGGGGATTTCTGATCGCCGATGTCTGCGGCCACGGCACACCGGCTGCCGTCCTCATGGCCATCACCCATGCCCTCGCCCACACCATCCCCATCAAGGACCCATCTCCGTCCCAGATGCTCGGCTACATCAACGAAAAACTCGTCGAGCACTACACCAACGATGGCACCTTCGTCACCGCCTTCTACTGCATCTTTGATCCTGTCACCAGAGACCTCATCTATGCCAGTGCCGGCCACAACCCGCCCCGCGTCAAGCGATGCTCCGACGGCTCAATGTTCATCCTCGACCAAGCCCAGGGCATTCCGCTCGGCATCAGTGAAACT
>DRKT01000095.1 GCA_011053195.1 Phycisphaerales bacterium | reverse complement strand
GAGCACCGGGCAGTGCTCGAAAACCCGGCTGAACGCAACCGCCAGCTCGTTCAGATACCCGCACATCCGGTGTGGCTCCAGTGTCCGCCCGACCGCCGCCACCGTCGATGGATACCGAAGAAGCACCAACGCCAGCGCCTTCTCCTCCGGCTCGCGGATCAGAAAGGCCGCATCCACAACACCATCGGCCAGCCCGAGCTCCTGAGCCTTTCGGAAAATGCTCTGAATCCGAACATTGGCATACAGCAGGTAGGGCCCCGTGTTGCCCTCGAACGCCAGCATCCGGTCGAAGTTGAACACATAGTCCTTGATCCGGTCGCTCGAAAGATCGACATACTTCAGGGCTGCCACGCCGATCACCTCGGCGACCCGCCGGCGCTCGTCGCCCTGAAGGTTCGGGCTCTTCTCAGCCACCGCCCGCTCGGCCCGCTCGATGGCCTCGTCGATCAGATCCGAGAGCTTGACGTTCTCGCCCGAACGCGTCTTGAAAGGTCGGCCATCATCACCGAGCACCATCCCGAATGGCGCATGTTCGAGCGTCGAATCCTGCTCGGCGCCGGGCTTTCGCGCGAGCCCGGCACGCTTCGCGGTCGCAAAGACCTGCTTGAAGTGCAGCGCCTGCCTCGCATCGACGCAGTAGATCACCCGGTCCGCCCCGAGCTGCTGCACGCGCCGGCGCACACCCGCAAGATCCGTCGTGGCGTACAAAAAACCGCCATCGCTCTTGCGCACAATCGTCGGCTCGAGCCCCTCGTTGCGCACGATCAGTGCACCGGCGTCCTCCTCGGCAAGCCCCTGCTCGATGAGCAGATCAACAATCCCGGCCAGCTCATCGCGGAAGCTCGATTCCCCGGCGGTCGCCTCTTCAGTGATGTTCGCGTGTAGCCGCCGACACGTGTGCAGACACGCGCCCATCGTCACGTCGTACAGCTTCTGCCACACCGCGACCGTCTCGGCGTCGCCCGATTGCAGCTTGATCAGCGTCTCCTTGGCCCGCGCCAGGGCTTCGTTGGCGCCGGCGACCTGTTCCTCGAGCTCGGCCTCGGCCTTGGGACCGAGGTTGAACCGGCGCACCGCCTCCAGCCCGCGCCCATCCGCGCTGCTCTCCAGCTTCGCCGCCTTGTACAACCGATCCAGATCATCCAGCGTCACGTCGTCCATCGAGAGCCGACCCTGCGCCACCTCGCGCTGCAGCCGATCCACAACCATCGCAATCGGAAGACCCCAATCGCCCACGTGGTTCTGGCGGATCACGGTGTGGCCCAGTTTTTCGAGCGTTCGTGCGATGGCGTCGCCGATGACCGTCGCCCGAAGGTGCCCCACGTGCATCTGTTTGGCCAGGTTCACCCCGCAGACGTCGACCACGATCGTCTCGTGTTCCGGCTGCACGATCCCGAGCCCCGGCCGGTCGATCGCATCGAGCAAAGCCGCGAGCGCCTCCGGCTTGAGCCGAACGTTGATAAACCCCGGCCCCGCGATCGAGTCCTCCGTCACGGGCTCGGCGATGTCGTCGAGATCGAGTCGCGCCACGATCTCCGACGCGATCTCCCTCGGCTTCATCCCGAGCCGTTTGGCCAGCGACATCGCCGCGTTGGATTGATAGTCCCCGAACTTCGGGTTTCGGCTCTGCGTGATCAGCGGGTCGATCGGGCCATCGCCGAGCCGATCGCCATACGCCGAGGCGATCGCCGCCCGAAACCGCTCCCCGAGCACTTCAACCGGGTCCAGATTGTCCGTTGTCGGTGGTGTCTTCACGCGGCGATCCTAGCGGCCCGAGCGCCTCCAGCCCGCGCTGAAGCGCCCGAACATACCCAAGCAGCGACGAACTCGGAAGCAAAGCCAACGGATCATCAATCAGCACCACACGCCCGCGCTCAACCGCCCCAAGCCCAAGACCGGCCAGCACGCCGAGATCCGCGGCCGAACCGTGACCTTCCGCCGTCTTGCCCGACCTCGGTCGGATCAGCACGATCACACCCGGATCCAGCGTCAGCACATCCTCCGCATCCAACGGCACATAGGGCGAGCCCTCGGCGATCGCCGGCGTATACCCCGACCGCACGAGCAACTCGTGATGCGCCGAACCCGGCCCAAGGCAATCCACCGTCGGCGAGGTCTGCATCACCAGCAGCACCGTGCCCCACGTCGGCCTCGGCTCGGACCGCTGCGAAAAAACCAGATCAAGCTCCGACGACAACTCGGACCCAACCCCGAACACATTCTCCAATCGCCGGGCCGACTCGACAATCTCCCCAAGCGTCAGCGTCGAGATGTTCACAAGCTCGAAACCCTGCGAAGCGCCAAGGTCCTCCAGCCTCGTCGGCGGCGACCTCGCGCCCCACTCCGTCACCACATGCGTCGGCTTGAGTCCGATCAGCCGTTCGTAATCAATCCCGCCCTGATCGCCCACCGCCGGCACCGAACGATCCACAACCTGGTCATAGTTGTGCCGACCCACAATCCGATCGCCAAGACCCATGTCAACCAGCAGCTTCGAGCCCGCCGGCGTCAGCGAAACGATCCGCACCCCGCCATCGCGCTCCGCCTCGGGCGGCCCGGCCGATGTTGAAGCGGCGTCATTGCAACCGATGCAGGCCAGAACCAAGATCAGAATCATCACCGCACGCATGGCGCAAGCCTACGCCAGAATCGCCCGACGCACCGCGAGCCGCAGCGACGAAAGCCGATCCCGATCGTACATCGGCACCGGCCACGTCCGGTCGGTGCGCACCGCGTACTCCTCCGCCAGCCTCTGCATCAGGTCCGCCGAATCGGTAAACGCCTCCAGCGATGCCCGATGTCGTTGCCGGGTGTGTTCGAGCATCGTGTGCATTTCCAGATACAGCGTCCGCCGGCGAGGGTCGTTCCGGGGCAGCGACGCGATCCGGCCAAGATACGCCTGCTTCTCAGCCCGGGCATCGAGATCGCCCAGCATCGCCGGGTCGTGAAAAGCCTTGTGAACCCGCCACCGGGCGAGCGAGGCCTGATCTCTCGTCACCGGCTCGCGCTCGTCGAAGTCCAGAAGCACCGTCGCGGTTGCGGTCACAAACGGCGCCGGTGAAAGATCAAGAATGTTTGGAAACCAGAGGTCATTGATCGGCTCATACGCCCGGCCCCCCGTGCCGTGGATGAACAGATCGCACCCGGCCGCCCGCATGAGCCCGCTCATCACAAGCCCGCCCGGCCAGATCGTCGCGCCGGACCCGAGATCGGAAACCCGCGCCCGCACCCGCCGGCCACGCCCGTCGAGACGCCACATCGGCAGCTCCGGGTCCTCGCCGGCCCTGAGCCGACCCGCACCAGAGCCCGGCACAGCATCAACGGCCCGGTTGAACCCAGCGAACCATGCCTCGGGATCTTGTTGTGCTGATTCAAGCAAACTCTGAAATAAATCCGTTTCGGCGATCCGGCTCGCAAAGACGAGCTTCGGGCGGGCGGTGATTCCATCGAGCCAGTCGAACAGCGCCAGCGTCACCTGGGCCGCAGCCGAGGATTCACCGGCCCGCTCCGCCACCGCCTCCACCAACG
>DRKT01000094.1 GCA_011053195.1 Phycisphaerales bacterium | reverse complement strand
GCGGTCAACACCAACACCAGCTTCGTCGAAGGCTTCGTCCTGACCATTCCCACCCCGGCTTCACTCGCCCTGGCCGGGCTGGCGGTGCTCGCTCTTGGCCGGCGGAGACGGCGGCAATGACAAGATACCGGTTCACTGAACGTTTCGAGATCGCGCAGCAGCGCCGAACGTGGAGATGCAGATGAAACGTATTCATGCACTCGTCATGGGCTCGATGCTCTGGTGCTCGCCGGCGCCGGCTCAGCCTCAGCTCGTTCCCCTTGGCGATCTTCCTGGCGGACCATTTCTCAGTGTTGGATCTGCATTGTCCGGCAATGGACTCGTTGCAGTCGGACACAGCCAGGGCTCGATCGGTCTCGGGACTTCCGAAGCGTTCCGCTGGACCGCTGAGACCGGCATGACAGGGCTCGGAAGACCAATGAACGGGTCGAGCAGCGCAGCCAACATCTCGTCCAACGGTCAATACATCGTCGGCGATAATATCACAGCCGATGGAATTGCGGGCATCGTCTGGGCACCGGATGGAAGAATACTCACTATTCCTGATATACCTGGGGGAAGAGATGTCACAAAGACTGCCGATGTCTCCAACACGGGTGTGGTGGTCGGGTCGTCTCAATACGCCGAGGGCACGCTCGGACCGCTCTCCGAAGCATTCAGATGGACCGAAGAAGGCGGTCTGCAACGGCTTGGCTTTCTCAATGAGGGCGACATCAACTCCACCGCATTTGCCATCAGCGCTGATGGCTCCGTCATCGCGGGAAGAGGCACCAGCGGCAACTGGATCTGGACTGAAGAAAACGGCATGCAGGCCACGGTGGGCAATGAATTTTTCGCCGCAAGCTTATCTGAAGACGGACAAAGCATCGTGGGAATCGTCACTGAGCGTATTGATGGACGCTTTGTGAGTTCTCCAGCGATGTGGTCAGAAGCCACCGGGCAGGTCAAGCTAGACACATCTGATTTACCAAACGAACAATCAGGCCTCGTCCCACGAGATGCCTCGTTTGATGCCGAGGTTATTTTCGGCATGCTCTTTGCCCAATCGTACAGCGAGCCCTACGTCTGGTTCGATCATGGTCAGAACGGCATGCTGTTCAACGAATACCTGCTCGGGCTGGGGCTTGATGTCGAGGAACTCGGATACCATATGATCGAAGTCAGCGGAATCTCGGACGACGGCACGCGATTCCTCGTTGAAACCTTCAATCCCAACAACGACCGCGAGGCCGTCCTCATCATCGTCCCCACCCCGGCTTCGCTTGCCCTGCCCGGGCTGACGGTGCTCGCGCTTGGCCGGCGGAGGCGGGGGACATAGTCGGTCTTCGGTTCCGGAATGGGTTCCGGCGGGCTTCGCCTTGACATACCATGGTGAATGAGACTGCTTGGCCTGTGCATCGCTGGGGTTTTGTGTGTCGCGGGACGTTTGGCTGATGCCCAGCCCACCGAGTTGCGCGTGGCCACCTTCAACATCGAGGATGTCCGCACCAGCGACCTGATGCGTGATGACCAGCCGAGGGTGCGCGAGATTGCCGAGGTCATCCAGCGGCTGCGGCCCAACATCATCCTCCTCAACGAGATCGCCTACGACTGGCCCGGTGTCGATGGAGCGCCCGCAGATGTAGCGCCGGGGCAGAATGGTTCTCGATTTGTCGAGCGGTATATGAATCAATCCATGTTCGAGGGTGTCGAGCCGATCCGGTATCGTGCGTATATGTGGCCGAGCAACACGGGCCGGCACTCCGGCTTCGATCTGGACCACAACAGCCGGATCGTGAATGACTATCCCGAGCCCGGCACGAGTGATACCGAGGGGAACCCGCCGCCGCAGACCGCCGAGGGCCGCGCGTTCGGCGGCGATGCCTGGGGCTTCGGCACGTATCCCGGGCAGTACGCGATGGCGCTGCTCGTCGACGAGCGCCTCGAGGTGATGGCCGATGAGGTGCGCACGTTCCGGCTCCTGCCGTGGCGGTACATGAGCTCGCCCAGGGCGCCGGTTGATCCCGAGACCGGCGAGCCGTGGTACACCGATGAAGAGTGGGCCGCGTTCCGGCTGAGTTCCAAGAGCCACTGGGATGTGCCGGTGCGGCTGCCGTCCGGCGCGGTGGTCCATGTCCTGTGCAGCCACCCGACGCCGCCCGCCTTCGATGGGCCCGAGGGTCGCAACAAGCGGCGAAACGCCGATGAAATTCGGTTCTGGAACGATTACCTTGACAACAAGCCGTACATCGTGGACGACGAAGGCAACGAGGGCGGGCTCCGGCGGGGTGAGCTGTTCATCATCCTCGGCGACCTCAACGCCGACCCCAAAGAGCCCGCGTGGGAGGTCAACGCCATCGCGGATCTGCTTGAGCATCCCTTGCTCGGGCCGGACCCGAAACCGACGGCAAACATCGCCATCGAAGGGCTCGACCCGACCGACACCGCACACTGGGGCAAGCGGGCGGACTAGGTGCTGCCGAGCCGGCAGATCGCGGTGAGGCGATCGGGCATTCGTCGGCCCGCCGAGGGGAAACCCTCCGACCACTTTCCGGTCTGGGTGGAGGTGGTGATTCCTGATCCGAATCCCGCACCGAAGGCGGGAGGATGACGACCGCAGCGCATACACTTGGGCCACCACCAAGGCGTGAGGGAATCGTGTCCAGTTCACCGGCCAACCCGAGCATCCAGAGTGACTATGTCGGCGCCGACGCGCTGCAGGATCGGCCCCCGACGCTCTCGCTGATCATGGCGACCACCAAGCCGGGCATCACGCGGATGGTGACGATGTCCGCTGCGGTCGGGTTCGTCGTTTCGGCGCTGTACCACGGCCGGACGCTGCCCAACCTG
>DRKT01000093.1 GCA_011053195.1 Phycisphaerales bacterium | reverse complement strand
GGTGTAGGTCGCGCGGTCCGAGGTCGAGGCCACGCCGTACGCCGTTCGGCTGCCTCCACTCAGGAAGTACTCGCTCGAGCCGCTCATCCCGCCGTAGCCGGCGCTGTTGTACTGCGCCCGGTTCGAAGACGGGCACGAGTCGAACGACCCGAACCGTGTGTACATGAAGTTGCCGGTCCAGCCGAAGGCCGCCTCGGCCGGGTAGCTGTTGTTGTTGAAGTTGTTGCCCGTGAAATAGGAGCACGACGAGTTGTAGCCGTAGCCGTAGTTGCCCGTGATGAACCCGATCGGGCGATCCAGCCGTATGTAGCCCTGGTCGACGTTGAAGTCGCCGCTGTTGGCCCAGCCGGACCACGTCACAAGTGCCACACTCTTGCCAAACCCGAAAGGCCAGTCGCTCTCATCGGTGAAAGGCAGCCCGCCGTTGTTCCCGTCGGCATTCTCGTATCCGGGGAAGACCCAGACCTCGTCGGCAAAGTTGCCGCCGCTGCCCTGGTGGATGCAGTGACCAGCGGTCAGCACCGTCCGGCGATCAATCAGCGTGCCCGAGCAGACGGTGTAGCTGGAGCCGAAACGCATCAGCAGCTTGCAGTTGATGTTCCACGGGAAGGTTTCCGGATTATTCACCAACGTCAGCGAACCGAAGTTGCGCGAGCTGAAGCCCTCGTCCCCATCACCCATCAGCCCCGGCAGCGCCGGCACCTCGCCACTGGCCATCGGAACCGTCACGTTCACCGGCGCACCGATCGTCTGAATCCCCGTGCGCACATCGTAAACCACCGGACGCATCGAGTTCAGATCAGACTCAACCGCCGGAATGTTCGAGTCGTCAGGCATCGGCATCGCCTGGGCAAAGTTCGCCTCCGGCGGCGGCGCCCGGAAAAACGGATCGGGCTGAGCATTCTCCTCGCCCTCGACCTCGACAAACGGCTGCGCCGAAACGCCGCACGCCATCCCCGCGATGCACAGCATCGCCAATCCCCGAATCATGTCGTTCTTCATCGTGTATTGCTCCGAACCGGCGCATTTCGGTAGCCCCGGTTCATCCAGAAATTGTTCCGAGGTGATCGAGGCCGCCACGCGACCAACCCACACCCCCCAAATCCCAGATCCGTCAGGTCAACCAAAACGGATCAAACATCAACCGTCTGTATGCGGGAACCACCCCAAGCAGGAGCGCCCCCATCCAGACCCACCAGTATAATGTAGGGGCTTTTCCCGGAGCAACCCCGAATACAAAAATTTGTCCAAGGGTTTGAAAAATATTCGAACAGACGATTCGGAATGGAAATCGAATAAATCACATCGAGGTAGGAAACAAAACAACCCCCAAACCTCTGTGAGAGGCATGGGGGTGTGAACTGTGAGGCTGGTGGGTTTAGCGCCGACGACGGGTTCCAAACCCGAGACCGCCGAGGATCAGGACCGCGGCCCCGCTCGGCGTCGGGATGATGACAAAGTTGTCATACGCGCTCGATCCGCCGAGGTGCAGCACCACCTTGTTGAACCCAGAGCCCTGGCCGGCACCCAACGGCCCGCCAGAATTGACCGTGATCGGCGAAATCCGGTTCGCCGAGTTGTCGCCGAAGACGATGGTCGGGTCGTAGTACTCACTGTTCGGGTCGGTGAATTCGTTGAAACTGATCGACGCAACGCTGGTGTCGAACAGGAAAAATTCGACCGAGGACATCTCCTGCACCACGCCCTCGACATCCAGCACATCAAACCCGAAACCGGTCATCACGTCGTCAAACGTGAGCACGATCTCGCCGGCGGGTCGGCTGCCCTCGTCATCCGGATCATCCACGATCCCATCGCCATCGGCATCAACCATGTTCTCGGGCACGATAATGACCTTGCCGAGGACGGTGTCCGGCGCCAGGTTGCCCGTCGCCCACGACGGGCCCTGCAGGTCCGGGTCCGAGGTGCCGAGCATCTGCGAATCGAACGCGATCGGCATCGCGCCGGGCAACTGGAAGTTGACCGCCGAGATCTGCAATCCAACATCCGCAAACTGGTTGGTGATGATCTCGCCATGCACCAGCGACTCGAATGTCGTGGTGATCGGCTCGGCGCCCGCAGCACCGACGCCCACAGCGATCCAAACTCCCCCCGCCAGAGCGCACACACATCGCGCATCGGACATAGCCAATTCCTCCATCCCCACTCTGTACCGCTGTGACAGTCTTGCATAACCGGTTTACCACAAACAGGTTATGAAATCAAGGCACAACTCTGTACGCCGGATCTCTCCCAAGGTTCCAGCGCAGAACCGGCAAAACGACCGGCTCCTGCCCGAACATGCGCCATGTCCGGCGATGTGCCACCATTCTCGACAAAAACCAGCAATTTCCGGACGGCGATCCGTAAAATCCTGGCAAAGTCTCAGCCCAAAAGCCGGTACGCCGTCCCCGCCAGCAGAAAGAAACCGAGCACGCCCGGTCCGAGAACCACCCACCATCGAACCTTCTGAGTCCGGCCAACCGCCAAGGCCACCATCATCGCCAACACCACCAGCACAAAGGCGTTGACATATCGGCCCCAACTCTGGTGATTCGCCGACTGGGCCGTCGTGAACGCCACCAGCGACCCGAGCAGCACCAGCCGATCCCGTGACGACACCGCGAGGAGCATCGCACCGAGCACCACGCCGCCGATACCCGCCAGCGCCGCGATCAGCACCGACCGATCCGCAACCGTCGGCAGCCTGCCCGCAACCGTCCAAAGCCCCGTCCACCGGCCCGCGGCTTCATCAAACCCAGTCGCCGGCACCACCGCCAGCATCAGCCCGACAAGCCCAAACAATATCGGCAACCACCTCGAGCTCTCCCGCGCTGCCAGAGCACGACGGATCGGACCAACAAGACCAAGCGCAAAGAAGGGGCCAAACGCGCCGAACGTCGCAAACACCAGCGCCGGCGTCGCCGGGTTGAACCCCGTGTGCTCCGCCGCTCCCTCGATTGTGTTCGCCGCCCCGCCCGTTTGAAACGTCGGAGGCACCGCCCCATCCCACAGCCGGAAGAAGTACGCCACCAGCACAAACGCCGGCAGCGTCACCGCCACCGACAGCACGGTCGGCGGGATTCGCTTCCGGATCTGCAACTCCGCAAACCTCGGGACAAGCCGGTCCGGCTCGGGGTTTTGGTTCGGCCCGAGCCAGCCGACGAGCCAGATCGTCGCCGCGGCCCAGAGGTGGATCTGCCGCACCGCAACCAGCACCACCAGCACGAGGCCCATCAGCCCGAGCTGCGAAGCACTGACCCTCGGCCTCAGCGCCAGCATGAGAATCACAAAGACCCCCAGCCACGCGGCCCCCTCGGGCAGCGCGAGCACCGACGAGGCAAAGAAGTAGGGCGAGATCCAGATCGGCACCGCCAGCGCCACCGCCAGCCACCACGCGACGCGCCGGCCGAACCACCACGCCAGCAGCACCACCGCCAGCACCGCAAACTGCCCGCCGATGAGCCTCAGCCCCTGGTCCGGCAGGGCAAGGGCCCGCTCAACCGCTGCCATTACAAGGTGATACCCGGGGCTCGTCGCAACCAGATAGTCCGACAGGTCCGGCGCGGGCAACTGCTCGGCAAAGCTCCGGATCGTCGGCAGGTGAAAGTGCTGCTCGTCGTACAACGCCGGCCCGCGGTAGCCGACGCCAAAGATCACCACGATCTGGGCGATCCACGCCAGCGCCAGCATGACGCCGGCTGCGAGCATCGGCCGGTGGATCGGCTGACCCGTGCGTGGTTCGGCTCTGGGTGCGGTGGGGGAGGTCATGGTCGTCGTCTTGAAGTATCGGCAAGGAACACTCGGGGCGAGAGCGCCGCATCGGCGGATGGCTCTACCATAGTCCCATGCCCGATCAGGCCCGCCCCACACCACGCGACTTCATCCGCCTCGCCCGGCCCACGCAATGGGGCAAGGGCGTCTTCGTGCTCGCCGGTCCGATCTACAGCATGACCCTGCTGGATAACTGGCTCTCCGTGCTCGGCGCGTTTCTGGCCTTTGCGCTCGCCTCCAGCGGGTGCTACGTCGTCAACGACATCGCCGACCGCCACGCCGACGCTCTGCATCCACGCAAAAAGGCCCGCCCGATCGCCAGCGGCAGGGTCTCCGTCGGGCAGGCCCGGATCTTCGCCGCTGTGCTGCTTTTCGCCGCCTCGGCTGCCGTCCTGCTCGTCCAGCCGGACCGTCGGGCGTGGGTGTTCGGGCTGACCGCTCTCTACACCGTCAACGTCTTTGCCTATTCCGCCATCATGAAGCATCGCCCGATTCTGGATGTGATCAGTCTGTCAGCGGGCTTCGTGCTGCGGGTGATGGTCGGGTGCGCTGCTGCGGGTGTCGAGCCGAGCACGTGGCTGCTGAACTCGACGTTCTTCCTCGCAATGTTCCTGGCGCTGGGCAAGCGTCTGGGCGAGCGGCGGACCATGGCGCTCGAAGCCGGTGGCGCCGATGTCGGCCGGATCAGGGGGGTTCAGAAGGTCTATACGGACGACCTGCTCCGGATGGCGGTGGTGGTGACGGCCGTCG
>DRKT01000092.1 GCA_011053195.1 Phycisphaerales bacterium | reverse complement strand
CGGGTGCTCCATGAGGACGGTACCCTCTGCGGGCGTCGTTGTCGTCGCCGGAGGAGCGGTGCGTGGTTCGCTGGATGGTGTTGGTCATGTTGGTGATCGGTGGGCGGGCCCCGGCGCAGGGTGTCGGCGATCCCAAGCCGGAACCGACCAAACCCGTGCCCCAGGGGTTCTTCGCCGGTCACTACGAATCGGCAGCGGGTCCGCGCTGGCGCGTCCAGGTCGAGCCGGTCGTCTGGTACGTCTCGCCCGGCGGTGATGTCGCCCTCGGCGGCGGACCGATCACGCCGACGCTCGAACTGAACATCGACTCGCCCAACATCGGCGGCGGGGGCGAGGTCCATCTTCACGCCGATCCGTACAGGATCAGCCTGCTCGGGTTCGCCATGAGCCAACGCGGATCATCAACCGCCATCCGCACCGTCACCTACAATGATCTGGCCATCACGCCCGGCGACCGGATCGAGACCGACTTCGATCTTGCTGTTGCGGAGGTTCGTCTCGGCTGGCGCGTTTGGGATCGCGAGGTTGATCCGTTGCCCGACGGTTCGGCGATGCTCAGCTCCGGGCTCGAACTCGTCGCCGGTCTGCGCGCCTACGACTATGACCTCATGCTGGCGCGCACCAGCGGAACACCCGGTTCGACACGAGGCGATATACTTCAGGTCGAACCCGTCATCGGTTTCAAGTGGGACATCTCATTCGCGGACATGTTCGATCTTGATCTCGCGGCCAACTTCGGGGGCATGCCCAAGATGTCCGGACAGAGCTCGTCCTCACTCGACATCACCGTCGGCACCCGGTTCCGTCCGCAACCGAACATCGGTGTGCAACTCGGCTACCGCCTGCTCATCGTGAGCCTCGAATCCGATGATGCGGAACTCCAGGGCGCTCTGGCCGGGATCTACAGCGGCGTGGTTGTGCGCTTTTAGCGCCGGCCGGTCGACAAGCCGCCACCGGGGGGCCTACGGTGTTCCCCACGCCTTTGCACACCGGCTGAATTTCTGCTAAGCTGGTGCTGAGACTTGGGTTATGACAATTCATGCGGGCCGGCATGATGCCGGTCTCGGCCAGACAATCGGGGAGCGGGCGATCGATGGCTACAAAGAATGTTTCACGGACGGTCACCAAAAAAGAACTTATCGACCGCGTCACCTCGATCACCGGCGACAAGCGCGTGGTCGTCCAGCGGGCTGTCCAAACGTTCCTCAACGAGATCATCAACGACCTCGGCGAAGGCAACCGTCTCGAGTTCCGCGACTTCGGCGTCTTTGAAGTTCACGTCCGCAAAGCGCGCATCGCGCAGAATCCCAAAACGCTCGAACCCGTCGAGGTCCCGGCCAAGGGTGCGGTCAAGTTCAAGCCCGGTCGGTTGATGCGACTGGCCACCGAGCACAATGATGCTGTCGTCGCCGACGGTGTCATCGCCGAGCTCAAACCCGCCGGAAAAAATACTTCAGTATCTCGCTGACGAATTCCGTATATTTCTGAATATCATGATGATGCCGGTGCACTCAGCGAGAGCATCCGGTCCAGCGCCAGCAGCGCCTCACGCCGGGTCGCTTCGGGCACTTGGATGCGGTTGGGGATCTCCGGCGATCGGTCCCTGCCGCTGGGTGACAAACCGCAGAGCATGTCCAGCGACCATAGCAGGTGGGGCTGGTCGATCCGGTACATCGTCGTGCACAGGCACTGGCAATCGCTCAATATGCGCACTTCGACGCCCCGACCGGCGGCCTCCCGGCTCAATCGCCGCACCAGATTGTGCTCCGTGCCCACCACCCAGCGCGAGCCGGGCTCCGAACCACTGATCCGATCCAGAATCATCCCCGTCGAGCCCGATTCATCCGCGAGATCGACAACCTCCTTGCTGCACTCCGGATGCACGATCACCCGCCAGGGCTGCTTGTCCGGTTCGGACTCGCTCATCGCCCGGGCCGCCCGCACGTGTTCCGGCCGGAACAGCTTGTGCACAGAGCAGTGCCCCGCCCACAGAATCACCTTGGCCCTGTTTAGAGTTTCGGGCGTCAGCCCGCCCATCGGGTCGCCGGTCTCGGCGAGCCTCGGGTCGAAGAGCGCGGTCTGTGTTTCGGTATCGAGCCCGAACTTCGCTGCGGTATTTCGCCCGAGGTGCTGGTCGGGCAGGAAGAGGATCTTGATCTCCTCGGAGGGGTCTCCCTTGCCGCCGGCCATGGCCCATTGGAAGACGTGGTCGGCATTGGAACTGGTGCAGCAGGCCCCGCCGTGCGCACCGACAAAGGCCTTGATCGACGCCGACGAATTCACGTACGTGATCGGAATGACCCGGCCAGAAAAACCCTGACGGTCGAGCTCGGCATGGATCATGTCCCACGCCGCGACACAATCATCAAACTGGGCCATGTCCGCCATGGAACAGCCCGCCGAGAGATCTGGAAGCGAAACGCTCACCTGTTCCGGGGTGAGCATGTCGGCGGTCTCGGCCATGAAATGGACGCCACAGAAGATGATGAACTCGACCGGGCGCTGCCGGCAGACCTCGGCGGCTCGCTGGCTGAGTTTCAGGCTGTCGCCCGTGATGTCGGCGTGCCGGATCACCTCGTCGGTCTGGTAGTGGTGGCCGAGGATGACGAGCCGATCGCCCAGACGATGCCGACGGTCGGCGATCTCCCGGGCGAGATCCTCCGGGTCGGCCAGCGTGTAGCGTTCGGGCAGTGAGGGTTGCCAGAGCATCCGCAGCCTCCGTCGATCGGCCCATCGCCGACCTCGGGGAATCGTAGACCCCGGCGAAGAGCGGGATTTCAGGCGGCCGGATCCAGCATGGCCCCATCGAGACTGGTCGCCTGCTCGAAGGCGATCGCGACGGATTGCCCCCGCAGCGCCGGCCCCACACGAACGACACGCCCGACCAGCACCGAATCGCCCCGGACCACCGGCTGGCTCTGCCACGCCACCGCCAGCTCCACCCGATCACCTGTGGCGAATCGTTTTTCGCCCGTCACCAGCAGCCGAATCCCCCCGGGGGAAACATTGCACGTCGTCGCCGGCTCGAAGGTGATGCTCGACGCCCGGCGAATCTTGCACGGGCGGTCCAGAGGCCAGCGCGTGTGTCGACGCCGTTCCACGCCGGGTCCCTTGGGTGGGAGCGGCTCGATGATCCGGTTCTTGTCGATCATGGTGCATCCTCCTGAGAAAGGTGCTCAGCCCGCTATCGGCCCCTTCAGACCGGGTCTTGGCCGGGACCGAGAAGATCGCCGGCTCAGGAGTTGCCCGCGTTCGGCCGATAACGCGGTGTGGATCTCACCGTCGCCATACCAAGCCGAGGCCGACCCGCCCAACTCGCCCGATTGCTCGGGAGTTTGCAGGACCAGACCCTCGACCGTCACCAATTCGAGGTGGTCGTTGGCCTCGACGGAGAAAAACTCACCAATCAACTCCCCGAAACCAGGGTGCTGGAGCTTCCGCACCAAGGCCCGGCCGCAACGCGCAATGCGATCATCAGCAAGGCCCGTGGACGGCTGATCCTCTTTCTCAACGATGATGTGATCGCCGATGCTCGGCTGCTCGAAAGGCATCTCGCATCGCACGGGGGATTGGATGGGCCGGCGATGGTGCTCGGCAGCGCGCCGTGGGTGATCCGCGAGCCGGACCGGCTCTTCGATCGGCTGGTTCGCGAGTCGTCGATGGTCTTTTTCTACAACCGGATGGGTACAGACGAGCCTGAGAGGGATTGGGGTTTCCGTCATGCGTGGACGCTGAATCTCTCGCTGCCGACCGCGATCGCGCGCGAGATCCCGTTCGATGAGCGGTTCGCGCTGGCGATGTTCGAGGATCTGGAATGGGCGTGGCGCGTGCAGCACAGGACCGGCGCCCCGGTGCTGTTCCGACCGGAGGCCATCGTCGAGCACGACCACCGCTACGAACCCGCGGGCTACCTCGAGCGCGAGCGGGCGCTGGGGGCGCAGGCGAGAACCTTGGCGCAGATCAACCCGGCGTGTGCGCATGATATATTCGGATGCGATATTCTTGATGAGGAGTATATTCGTGGGTGTCGGATGTTTCTTTCGGAAACGGATGTCTCGGCGCTGCGGGAGTCGTTTGTCTCGCTTGCATCGCAATCGGCAGCAGATTGGACTGGCCCCGGGATGGATACGTTGTACGAGATGTATCGGCCGCTGAAACGGTGGCACTGGTGTCAAGGTTTTGTGGCGGCGTGCGATTCGTCGGTCGCGGCGTAGAGGCGGTGCACACGCAATCCCTGCTCGACATAGACCTCCCGCCGGCGCCAGATGTCGGCTTCGTGCAGGGCGGAGCTGATGATGACATCGGTCGCGCCGGTGACGGCGGCGGTGTGCGGGTCGATGATTTTCCAGCCGAGCAGTCGTTCGCCGAAGCGTTGCGGATCGTCGTCGGCGACCGCGCGGATGTCGAAGCCGTCGAGCAGTGGGGCGAGCGCGAGCGTGTGCCGGCCCGCGCCGTGGATGATGATGGGTCGGCCGGCGAGTTTGGCAAGGATCGCGATCAGTCTTTGGCCGGCGTCGATCGGCACCGAGCCGGCGCCGGGCTGGCTGCTGGAATATGCAGCGGGTCTGTCTGCGGGCCAGGGCTTGGGTGGTTGATTGACGGCCGAGCCGAGTAGGTGTTGCCAGGCCCGGACATGGGCTTCGAGCGAGAAACGTCGGCGAGCATCAACCGCGGCTCGATTCGCCATCTCGGGCAGGTCCCGGCGGGTGAGGGTTTCGACCGCTCGGGCGAGTGCGATTCCCGTCTCGGTTTCGTCGGCATCGGGGTCGATATCGACAATCTCGCCGGTGATGCCGGTGGAGATGGCCTGTGCGCTGCCGGAGCGCGACCGCGCAACGATGGGGATGCACCCATGGGCGAGCGCTTCGAGCATGGCGATGCTGAGCCCCTCGTAGCGTGAAGGAAGAACAAATGCATCGTGCGAATCGAGCAGGTCGCCCAGCGCGGTCGGATCGACCGCATCGCGCATGGTGATGTTGGGACGGTTGACGAGCTCGCGGGCGAGTTGATTGCGCGCGGGGCCGGCGCCGACGATCGTCAACGTGTGCGCGATCTGGCGATCGTTGAGCGCATCGCTGAGCACGGGCAGCGCCATGATGCGTTTTTGGCGGTGTTCGAGCCGACCGGCATAGAGAAGTTTGATCGGGCGGTTGGCGGTTGGTTGACGGGCGATGGCTTGATTGGGGATGGGCACGCCATAGGGAACGTTGGCGATGGGGATGGAGACTTTGGATCGCAACTCGGCTTCGAGGTGGTCGCTGACGGCGACGGCGTGCGCCAGCATCGGGCTGTAGTGGGTGATGATGGCCGCGTCGTAGGTGTTGTCGCTGTGCGCCACACCGATGACACGGATCAACTCGGAATGGACCTGCGCGATGGCTGCGACAACGCCGAAGCAGTCGCCATGCAGATTGGGGATGACCGCCATCGGCTGCTCGGGTCGCGCTCGGGTGAGGATGTGCTGTGCGATGGGCGCGATGTATGGCGCGAGGTTGTCGCCGGCGGACTCGATGGGCGGGAGGTGGGTCAGGTCGATCCGCGTGAGGCGTTCGTCCAGCGCGATCGAGAGCGGCCGGTGTCCCGGGTGGGGGGCGAAGATGGTCAGCGCGACGTCGGTGCCCTGTTCGGTGAGCGCGTTGGCGAGTCGCGCGGCCCAGACGGCGACGCCCGAGACGCAGAGCCCGCCGGGCAGGAGAATGAGCGTGGGCGGTGTGTTCACGGTGTTGGGATCGGCAGCGAGGGACGAGTCTCTCCGCAATCGGGGCCGGTTTGGTTGGCCCTGGCCGCCCGAAAGTGCCGATTCTGAGGGCGATGCGCAGGCCGGCGGACATCGTGGTGGTGCAGGCGGACAACCGGGTGGACCACCTGGCGGGTGTGTCTGGACATGTGGCGGTCCGCGGCTTGACGATGGAGCGTCAGGATGAGGAGTATCGGCCGCCGGCGATCCGCGCGGGGACGCGGGTCGTGGTTGTCACGGATGTGCTGGACCCGCGGTGCGTGCGGGCGCTGCGGATGTCGCGCCGGGTCGGGGCGCGGACGGTCCTGATGATGGATGGACTGGCGGACTGGCGGAACATCCACCGCAACCCGCGCGTGGGCGATGGATTTCTGAGCCCGGCCCCGGTTGATGTGGTGTGTTGCAGCGGGATGGTCGATGCGCGCACGCTCTCGGTGCTGGGCAACGACGCCCGGCCGACGGGGCTGCCTCGGGTGGATTCGGTCATTGGCGAGCCGATGCCGACCATGACGGGCGCGCCGGTGCTCGTGGCCACGGCCAACACGCCGGCGTTCGATGATGACGAGCGGCGGGCGCTGGTTTCGGCGCTCAAGGAACTGCGCGATGAGGCGGCGTGGGCCGGTGTGGAGCTGGTGTGGAGGCTGACGGGCGGGCTCGATGCGGCGCTTGGTGTGGTCAATGCGCCGGGGTCGCTGGCGGAGGTGCTTCGATGCGTGGGTGCGGTGGTGACGACGCCCTCGACACTCGTGGTCGAGTCGATGCGTGCCGGTCGGCCGACGGCGGTGCTTCATCCGTTTGAGACACCGATCTGGACGCCGAGCGCCTGGATCTGGCAACCCGTGGATGCTGCGGGCTCGCGGGAGCCGGGCTGCGTGGAGCCGGTCGCGGGCGGGCTCTGTCGCTGGGTGGATTCGGCATCGCGGCTGTTGCGGCAGATCCGTCGCCCGACGCGCGAGCAGCTCGATCGGCAGGCGGAATGTTTGAGGCTGATCGACGCTTCCTGTGTGGAGGTCGAGGCGTCGGAGCTTGTGGCCGAGGTGCTTGTCGAACAGGCGACGTGCGGGCTCGGGCCGAGTGCTGTGGTGCCGATCCGGCCGATCGCCCGGGTTCCGTCGCGTCGGCCCCGGCGTGCGGGCCGGCGTCGCGTGGTGAGTATTGTGCCTTTCGAGCATTCGCCGGTGGGTGGGGTGACGACGTGGTCGATGCGTCTGAGCGAGGCGTTCGAGCACAGGGCGGACCTCGGGTATGACCTGCACACACTGTTGGTTTCGACAAGGCCACCGATGGCGCTGCGGGCCAAGCCATACCTTGGTGATCGGGTGTCGCTGTGCGTTGTGGATCCGACGGATGACCACTTTGTGACGCTTTCCAATGTGCGTCGGTCGGTGGAGCTGCACGAGCCGGAGCTGGTGCTGCCGAACTATACGGATCTTGCGTATGCGGTGGCGACGCAGCTTCGGAGCAGCGGCGTGCCGAGCGTGGCGATTGCGCACACGGATCATTCGTATTATCGAGATATTCTCAAGACCTATCCGGACTGGGATGCGTGTGTTGGTGTGAGCGGCTCGATCGGGCGGTGGCTGAAGCCGATGGCGGGTGATCGACCGATGGAGACGATCGTGTATGGCGTGCCGAGTTCTGAGTCGCCGAGGGTGCCCGGGCAGAACGGGCCGATCCGCCTGGCGTACGTGGGGCGGGTGGCGCAGGCGCAGAAGCGGGTGCTTGATCTTGTGCCGATGGTCGCGCGGCTTGCCGAACGGGGCGTCGAGGCGGAGCTGCACATCGTGGGCGATGGGCCGGAGCTGGCGCTGCTTCGGCACGAGATCGGTTCGGTTGGTCCGGTGCGCGTGATCTTTCATGGTGGCCAGAGCCCGGCGTGGGTTGAACGGTTCTGGCGGGCGGTGGACATCGCGGTTCTGGTGAGCGAATACGAGGGCACGAGCATCACCATGCTCGAGGCGATGGGCTGTGGTGTGGTGCCCGCGGTGACGCGCGTGGACAGCGGCGTGGGTGAATGGATCGAGGAAGGACGCACGGGCATCACCGCCCCCGTCGGTGAGCCGAGTGTGTTGGCGGACCGGATCGCGGATCTGGCGCAGGATCGGGCCGGGCTCCGGCACATCGGTCACAACGCCTGGGAACTGGCGCGCGGGGCACTGGGTCTGGAAACGATGGCCGAGCGGTACGCCGAGGTGTTTGATCGAACACTGGCAAGGCCGATGGAGATCAGGCCGACGCTTGCGGGCGTGACACTTGCGGATCGGTACCGCTGGACGAAGCAGCGCACGGAGGATGGCACGGGCGAGCTTTCGTGGCTCCGGGCGAGGCTCGGGGAGGCGGGGTATCGGTCGATCGCGGTGCGCTTGCCGGGGGCAGGTGATGATGTGGTGATCGTGCCGGCGGGCGATGATGGGCCGGACCGCGAGCAGCGTCAGGCATGGCGCGGGGCCGGGGTTGAGATCGTGTGGAGTTCGCTCTTGCCGGGCGGCGTGGAATGGGCGGTGCTGGCGAGGCACCTGCGGGCGATGGTTGCGAAGGGGTGCCGACGGATCGCGGTGTACGGGCTTGGTCAGCACACGCAGCGGCGGGCGGATGTGTTTGATCGGCAGGACTTCCCGGTGGTCGGCTTCATCGACGATGATCCGCCGCCCTCGGGCGAGGCGCTCGGGCTGCCCGTCGCAACGGTTGACTCGGCCATCGAAGTATTGAACCCAGATGGCGTGCTGATTTCGAGCGATGCGTGGGAGAGCGAGATGTGGGCCAAGGCCAAGCCCTTGCGGGAGGCGGGGGTGT
>DRKT01000091.1 GCA_011053195.1 Phycisphaerales bacterium | reverse complement strand
TGGGCATGCTGGCGCAGGCAGAGGATGATCCGGTCGAGGCGGCCCGGGCGTATCAGGCGATCCTGCTCGATCCGGAATTGATCGAGGCGGAGTATTCGCAGAGCCGGCACAAGCGCCGCGCGGAGCTGGCGGCGGCCGAGGCGCTGCGCAGGCTCGTGCGGAACAATCGTCGGGCTTATAGAGAATTCGATAAAATTGCGAAATCAGAATGGAAATCATTGCATGCAGAGTCCGAGGCGGACGGTGCGGAATCGACGCTGACGGCCGAGGCGTGCGAGCATCTGGCACGGCGGTACCCGGTGTCGCGCGTGGCGCCGGAGGCGCTGCTGCGTGCGAGCGAGTTGTACGAGGCGCAGGGCAATGCCGAGCGATCGGTGGCGGCCCTGGAGGCCGGGCTGACAGCCGCCGAGGCGCTCGGTCAGGCTCGCGCCCCGGCGAAAGGGGTCACGGGCGAACTCGCGGGCCGGCTTGTGCGGGCGCTGGCCGAGGCCGACCGGCTCTTTGCGGCCAGTCAGGTCCTGCGCCGGGTGCGCGAGGCTCATCCGCAGCTCCGGCTGACCTATGCCGGGGAGGTGCTCGATGCGGATGAACTCGAGCGAGAGCTTGCGGATCGGCTTGCGACATTGTCCAGACTGCCGAGGGTGGGACCATCGCCGACCGGGCTCCTGCAGACGCTCACCGGCTGGCGGATTGTCGAGCCGGCGGGCTCGGCCGGACGCACCCCGACCAACCATCTCCTGCTTCGGTCAGACGTGCTCGATGTTGTGGCGCTCTTTGGAATCGGCGGCAACGCAACGGATGAGCTGGGGTTTGAGCCGGAGGTTCTCGGCCCGATCCCGCCGGGCGGGCTGAGCCCGATCTGGTCCAGGCCGATTTCGAGCTCGAGCCCCCCGATGCTTGTCCGGCTTGAACCCGAGGCGGCCATTCTGCTGTGGGGCTCGGGCGACACGGCGAGCCTCGAGATGATCGACACGGTGACGGGCCGAACGCGCTGGCGAACGCCCCCGTTTGCGGAGTTGTTCGAGCGCGAGCCGGCGCGGAGGCGGACGGGGCTGGTCGAGACGCCGCTGGATGGCCCGGTCCGGCTGAGCGACCTGCTGGTCGTCGTTGGCGACCGGTACATCGCGCTCATCGAGCGCACGGGACGGTCGGCGGTCTTCGAGATCGACTCGGGCCGGACGGCCTGGGCCGATGAGTTCGATGTGCCGGTGGTCTATGAGGTGGCGCTCTCGCGGGGTATCCTCGTCTTCGGCGGCGAGAGACCGGCCGATGCGCAGGCGGGCGAACCCGCCGGCGTCGTGCCGATGATGGCGGCGTACGACATCCCGAATCGGCAGAAACTCGACCAGAACGAAACCCTCGACAGCCTCGTGCGGTGGGTGCGTGTCGACGGCGCCGGTCGCGTGCTGATCGGACTGGACCGGGGCGTGGTGTGCACCGATCCCCGACGGCGCGTGCAGCTCTGGACGGTGGATGATCCGGCGGTCCGGCTCAGCGGCGACGCGTGGCTGCTGCACGACCGCGCCGTCATCCTCGGACCCGATCGCCAGTTTTGGCAGATCGACATGAACACGGGCACGCTGCGCGATGCCCCGCTCGAAGACCTCGACCGGTCCTCGACCGCCTCGCGGATCAATGTCCAGGAGGCTCCCAACACGACCACCGCATTCGCAACCGATCACGGGTTGCTGCTCTACGACGCCGATGGTCACCTGACGGGCGGCGATGCGCTGGCCGGTGAACGCGTGGTGCTCCCGCCGATCGCGGGCGACGGGGTGTATGTCATGCTCTCCCGCAACGGGCCGCCCCATCTCAGACAGGGATCGCTGTTCAGACTGTATGTGCTCGACAGCGAAACCGGGCTCCTGCTGGGCCGGGCCGACCTGCATCTCCTGTCCGAACCAAAGGCTCTGACACTGCTGGATGACCATATCGTCGTCGGCTCAGGAAACACGGTCCTGGTGTACACCGACGAAACGAAATAAAGGCGCCGGATCGTCGTCAGACCTCGACATCCGTCGGCGATTGGCCGTGCTCGATGGCCGCGATCTTGGCGAGCCGGCGTGCGTGACGACCGCCCTCGAACTCGGTGGTCAGGAACGTCTCGAGCATCTTGTCCATGATGCGCTGGCCGAGCAGGTCCGCCGAGAGGCACAGGATGTTGGCGTCGTTGTGGCTCCGGGCGAGGTGGGCGGTGAGCTCATCGTGAACGACGGCTGCCCGGACGCCGCAAACCTTGTTGGCGGCGATCGACATCCCGATCCCCGTGCCGCAGATCAGCACGCCCATGTCGGCCTGACCGGCGGCGACCTCGGTGGCGACGGCATAGGCGGCCTCGGGATAGTCGCAGGGCTCGCCATCGAGCGAGCCGTGGATCGTGACGGTGTGCCCCTGCTCGCCCAGATGGCGCGCGATGTGCGCCGAGACATCCGACCCGCGATGATCCGCCCCGACTGCGATCTTCATTGGTGCGACCTTTCTGCGCCGGTGCCGAGCCGATGTCGAATCAACTCGACCAGCTTCCGGCACGTTGTATCGTACACCTCGGGCGGCGATGCGAACGGATCGGGCACATCGGCGCCTGATGGATCGAGCAGCCTGATCTTGTCCGCACAATGGGGCAGCGCCTGCCGCATCGCCTGCACATGGGCGCCGGTCATGCCGTAGATCTCGTCGGCGCGTTCCATGTCGGCAAGGGTCAAGCCCCGGGACCGGTGCGCCCGGGGCTCGTAGCCGAGTTTGATCAGCGCCGCCTCGGCCTCGGGGGTCATGGGCATGCCCGGACCGGCCGCGAGACCGGCCGAGCCCACCTCGAACCGCTCCGGGGTGAGCCCGGCATCGAGCAATTCCTGCCGGGCGATGGTCTCGGCCATCGGGCTTCGGCAGGTGTTGCCCGTGCAGACGAACAGCACCCGCCTGATCGGATTCGGGCTCGAAGGCTCTGGATTGGGCATCTGAACCCCGTTCTGGCCCCCGTTTCGGGCCGTATCTCGGTGTCGGTACACGGATTCTATGGCGTCGGCGGTATACTCGCTCTCTCGGGCGGACATCGCACACCGACGAAACACCGGAGCGGTTCAGGCCGAATAGAATCCCGAACAGACTACGACGGGGTTCGGACGCCGGTATGGCGTGACTCCGGGACAATGACGAAGGAGACCCCCGCATGATCGGCCAGCTCACGACCCACACCGGCACGCCCCACCGCCGGGCTTTCAGCCTGATCGAACTGCTCGTGGTCATCGTCATCATCGCGGTGGTGATCTCGATCACGGTCCCGGCGCTCAGCGGAGCGCGCTCGCTGGCCAAGAAATCGTCCTCCAATGCCCAGATCGCCAGCCTTGTCACCGCCGTCGCCCAGTTCCAGGCGGACAACGACCGACTCCCCGGCTACTTCTCCGCCGATGAAATGGGCAACGGCGAGAACGCCACCCGAGGCTTCACGCAGATGGAAAACATCATGCTCGACCTGATCGGCGGGCCCGTGGAATCCACCGGAGGGATCGTCGCCTCCAACGCGATGAAGGTCGGGCCCACGAACTCCAGCGAGGTGACGGTCGATCTGGACACGATCAATCTCGGGCAGGGCAGCAAGGGGTACTACACGCCGGACAACAAGGGCTACCTCCCGGTCGATGGTCAGGCCGCCAACGCCGACCACCAGAAACTCCCCGATGTGCTCGACGCCTGGGGCATGCCGATCCTCGCATGGGCCGACAACACGACGGGACCCAAGATGAACGCCAACTCGTCGATTCAGGATTTCGCAAGGATCAATTCCGACACCGAGCCCGCCCACTACTACTGGAACCAGAACGCCGGGATGCTCTCCTCGACCGCACTGGGTACAAAGCAGGTGCAACAAGCAAAACCCACACCAGTCAACAACAGGCCATGGAGCCTGCTCGGAAAAGGCGAAAGCAATCTCGAAGAACGCCTGACCGCCCTGCTCGGCAGCCCGGCGTTTGCGGTCGATGAGACCGTCGGTGTCAACAGCATCCTGCCCAGTGCCGGGCGTGGCGGGATCGTTTTCCAGTCGGCCGGCGCCGACCGGGTCTACCTCTCCAGGGACGACAAGGGCTTCGGCAAGCTCGGGGGCGAGCTGATCTATGGCCGAAACTTCACGCCCAAGGGCTCGATCAGCCAGGGGCAGTACGAGCTCGACGACGGCACGCAGGGCAGCATCGACATCATCGCGGGGTTCGACGACATCGTTGAAGGTGCCGGCAACTGAGCCCGACCCGGCGATGCCGGTCAGCCGCCCTGGATCCAGAGCGCTTCGATGCCGGCGACTTTCCACTGGCCATCGCGTCGGCGCCAGTCGATACCCCACCATGAATGGTTCAAGTAAGCGTCATCGGGCCCGGTGATGCGCACGCGCACGAGTGATCGGGCAACGTTGGGCCCATCGAGCCCGGCCCGGGTTTCGAGGATGCGGTGCGACCCGATGAGGTTGGAGTTGCCAAGCCGGCGCTGGACCGTCGTGATGATGTCGGCCTTCGAATCGAGTTCGGGGATGCTGCGGGCGTAGCCGCCGGCGTCCGGGCCCGGGCCAAGGCGGGCGTTGTCGATCATCATGGCCTCGAGTGTCCGGGTATCGACCGCCGCCAGTGCATCGACGAGCAGCGCGGTGCGGGCGATGACCTGCTCGCGATCGGTCGTCACACGATCGGCGGAGATGAGCACGCCGCCGGCGACGACGAGCAGCGCACCGGCGACCAGCATCCCCCAAAGCCGACGCCGGCTGCGAACGGCGATGACGACGGCGACGACGCACGCCACCCCGAGCACGGCAACGAGCATCGCCGGCGATTCAAACACCACATGCTCGACGAATGGCGGGCTCGGGAGGTCGGGGATCGCGGCTTGGTCGGGGCCCATGATCTGCATCCTCTGGAGCGTACCACATCCAAACGCCGATGCTGGGCTGTGGCGCCGGAGGTGCGCCCGAACACGACCGGCGTAGGAGACGCCCCATGGGAAACCAACACCGCACGATCGCGCCATCGGGCGAGGCCTCGCTCACGGCGGACGGCTCGATCCTCGACCGCAATCTGGCGGCCCTTGCGATCGGCTCGCCCGGTGTCGCCAGACTTGTCGCCCAGGCCCAGAGCCCCACCGATCTAGAATGGACCTTGGCCGATGATGGTCTGCTGTCGTGCTCGGTCACCGATGGCTGGGGCCGGCGTGTGGCGCTGGCGAGCCGGAAGCGCCCGGGCGATGAGGCCAAACGGCTCGCCGAGTCGGTCGATCTCGAATCCGCGGGTGCGCTGGTCGTGATGGGCTTTGCGCTGGGCCACCATGTGCGGGAGCTGCTGGTCCGGGCCAAGTCCTCGGCCCTGATCGTGGTGTATGAACCCGATGTCGGGCTCCTGCGGGCCGTGCTCGAACGGCAGGACCACAGCCAATGGCTCAAGGACCCGCTGCTGGTTTTCCTGACCGACCCGGATGATGCGTCGCAGATCTCCGCGGCGTTCACTGGCAGCGAGGGATTGGTCAGCCTGGGGCTGCAACTGGTCCATCACCCGCCCAGCGCCAAACGGCTCGGCGAGACGATCGACCGATTTGAAGGCAATCTCGCCGGCGTCGTGCGCGCCATCCGGACCAACATCATCACCACGCTCATGCACAGCGACATCACGATGCGCAACGAGCTGATGAATCTTGATCATTACGTCGAGTCCTCCGGCATCGTCGAACTGGCCGGCTGCTGCCAGGGCCGACCCGCGATCGTCGTCTCGGCCGGGCCGAGCCTGAAGCGCAACATCCACCGGCTCAAAGAGCCCGGCGTGCGCGATCGGTTCGTCATCATCGCGGTGCAGACGATGCTCAAACCACTGCTCGAGATGGGCATCAAGCCCCACTTCGTGACGGCTCTGGACTACCACGAGATCAGCAAAAGGTTCTACGAGGGCCTGACCGCCGAGATGGTCGAGGGCGTCACGCTGGTCGTCGAGGCCAAGGGCAACCCGGCCATCATGGACGCGTGGCCAGGCGCGATTCGGTGTCCACGCGATGGGTGCCTGTCTCAGCTTCTTGAAGAACCCGAGGCCGGACGCGGCTCGATTGCGCCCGGCGCCACGGTGGCGCACCTGGCGTACTACCTCGCCCGTCACATGCACGCGGACCCAGTGATCCTGATCGGTCAGGATCTGGCGTTCACGGATGGTCAGTATTACGCCTCAGGTGCCGCGATCCACACGGTCTGGTCGAGCGAGCTCGGGCCGTTCAACACGCTGGAAACGATGGAGTGGCAGCGGATCGCACGGATGCGCAGCCGGCTGATCCCGGCTCGCGACCACCTCGGGCGCGCGGTTTACACCGACGAGCAGATGCACACCTATCTGACGCAGTTCGAGCGCGACTTCGCCGCCGATGTCCAGCGCGGGCTGACGATCATCGACGCGACCGAGGGCGGTGTGGACAAGGCGCACACCGCGGTGATGCCGCTGGCCGAGGCGCTCGAACAACTCCGCGACGGCCCGTCCCTGAATCTTCCCGACCCACCCGATCGACGTCGGGGCAAGGCCGTACGCGAGGCGGTGGGCCGGCTCCGGCAGGTGCGAGGCGACGTGTGGAAGGTCGCCGAGATCTGCCGAAAGACCGAGGCCTTGATGAACGAGATGGCCGAGCACCACAGCGACCAGGCGCGGGTCAACCGGCTTATCGGCGAGGTGGAGAAACAGAAACAGGCGATCGAGAAGCTCGAACCGGCGTACAGCCTTGTTCAGGATCTCAATCAGACCGGAACACTGCGTCGGGCCAAGGCGGACAGACTGATTCATCTCGGCGAAGAGTCGGCGCTCGACCGCCAGCGGGCGCAGATCGAGCGCGATGCGGACAACCTGCGCTGGCTCGGCGATGCGGCGGACATGCTCGGCGACATGATGGACAGCGCCATCCGTGCGCACGACGGCAAGGCCGCCAAGATCACCCGCGAAGATCCGCCCGAAGACCCCGAGGCCGAGGGGGCCAACACGAAACAGAGCGTCTGGGCGATGATCCCTGTGGATGCGTCGGTGTCCGACCTCGGGGTCGCGCGGGATCTGCGGAGACCGGCGCTCCTCGGACGGACGCCACTGCGACTGACACTCGAACGCCTGGCACAGACGACCGGGCTCGATGGGGTTGCGCTCATCACGGCCGAGCCGGGCGAGGCCGCCAAGGCCGCCGGCGTGGACCCGAGCGGCGGACGCGTGGGCCGGCTGACGGTGCGGATCATCGAGGTGGATGAGAATCCGATGCGTGAGCGGCGTTCGGCCGTTCGCGGCGCGCGCGCGTTTGCGACTCGCTCATGGCGTGGCGGCGTGGCCGGCTGGACCGCGTTTGATGAACTGCTGCATCCCGCCGCAACCGTGCAGACCATGGCCAAGGTCGGCGCCGATGCTGTGGTGCTGGTCGGCGCGGACTGGTCGCTGATCGATCCGAAGCTCTGCGACGAGGCCGTTCGGCGATTCCGAGCCAATCCAAGGACGCACCGGCTGGTGTTCAGCCAGGCGGCAGTCGGGCTCGGGCCCTGTTTGATCGAGCGGTCCGTGATCGAATCCATCGCGGAGAAACTCGATGAAGCCGGTTCGTTCGCGTCGATCGGAACGCTGCTCGGGTATCTGCCGGTGCAGCCATCGAGCGATCCGATCGCGGGGACGGGGTGCATTCTTGTCGACGCGGCGGTGCGCGATCTCGGCGCGAGGCTGACGCAGGACACGCCGGAACGTTTCGCGATGCTTGAAACCTCGCTGGGTGGTCTGGGTGAAAGCCTGCTCACGATGAGCGCTTCGGAGATTGCCGAGCATCTTGGTGCGCACAGGCCGAGGCTGGCCGAAGCCGGGCCCGAGCATCTGGTGCTGGAACTCGTGGGAGTTGACGGCTCACAGGTTGAAACGGATCTGGCCATCTCTTGGATTCGTCAGGCCGCCTCGGCCCGGCCGGACCTCGCGCTCACGCTGACCGCCGAGAGAACCACGCACGATCTGGCCGAAGTGCTCGACCACCCGGACCTGCTCAAGATCATCGGGGCGGCCCGGGGCGCGGGAGTGCTGGCGATCCATGTGCGCACGCCGGCGCTGGGCAGCGAGGAGAAACTGCAAACGCTGCTGGATATCGGTGTCGATGTCATCAGTCTGGACTATGTTTCAGAAAGCGCAGACAGGTGTGAACTCTTGACGGGTCGGCAGGGATTTGACGCGGCACACGGCGCCATCGCACGGCTCGTCGAGGCCCGTCAGTCGCGGCCAAGGCTTGACGGGCTGGGTTGGCCCTGGCTGGTCGCCCGGCTGACCCGGCGCGATGCGATCTATGAGGAGCTCGAGCCGGTGTATGACCGCTGGCTGATGACGTGCGGCGCTGCTGTGATCGACCCGCTTCCCGAGCCCGTCGCGGGCGAACGCATCGAACCGATCGAGATGCCGATGCCCGCGCTCGAGCGCCTTCAAGGCACCGAACTCATACTCACAAGCGCCAAACTGACGCACGAGGGCGACCATGTGCGCGACGGGATCATCGTGGCGTGGCGCCGGCGAATCGAGACCCTGAACACGGCCGAACCGCACCAGCACGCCGAAGCCGTTGCGTCCACAGCGATGGGTCTCGCGTGAGCAGCAGCGCGCTAGCGATCGTGCTCGGCCGGGCGGGCAGCAAGGGCGTACCCGGCAAGAATGTGCGCCCGATCGCGGGTCGGCCGTGCGCTGCGTGGACGATCGAGATGGCGCAGCGCGCCGAGGCCGTGCGCGCGGTTGTGGTCAGCAGCGATGCACCGGAACTGCTCGATCTGGCGCGTTCGATGGACGCGATGGCTGTGGATCGCCCGGCGCATCTTGCCGGTGATACCGCGACAGTCGATGCGGCAGCCCGCCACGCTGTGCAGTCCGTGAGCGCTGGGCTGCCATGGTCCGTTGATCCACTGACACCGATCGTGATCCTGTACGCCAACGTCCCCGTTCGCCCGGGTGACCTGATCGACCGCGCGGTGGCCAGGCTTCAGGAGTCCGGGTGCGATTCGGTGCAGAGCTACGAGCGTGTCGGCAAGCACCACCCGCTCTGGATGGTTCGGCTCGATGGGCAATCCGGATCGCTGACGCCCTGGCAGGGGACGCAGCTCAATGGCGGGATTTATCGTCGGCAGGACCTGCCGCCGGCGTACCTGCCCGATGGTGGCGTGATCGCGCTGACGCGTCGTGCGCTGATGCTGGAAGTCGATGGAGTCGAGCCGGGGCCTCACGCCTTCTTTGGCTCGGATCTTCGAGGGATCATCTCGCCGCCGGGGTCGGTTGTGGATATTGATGATGAGGTCGATGTCCTCCGGGCCGAGGCGATGCTGTTGCGCGGAGGGGCCCATGCGCATCGGTGACACCGAGATCGGACCGGGCCACCGGGCGTACGTGATCGCGGAGATCGGCGTCAACCACGATGGCGATGTGAAGCAGGCGTTGGCGCTGACCGATGCCGCGGCCGAGGCCGGCGCCGATGCGATCAAGCTCCAATTGTTCGAGACGGATCGGCTCTTGAGCAAGGCCGCCAAGCTTGCCGCATATCAGAAAGATGCGGGCGAGACGGACCCGATCGAGATGCTGCGCCGTCTTGAACTGTCGATCGAGGACATGGCCGAGGTTGTCAACCGCGCGCACAAGCGTGGCATCCACGCGATCGTGACGGTGTTCAGCGTCGAGTTGGTCGAGACTGCCGATCGTTTGCCGTGGGATGCCTACAAGAGCGCGAGCCCCGACATCATCAACCACCCCCTGCTCGAAGCGATGGCAGCCACCGGCAAGTCGATGATCGTCAGCACCGGGGCGAGCGAGCTGCACGAGGTTCTCCGGGCTGCTCGCTGGCTCGGAGGCATCCGCGATCGGCTGGCGCTGCTGCAATGTGTCAGCAGTTATCCGGCGCCGGAACCGGCGTTCGACGGCATCGCGGCAATCGCACACGCCACCGGGCTGCCCGTCGGCTACAGCGACCACACCCGCGAGATCGAAACAGGCGCCCAAGCGGTCAACGCGGGCGCCTGCGTGCTCGAACGGCACATCACCCACGATACAACCGCCAAGGGACCCGACCACGCGGCCTCGCTCGAACCGGATGACATGAGCCGATACGTCGCAGCGGCCAAGGAACATCCGTGCCGGACGCCCGGCGGCGACGGAACCAAAGCCGTGCTGGACTGCGAACGCGATGTACGCCGGGTTTCGCGTCAATCACTCGTTGCCTCGCAGCCGATCCCGGCTGGCACCGAAATCACACGGTCGATGCTCACGATCAAACGACCCGGCACGGGGCTGGCGCCCTTCGCACTCGATACCGTTGTCGGACGCAAGGCCGCCCGCGCAATCTCGGCGGATGTGCCGCTGGTCGACGGGGATCTGGCGTGATCGGCCCCGGATGGACGGGCGATGAGAGGGACAGACGGATGGCCAGCGAGGTCGGTCAGCGGCGGGTGGCGGTGGTGACGGGCACGCGCGCGGAGTTCGGGCTGCTCCGGCCGGTGATGCGCGCAATCGAGGCCCGCAATGATCTGGAGTTGATGGTCATCGCGGCCGGGGCACACCTGATCATGCCCGCGGTGACGTACCACGAGGTCAAGGCCGAGTTCGCTGTCGCGGATTCCATCCCGATGCAGACCGCCGGCAAGGTCGGGCGCTGGGCGGATGTCGAGAGCCTCGGCAAGGGCATCGGACGGTTCGGCCGAAGCTTCGATCGGCTCCGGCCTGATGTCGTGCTCGTGCTCGGTGATCGCATCGAGGCCTTCGCCGCGGCGAGCGCGGCTTCGATCGGAGGCCTGCCGGTGGCGCACATCCACGGCGGCGACCTCGCCGAAGGCGTCGCCGACGAGGCCATGCGACACGCCATCACCAAACTTTCGCACATCCATTTCCCGGCGACGGCATCCTCCGCAGCCCGCATACGGCAGATGGGTGAGCCCGAGCAGCGCATCCACGTCGTCGGCTCGCCCGCAATCGACGGGCTGGACCGCATCCCCGAGATGAACGACGAACAGGCACTCAGGCTCGGCGATCCGGAGGCGGTCATGCTGATGCACCCGGTGGGGCGACCGGACGAGCAGGAGGAAGCGGTCGCGTCGGCGGCGATCGAAGCGATCGGCGATCGTCGGCTGCTGTGCCTGATGCCGAACCTTGACCCGGGACGGAACGGGATCGTGCGCGCGATCGAGGCGCAGCGGAACAAGCCGAACATCACCATCGAAGCCCACCTGCCCCGCGAGGCGTTCGTCGGTTTGCTCAAGAGATTGGCTGGTCGCGGCGGGGTGCTGGTGGGCAACAGCTCGGCGGGGATCATCGAATGCAGCGCGATCGGGGCGCGGGTCGTGAACATCGGCCCGAGGCAGGCGGGTCGGGAACGGGCAGGTCATGTGGTCGATGCTGCCGGCGAATCCGCCGGGGCGATCGCCGAGGCCATCGAGCGGGCGCAGGGCATGACGCTCCCCGACAGCGACCACCCGTTCGGGGATGGTCATGCGGGCGAGCGGATCGCGGAGGTCATCGCGGGTGTGAATCTTGCCGAGCCCGGGTTCGGGCACAAGCGGTGGGCCGAGATCGGCTGAACCGGTCCGTTTTCTCGGACCTTCGGGGCTGATAGGTCATTGGGCGCACGGAATCCGACGATCGGCGAAAGTCCGGTACCGGCATGACCGATGCAAGGAGTGACACCGCATTGAACGAGGAGCGTCCGGTATGGCTACTGATGTGCAGCAAGAGCAGATTGTCAAGGAAGCGATCGGTCAGATCAACCACATCGCGACCCTGCCGGAGATCACGCTGAAGATCATCGAGCTGGTGGAGGACCCGTCTTCGACGGCGCAGGACCTGCACAAGCTGATCTCGATCGACCCGGCGCTGTGCTCGCGCGTGCTGAAGGTGGTCAACAGCTCGTTCTACGGCTTGCCGGGGCAGATCGCAGCGATCAACCGCGCGATCGTCATGCTCGGGCTCAACGCGGTGAAGAACATCGCCATCGCGGCGAGTCTGGCCAAGCTTTTCCGTGGCGGGCAGATCACGCCGTACTTCGCCGCCCGCGATCTGTGGGACCACTCGATCGGGTGCGCCACCGCCACCAAACTGCTGGCCGAGAAGCTGGGCTTTGGTCTGACGGACGAGGCCTTCCTGGCCGGGCTGATCCACGACATCGGGATGATGGTCGAGATGCAGTACGACCGCAACAAGCTGATTGATGTGCTGGACAAGGTCAAGCCCGACAGCGAGGGGATGCCCACGGGCAACATGCTCGAAGCCGAGGAAGAAATCTTCGGCGTCAGCCACGAGGTTTTCGGATCGGCGCTGTGCGAACGCTGGAAGTTCCCCAAAACGCTCACGAGCGTGACGCGGTTCCACCACACCCCAGAGGAGGCGCCCGAAGAGCACCGCACGATGGTCTATCTGGTCCACGTGGGCGATCGCATCGCGGCGGACCACGGCTGCGGCTTCAGGCTCGACCTGCCCGACACCAAAATCTCGCCGGCTGCGTTCGACAAGCTCGGACTCACACCTCAGAAACTCGATGAAATCCGAGAAGAGTTCCCGGCCATGCTCGAGAACATGTCCGACCTGCTCGGCTGAACGCGACCAGAAACAACCTATCCGATCCGTTCGCGCCAGCGTTCGAGGGATTCATTCGCCGTGAGATCGAAGCTCAGCGGCGTGATGGTGATGTGGCGCTTGAACAGCAGATCGACATCCGACCCGGGCTCGGTGCCGTGGAAATCGAGCCCGCCGGCGGTTGACCAGTAATAGTCCTGCCCGCTCGGGCTGACGCGATGCTCGAAGCGATCGACCATGCCGTGGGTGTTCATCGGGCAGACCGAGATGGGCATGTCGGCGTGTGGGTCGTGGGGCTCGTCGGCGTCCGGTCCGCACTCGTAGGACTCGCCCCGCCCCGTCGGGACCATCCCGGGCGAGCCGGAGGCCATTCGGCTGCGCATGGATTCGGCGCGCCCCTCGGGCGTGTCGGGCAGGTCCTCCTCGCAGCGCGGGATGTTGATGCTCAGGCATTCGTGTTTGTGAAGCGTGCCGGCGCTCAGAATGGCGTCGATGGCCTTGCGCGCATGGCCGGCGCCGACGTCGAAGAGCGCTCTGCCCCGGCCGAGGTGCATGCTGACCGCGATTGCGGGCGGCCCGAGAAAGGCGGCCTCGATGGCGGCGGCGACGGTGCCGGAATAGATCACGTTCACGCCGCAGTTCGCCCCGGAGTTCATGCCGGAGATGACCAGATCGGGCCTGGACCCCGCGCCGAATCGCTCGGGCCAGAGTGTGCTGAGCGCGAGTTTGACACAATCCGCGGGCCGACCGTCGACCGCGAAGCCTTCGAGGTGCGTGGCGGGCTCGACCATGAGCGGCGTGTGGAAGGTGACGCCATGACTCGTAGCGCTCTGCACGCTTTTGGGCGCCACGGTGAAGACTTCACCGAGGGGGTTGATCTCGGTGATGGCGCGGTGGAGTGCCAGCAATCCGGGTGCGTTGATGCCGTCGTCATTGGTGAGGAGTATTTTCACGCTTCAAGGGTAGCCGGGCTCAGTCCGTCAGCCCGAGGCCGCGTCGGAGTTCGCCGAGGTGAGCCGAATACCGCTCGTGGCGATTGACGGCCGAGGTGTAGAGCCTTTGCCGGACCTGCTCGCGGCTGGCGGTTCGGACGGTTCGGCTTGAGATGTGAAACTCGAGCACGCCGGGGTCCCACTCTTTGCCGATGAACTCGACGATCTGTCGGGCCGTCGGCTCGGGCCGTTGCACAAGGTCTTCGTAGTTGATGCTGAGGATCTCGGGCTTTGGAAGGCTTTGCCAGGCGCGCATGAGTCGTTCGTAGTCTCTGAAAAACCGACCAAGGTTGTAGAGATCGTGCGTCTCGGGGTGCGGGCGGGCGAACGATGTGAAGAAATTGGAAATGCAGCAGTCCTGCGCGTTTCGCTGGAGGTGGATCACGCGCGCGCCGGGCATGAGCCGGGCGATCAACGGCAGATAAAAATAGTTCTGCGGCTGCTTGTCGGTGATGAGCGAACCCGCCCTCGCCGGGACGCGCTCGGCGTAGCGGGCGTGGGCCGTCTTCGACAACGCATTGATCCGCTCAGCGGTCAGCGAAGTGAGTTCGGTCGGCATCGGCATCTCAATGCCGCGCGGAGGTTGGATCTCGGCAGCGGCCTGGCGGATGACGCTCTGCTCGCCACCGGGCACAACACCCGAAAGCTGCGCCAGCATCTGCTCGACCAGTGTGGTACCCGATCGGAGCATCCCGACGATGTAGACGAAGTTGGAGCCGGAGAGTGTGGATTCCGGGATCGCCTCGGCCTCGGGCGAGGTCCATGCGGCGATCAACGCATCCACCCGGTGCGAATGGGCGTCGGCATCCCAGGGCGGGGCGGCGACGGCCTTGGACTCGGCGTGGCGCGCAAACGCAAGGTCATCATCACCTCGGCTCTCGGCGATGCGTCCGAGCCGCCACAACAGCACCGAACGCTTCGCCGGCGGGATCGTTCGATCATGGGCGAGTTGTTCGAGCTCGGGCTCGATGTCGGCCGGGTCGATGCATCTGGGGCAGAGCGCCGAGCGGATCAGCGCCAGCGTGACACGCTGCGCCAGCGAGAGCCGATCGGGCGGGAAGGCCTTGGCCAGATCCTCGATCTGCGTCTGCGCCTCCTCATCTCGGTTCAGATCCGCCAGCAGTTCCGCGCGGGCGGCCATCGCGTCGAACTGGCCGGGCTTGAGCGCCAGCGACCGCTCATACTGCTGGAGCGCTTCGTCGTGCTGGCCCGTTCGGTGCAGCGCCATGGCGAGATAGAACCGGGCCTCGGCGTTGGCGTGCTGGAGCTTGACGAGCCGGCGCAACAGGCGCACAGCGTCCGGCATTCGGCCTGCGCGCAGGCACAGGGCGCCGAAAACCTGCTGCGCCCCGGCGCTGTTGGGCTCCGCGTCCGCCGCCTGCACTGCGATCTTGAGTGCTTCGAGCACGCGACGGGACTGCATAAGCCGAACGGCCTGTGTGTAGCTCTGGTGCGCTGCCGGGGAGAGCTCAATCTCCATCGGTCGGTTCCGGGTCGTCGATGTATTGCGAGACGTGCTCGAGCAGCGGGCCGAGGTGTTTTTCGTAGCGCTTCCACCGCGCGACCGAGCCGGTGTGGAGCTTGCTCTTGACCTGCTCCCGGCTGGCGGTGGTGACGATGCGGTCGGACTTTTCGGGGCTGAGCACGCGCTCGTCGAACTCGAGGCCGAGGAAATCGAGCACGCGGCGCATGACGGGCTCGGGGTTGCTGACGACCTGCTCGTACTGGACCCGCATCATCGCCGGGCAGCGGGTGGGCTGTTCGAGCGATTCCCACGCGGCCATTGTGCGTCGGTAGTCGTGGTAATACCGGCCGAGGGTTTCAAAGCTGTTGGCCTGCCCGTGTTTGCCGTTGAACCACTGCTTGAAGTAGGAGATGCAGGTGTCGCGCGGATCGCGCATCGTGTGCAGCACCTTGGCACCGGGCAGAAGCTTGGCGATCAGCGGGACGTAGACGAAGTTGAACGGCTGCTTGTCGGTGACGTAGATCTTGCCGGGCTCGCGTGTGGCGTTGAGCGCCATCAGGCAGGCCTTGCCGAGTTTGGTGATGTTCTCGGGTGTGAGCCTGGAGAAGTTCGCCGGCATTGAGAGTTTGCCCGGCGGCGGCGGGTCGATGGCGGCTGCGGTGTGGACCACGTCGTTGCGCTCGCCGAGGGGTTGAATCGCCGGGTGCAACGAGAGCATCTGTTCGAGCATCGATGTCCCGCTGCGGGGCATGCCGAGGATGAAGATCACACCCGAGCCGTCGACCTGCGCCGAGGGAAGCTTGGCAGCGGCATCGGATGTCCACGCCTTGATCATCGCATCGGTTCGGCGCGAGTAGTCATCGGGATCCCACGGGATGGCGCGCTCCATCTTGGAACGGGTGATCGCATCGAACGCCTCGTCATAGCGGCCCTTGGCCTCGAGCAGGTTGGCAGCGCACGAGGCCAGGATCGACCGCATCTGCCGGTTGACCCGCTTGTCGTTGACGCTCTCGAAAATGTCTTCGATCAGCTGATCGACATTTTTGATGTAGCGAGGCGAGAGGCGGGCCCGGATCGACAGCAGGTGCGCCTGCTCCTCGATACCCATCCGGTCCGCAGGGACCTCCTTCTCGAACTTATCGAGCAAGGCGCAAGCCTCCTCGTACCGGCTCATGTCTTGGAGCAGGTCCGCCTCGATGGCAGCGGCCCGGGCGTACCACGGGTCCATCGCCCGGGCTTTCTTGATCTCGACCATCGACTCCTCGTACTGGCCCGAGCGCTTGAGCGACAGGGCCAGCTCGGTTCGGGTGATCGGATCGCTGTGGAGTTTTTTGCAGGCCCGGCGGAAGAACACCACGCTGCGCTCGTGCTGCCCGTTGGAGCCGAGGATCTGCCCGAACAAATAGTTGACTTTGGGCATATTCACAGCATGCTCGATCACCGGGGCGAGAACCCGGGCCGCCTCTGACGAACGGCCCACGCGGTGCAGTTCAAAGGCACTCTGGGCTCGCTCGGCGATCTGCTGGGGGGTTGGTTTCTTGGCCACGTTCCAATCCTCTTTCTGTGTCCGTGTCGGGCCAACTGGATTCCGACGAGCCACGGGAGAGCCTAGGTTCTTCACCGGCGGATCGCCCCCGGCGGGCAATCGCAGCCTTACGCTTCCCGGGCGAGGGCCCGCTCAGGAGCAGACCGATGCAGATCAAAGAGACGATACTCGACGCGATTGGAAACACGCCGCTGGTTCGGCTGCGCAAGGTCCCCGAGCCCGGGTCTGCCGACGTGCTGGCCAAATGCGAGTTCATGAACCCGGCCGGGTCGATCAAGGACCGGATGGCGAGCTACATCATCGGCAAAGCCGAGGCCGAGGGCCTGCTCAAACCCGGCGGGACGATCATCGAGAACACCTCGGGCAACACGGGGCTCGGGGCGGCGATGACGGCGGCGGTCAAGGGCTACCGCAGCGTCTTCACCATGCCCGACAAAATGAGCCAGGAAAAAATCGACGGCCTCCGCGCCTTCGGCGCCGAGGTCATCATCACCCCCACCGATGTGCCCGGTGACTCGCCCGACCACTACGTCAATGTCGCCAAACGCATCGCGGCCGAGACGCCCGGCTCGTTCTATCTCAACCAGTACCACTCGCAGTGGAACATCGAGGCGCACGAGAAACTGACCGGACAGGAGATCTGGGACCAGACCGACGGCGGGAAGGTCGATGCCATTGTCGCCGGCACCGGCACCGG